>JBLHKS010000253.1:0-9420 GCA_047620505.1 Verrucomicrobiales bacterium | reverse complement strand
TTCATTCCCCCGTATCATTACGGGTTCGAATCCCGTACGGGTCGCCACTTTAACTGCCTTAGTTTCAGTGTTTTAGTCAATCTCTAAAACGAGATCTGTTGACATTTATGATGGAGACATGGCTATGCCTCGAAAGTTCCCCCAAGTTCTTCGTGAAGGGAACCTTTCCGTGCGCATTTACGAAACACCTGTGAACGGCTCGGACGCTTTCACTGCTTCTTACGACGAGGGATGCAAACGTAGGCGAGTAATCCTCGGAAAATATTAGGTTGCTCGTCATTTCGTCATTTCGCATTGCTGATACCCGTTCTTTGGCGTCTTGACCTCCCTTCAACGAGGCATAGAGTGCCGCACAATGAACCCTATTCAGCACCAATCCTTTACAAACAGCGCAGCGCCCGGAACGCAGCTTCGAGCGAACTCCAACCAAGACCCTCAGCCGTGCCCCGAATGCTCCGAGCTTGACTCATCGTCGAGCGATCTTGGCCGGCGTCATTTCCTCGGCGCCGTGGCTGGAGGGGCGATCGGCGTCATGGGCGGCTCATCGCTGTTCACCAGCAGGGCGACGGCCGCCGAAGGATCCGCGACGGCAGCAAAACCGGCGGAAGAACTCGTGCGCGAACTTTTCGCGGGACTGACAGCCGAACAGAAAGTGGCGATGGTGAAGCCTTGGAATCACGGCGCGGAAAAAGGCGGCGTGCCGACACGACTTAAGACGCATAACGGACCTCCGCTCGGCAAGAAGCTCGGCGAGCAATTTTCGAAGCCGCAACAGGACCTCATCCACACGACCTTCAAGTCGATCCTTTCGGGTGACGAAGCGTATGATCGGATCAGCCGCAAAGGGAAGTGGGACAACTCGGGTTCATTCGATGGAAACGGCATCGCGATCTACGGTGACCCTTCAGGCAAGGATCCCTTTTCCTGGGTCTTCGCCGGGCATCACCTGACGCTGCGCTGCGACGGCAATTCCCAGCCGAACGCCGCCTTCGGCGGACCGATGTACTACGGTCACTCTGCCAATGGCCACAGCGAAAACAACGTTTACAACGACCAGACTCGCGAAGTCATGGGTGTTTTCGAAATGCTGAACGAAGAGCAGCGCAAGCAGGCCGTGATCGTCGGTTCCCCCGGCGATGGCCAAGGGGCGCTGAAGCCCAAGCTGGTGGCAAAATCGCCGACCGGCGTCAGTTACGGCGAGCTTGAGGAATCGCAACGAGACCTGGTCGCTGGCGTCATGCGGACACTGCTCAACCCTTTCCGCAAAGAGGATGGCGACGAGGTGATGGAGATCATCACGACGAACGGCGGCATCGAGAAATTGCGGCTCGCGTTCTACAAGGACGACGCGGAAAAGGGTAATGATCGCTGGGACGCCTGGCGGATCGAAGGCCCCGGATTTATCTGGAACTACCGCGTTCTCCCGCACGTCCACTGCTTTGTGAACGTTGTCGGTCAAGCGTAAGCCAAGTCTCTGCGGGCGGCCGATGTTGATCCGTCTTCACGTCTTTCTCTACGGGCTCGTCATCTTCGGGATGGCGGGCCGTAGTGCGTTAGGGGATGACGCGCTGGATTTCGAGAAGGACATCCTGCCACTCTTCGAGGAGAAGTGCATTCGCTGCCACGGCGGCAAGAAAAAAGGTGGCAAGCTCGACATGCGAACGCTGGATTCGCTGTTTTCAGGCGGCGTCACCGGTCCGGCGATCAAGCAGGGCAATGCCCCGAAAAGCCTGCTCATCGAGCTGATTCATTATAAAGAGATGCCGCCAAAAGAGGAGGGCCCTTTCGTCACGGATGAAGAACAGCAGCTGCTGCGAAGGTGGATCGATGCGATGCCGCTGGATGCCGCGTCAAAACCTCCTCAAATTGAAGATCTAAAAAAATCCGACGCCCGCTGAATGTTCTCCGGCTTTGGGGATTTAACCCGGTCCCAATGCCATGAGATTTTTACTCGCTCTCAACTCCCTCGTTCTTTTCGCGGTTTCTGCCGCTGCACAGGATCACAAAAGCTGGACCATGCCAGGTGGCGAATCCGTCACTGGCACGATCGAGGACAATTTCGGAGTCGTGTTTACTGCGGAAATCAATGCTCCAATCGAGGGCGAATATACCTTCAAAGTCAGCAGTGACGACGGCTCTCGCCTTTTGGTCGACGGCAAAGCAGTGGTTACGCTCGATGGCGTCCATGCCCTGGGCCGATGACGGCGGGTAAAACGCGGCTGACTGCGGGTAAGCATGAACTGACGATCGAGTAGTTCGAAAAGGCGGTGGCCAGGAACTTTACGCCTCCTGGCAAGGTCCTGACATGCCGGAAAGATTCGGGCGTTGTTTGAATAGTCGCGATTCTCTCGATCCTGACTCTTCCCTTCAAGCTGTCACCCCGAGCTTGTCGAGGGACCTCACGAATTACCTTCAGCCTCGATCGTTTTGGAGCATTCACCTCGCCTGAAAGTCTGGCGCGCCGCGCGAACCGAACATCAAAGGTAGGGCCGGAGGTCCCTCGGCAAGCTCGGGATGACAGAATGCGGGCGATGAAGTCTACAGAAGTTGGGCTGCGATGTCAGTTCGTTGCTGAGAGAGCGACGGGCCATCGCGCGTGGTTTCAAGGACACCATGCGTAAGTTCACAGCGTCCGTTCTCATCGTTTTTCTTCTACCGGCCCTGCTTTTGGGTGCGGACGAGCCAACCAAGTTCAAGGCCGGTGCCGCGTCTGTCGCGATCACGCCGCAGGAGCCGATGTGGATGGCCGGCTACGCGGCGCGGCTCAGGCCGTCCGAAGGCAAAGCCCACGATCTCTACGCGAAGGCGCTTGCGATTGAGGATGCCGACGGAACCCGATTGGTGATGATCACGACCGATCTTATCAGCATTCCGCGGCCGACTCGTGACTGGCTGGAGAAGGCTGCTGGCGAAAAATACGATCTGCCGCCGGAAGGCCTACTCATGAATTGCTCGCATACGCATTGCGGGCCGGAACTCAAAACAACTGAGGCATCGCTCATCGGATTGGACCCCGACCGCGCGAAACAGGCCACGGCTTACATCGATCGTCTCCAACAGCAGCTGCTGGATCTGGTCGGGGCGGCGATTGGCGATCTCGGGCCGGCTAACTTGTCCTATCAACACGCCAAAGCCGCTTTTGCGATGAATCGTCGAACGCCGAATCCGGCGGGCTTCAAAAACTATCCCAATCCGGAAGGGCCTGTCGATCACGACGTCCCGGTGTTGCGAGTCGAGCGCCCGGACGGCGAAATTCGTGCCGTGCTTTTTGGTTATGCCTGCCACAACACGACGCTCAGCTTCTACGAGTTCTGCGGCGACTACGCCGGTTTCGCCCAGGAATATCTGGAAGAAGCGCACCCTGACACGGTCGCCATGTTTATGATGGGCTGCGGCGGCGATCAAAATCCGTATCCGCGTCGATCGCTTGAACTCGCCCAGCAACACGGCCGGACTCTGGCCAACGCGGTCGAGGCGGCGCTCGGAACGGAGCCCAATCCGCTGACGGGTCCGCTCCGCGCGGCTTACGACATGGCGACGCTCGACTACGTCCCGCCGCCAAGTCGAGAGGAGCTGGAGGCGTTAGCCAAATCGGAGAACAAGTTTGATCGCGTCTGGGGCGAGCGTCTGCTGCATCGGATCGAGACCGAGGGCAAGCTGCTCGAAACCTACGACTGCCCGATTCAAGTCATTCAGATCGGCGACACCCTGACTTTCGTCGCGTTACCAGGCGAGACTGTGGTCGACTACGCCGTTCGTCTGAAGCGGGAGTTGGAAGGCGCGGCACCGGTTTGGGTCGCGGGTTACTCGAATGATGTCTTCGCCTACATTCCCAGTCGTCGCGTGCTCGAAGAAGGCGGCTACGAAGCTGCGAGCGCGATGCGCTACATGTCCACGATTCCTCAGCACGGGCCATTCACCGCAACTGTCGAAGAACGAATCATCAGCAAAGTGCACGAACTGAACGACGGCCTGAAGACCAAATCTCAATGAATCCGAAATCCAACTGGAACCGAGTTTCCCGCCGTGAAGCCCTGCGCGTTGGCGGCCTGACCGCGCTTGGGCTTAGCCTGCCGGAAATGCTCCGCGCGCAAGCAGCTGCTGGGGCGGGCGGAAAAGAAGTGAACTGCATTTTGCTCTGGCTCCTCGGCGGTCCGAGCCACATCGACATGTTCGACATGAAGCCCGAGGCGCCTTCGGACATTCGCGGGATTTTTCGCCCGATCTCGACCAACACGGCGGGGCTCCAGCTTTCTGAGCTGATGCCGAACATGGCCAAGTGCGCCGACAAGTTTTCCGTGATCCGCTCGATGCATTCCTACTCGCCAACCCATGGCCAGGGCGATTTTCACCTGATGAGCGGCGGCAAACTGGCTAACGGGATCAACCCGCCAGGCTACGGCGCGATGCTGAGTCATCAGCAGGAACAACGCGCTCGCCAGGTTCCGAGCTTCGTTCAACTCGGCAGCCTCAGCAGCGCGCAGTACGGCGCTCCGGGCATGGGCGGCTTTCTGGGGCGAGCCTACGATCCGGTGCTGATTGACCGCGATCCGAACGCCGCGAGTTTCGCTGTTGACGAATTTTCGCCGAACGTGGATCCGCATCGGCTCGACGATCGGCGCGGGCTCGTCGGTGCGCTCGACGGGTTTCAATCCGCGACTGAGGATCGGCAGGAGTTCGAGCGAACTCACGATGAGTTTCAGGAACGCGCCTTCGGCCTCATCACCTCGTCAAAGGCCAAGGATGCATTCGATTTGTCCAAAGAACCTGAGAAAGTTCGCGATGGCTACGGCCGTAATCGTATCGGCCAAGGCCTGCTGCTCGCGCGGCGGCTTGTCGAATCCGGCGTCCGGTTTGTGACCGTGAAAGGCTATGTTCGTTACGGCTGGGATCATCACCCCGAAGTTTTCCCGCGTCTCCGAACGGAAGTTCCGCCCTACGACCAGGGCTACGCCGCGCTCTTGAACGATCTGGATGATCGCGGGATGCTGGACAATACTCTGGTCATCACCGCGGGCGAATTCGGCCGCACTCCGAAGCTCAACAGCGATGCCCGAGGTCCCGGCCGGGATCACTGGAATCGCGCCTTCAGCCTGACCATCGGGGGTGGTGGCGTGAAGACCGGCGTCGTGCTCGGCGCGACCGACAAACACGGCGCGGACGTCACCGAACGCCCGGTGTCAGTCCCGGATCTCGCCGCCACGGTTTACCACGCTCTTGGGATGGATCCGCGAGCTAAGCTCGAAACTCCGAATGGTCGGCCGATGATCGCGTTGCCGGAGGGCAAGGTGATTGAGGAGCTGGTTTAACAGCCACCGACCACCAACGCAAATCGGCGGTCAATTTGACCGCCGATTCATTCAAAAATTTTGATTATTGGGACGCCTCAGTTGCCTTCTGTGTCGCTGGCTGCCTCGTCCCATTCTTTGGTGAGGTGCGCTGGGAACTTGAACTCCTTGACTGCAAGCCCGTCCATTTTAACTCTCACAATAATTCCATCAATTTGATCTGTCCGCGAACCGCGGAACGAAGTGGCCGGACGCACTCACGTCCCGCCGATGCATTGACTTTTCGGCAGCTGCCTTATTCGGGTCATCTTGATTCCGTCCGTGCTAACGCTCGACTCCTTCTGAGCTGCCAATTGGGGAATGTCGAGTTTGCCGGCGATGACTTTGTCTGTGCGTTCCCGGCTTGAGAAAGGATTGAGATAAGTCTTGTAGAAAATCTGGTAGTCGGCTTCGAGCCCCTTCATTTCTGCTGCTCCGTTGTTTCGGAGTTCCAACGCGTATCCGCTTTTGACGTAGAGCGTCTGGTAGCCGTTGAGCGGGTTTTTCAGTTCGTTGAGCGTCTCTTCTTCGTCGACGAACCGGACCGCGAGCTTTTTCCCAGCCTCCTTCGCCGATCCGGTTTTCTGGATGTATTCCTGATCCTCTTTCTTAAAGGCCGTGACGGGAGAATTGATGGTTCGCCCGTTATCGAGAAGCAGGGTCGCAACCTGTTTAGTGGAGTCGAAGGCGATGACTTCAGCTACGAGGGTTTTTGACCCATCGGAACTCGTGAATTTGTGCATCTCGGCGAAGCACATCGGCGCTATGAAAAAGGCCGCGAGGATTGGAATGAAGATTTTTCCCATGGTGATGGCTTTCAGTTCGCGACAGCCTGCCTTTTTTAAAGAGGAGCGTCAAGCCTGCCGCCTTCCGATTTTCCTGTGCCGTCAAAGCCAGCAGCTGCTGAGTTGGCTCGCTCTCAGGGCTCAATTCGAATCGGCAATCACCTTGACTGGCGCTCCGTCGGCAAGGCGGCCGAGCAAGCCAGCGGCGACTTCTTCTTCGCCGGTCAATCCGCTGATGATTTCGATCCAATTTCCATCGTCGAGACCGGTTTTCACCTCGATAACTTTGGCTTTGCCTTCGGAGATCACGTAGACCGTCGCTGTGGTTCCGCTCTCGTCGAATCGCACCGAACCGGCTGGAAGAACGAGCGCGTTTTCGTGCTCTTCCAAGTGAATCGTCGCCTCGCCGAACATTCCAGGAATGAGCGTGCCCTTGGAGTTGTCCAAATCGATCTCCACCAGCATCGAGCCGGTCTGGACATCGATCGATCGCGATGAGCGCGCGACTTTTCCTTCGAAAACGCCAGCTAACGAGCGACAGCGGAACTCCGCGGGATCTCCGACGTCAACCCAGACGGCATCGCGCTCGGGAACAGCGACCCGGACTCGCAGCGTGCTGAGATCGGCCACTTTAAAGAGCGGACCGTGGCCGTCGGCTGCTCCGGCGGACTTGACGAGATCGCCAGGGTCGACATCGCGCATCGTGACGACGCCTTTAAACGGTGCGCGCAGGGTCGCGAAATCCATCATCGCCTTAAGCTCCTTGGTTTCCATCTGAGCGACGACAACCGACGCGCCTGCCGCTTTGACCTCGGCCTCAACGACGGCTAACCCGGCTTTCGAAGCCTCCATTCGGCGTTGCGATTCGTCGCGCGCCTTTTGCGTGACCGAGCCGGATTCGGCGAGTTTATCGAAGCGATCGAACTCCAGTTTGTCGGCCTTCGCCTGCGCTTCGGCCACCGCCGTTCCGGCTTGCAGCTGCGCCTGCGTGAACGTCAGAAAATTCACCTCCGCCAGCTTTCGCTCGTGTTGGACGGCCATTTCCGGCGCGTCGATTTCAGCGAGCGGGGCGTTGGCTTCAACGTTGTGGCCGATGTCGACCGCGACGGATTTTACGTATCCGGTAACGCGCGAGCCGAGGTCCGCTTCCTGAAACGGATGCAGCGTCGCGGGTTGGGTCGTGGATCGCTTCAGCGTTGTTTTCGTTGGCTTCGCGACCCGCACGGAAACGGCTTCCTGAGCGAATGAGGCGGAAAACAAAGGGACGAACGAGACGAGGATGCCGGCGATGAACGGGCGTAACCGGTTGGATTTCATGGGCGTTGGATGTCGGTCGCGATGAACGCTGCTGGGGAAAGAATTGTAAACGGAATTGTCGACGCCAGCAGCTGCTGGATTTGGGGTTGATTTTTGGCTCCAGCGTTTCACCTTCACGGCTTGCGCTCTCAAATGAGTCAGTTCCGAACAATTCCGCACCGATGGAAACCATGAATCATGGTTTTCCAAACGGCGGTCGTCGTTTGAATTCAGCAACAACACCTCTCGCGGGTGTTGGAATTCTGCGCGGGCCTTTATTTTCGTCCCGCCTTTTTTATGTCTGGAAGCGGCCGTTTGTCTTCAGAGGTAAGCCCACTGCGATTGTGGCGAGATCGTTACAAGGCTTCTCTGGAGGGAATCGAGTCGGCTGCTAAACCTGAGCGCGTCAATCAACACAAGCACAAACACACTCTAACAATGAGACCTAATAAATACACAATGAAGGCCCTACTCGGAATGGTCAGCGCCGTAGCGTTGGCTGTCGGCACGGTTCAGGCCGGAGACGACAAAGCCGTGACAATCGAAGATCCCAGCTCGTTCTGCGACATCTTCGACATGGTTGAGTTTTACACCAGCGACGGCCCAATCCAGAGCATCGCCTACACTGGCCGCTTGCAGGCGGACGCCGCGTTTTTCTACCCGGATCAGGGCGACGACTACGAGGAACTCCAGTGGCGGCGTTTCCGGAGCGGCTTCAAAATGAAGTTTCTCGACAACTTCACGCTTCACTCGGAAGCCGACTTGAATCTCAACGATCCCGATCCTCTCTACCGGGGGCTCACCGACGCCAATATTGCCTGGTCGCGAAGCGATGCGTTCAAGTTGAAAATCGGAAAGCAGTCCGCTGCCTTCACCATGGGCGGTAAGACGTCTTCCAAGAAGTTGATGCGTTTGGAGCGCAGTCTGCTTTCGACGAACCTCTGGTTCCCGGTGGAATACCACTCGGGTGTCACCGCAAGTGGCAAGGTCGAAAACTGGGTTTACAACGTCGGTCTCTTTTCTTCGGCCACGACCGCGGAATTTGGCGATTTCGACGCCGGTAATTTCGGTCTACTGACGATCGGTTACGACTTTGCGGATTCGTTTGGTCTCGACAAGGCACTGATTGCTGTGGATTACGTCTACAACAGCGAGGACGAGGGCAACGTCAATACGCGTGACCTCGGCCAGGTGGTCTCGCTCAACGGCAAGTTCGAGAATGGCAATTTCGGCGTCTGGACGGACGTAGCAGCTGCTGAGGGTTATCAGGGTCAGCCAGATCTTTTCGCGGTAGCGATTATGCCGTTCTACAACATTAGCGAGCAGTGGCAGCTGGTCGCGAGCTACAACTATGTTAATAGCGATGGCGACAACGGCGTGCGTCTTGATCGTTACGAAAGCAGGGCCGTCAGGGGCCGGGCGGACGAAGTGCACGAGTTCTTCTTCGGCGTGAACTACTACATGTGCGGACACAAGCTCAAGTGGCAGAACGGCGTCGAATACACCACCGCAAGCGACAACGCGAACGACGGTGGCGAGTATGACGGTTGGGGCGTCACCAGCGGGATTCGGATCAGCTGGTAAGCGATTTGCATTTGATCACTTTTTGATACTACGAGCGGGAGTCGCAAATGCGGCTCTCGCTTTTTTTTTGCGATTGACGACCGATTTACTTAATAAACGTAAATCAAACGTGGACTTGATACGGTAATTATGGTAATTTTGCGGAGCCCAAAACCCCAACATGAGCCTCCACGATCTCAAAACGCTTATTCGATCCCACCATCCGCTTATTGTGATGGAGATCGAAGACGCAACGAACGCTGCCGAACTTGTCGAACGCGCCTCACGAAGTCTTAAACTTCCAGTTTTTCAATGGGAGCTGAGCGGTATCGGACGCAGTTCGCCTGAAGAAGCGTTAAAAATGGCGGAACACTTGGAGGTTGAGGCGGTTTTTCTATTTACCGGCCTCGGCAGTCGGACAGGTCACAATCCGGAGTTTGAATCGGTGC
>JBLHKS010000252.1:0-9492 GCA_047620505.1 Verrucomicrobiales bacterium | reverse complement strand
GGGAGCCCGGGACGTGGCCGCGAGCCGGGAGGTAATGATTCAGTCCCTGCCGGTACGCTACCGTCCCGAGGATCTGGCCGCTTTTGGCCTCACGCCGCTCTCCGCCGCCCAGCAGGTGCGCGACTCGATCTTCGGTTCGATCGTGGCCCGGGTGAACGAAGGCGTGCGCCGTTACGACCTGGCCGTCCGTCTCGACGAATCGGAGCGTGACGACCTCCGCGACCTTGGCAACCTGATCCTGCTCGGGGAAGGCGGCGCCCAGGTGCGTCTGAGCGAAGTCGCGGACATCGGCCCGGAAATGACCTCGAATCTCATCGCCCGCCAGAATGCCCAACGGAAGGCCATTGTTACGATGAACCTCGACGAGGGTTACAACCTTGGGCACATGGTCGAACAGGTGCGCGAACGGGTCGATCCGATCGTCCAGAAGCACGGATACACGGTGCACTACGGTGGCCAGTTCGAAGCGCAGCAAGCCGCCAGTAAGACGATATTTATCTTCAGCGGCCTCGTCGTTCTCTTCATGACCCTGCTGCTGCAGTTGGCCATTGGTTCATTCCGTGTGGCGCTGCTGGTGCTGGTCAATCTTCCGCTCGCTCTCATCGGCGGCATCATCGCCATCTACCTGGCCGAGTCTCCCAGCGTGATCGGCAATACCGTCGCTCTGTTCAACCTGGGCGGACGCTACACAGCGCCGGTTATCTCGATCGCCAGCATGGTCGGCTTCATCACCCTCTTCGGGATCGCCGTGCGCAACGGCATTCTCCTTGTGAACCACTACCAGCATTTGGTGAAGCACGAGGGCAAAAGTATGTACGAAGCAATCGTGCAAGGCTCGTCGGAGAGGCTCGTCCCGATCCTGATGACGGCCCTGACCGCGGCGCTGGCGGTGATTCCCATCGTCCTGAGAGGAGACATGCCCGGAAACGAAATCCTGGCTCCGCTCTCGGTCGTCATCCTCGGGGGCCTGCTTTCCTCGACCTTTCTCAATCTCATCATCGTCCCGGCGGGCTATGCGGCGATTCACCGCGTGATCGCCAACAATCCAAACCCACAAGCCAAGCAAGAACCCGACCCAACTGACAAGTAATGAACGACGTTAAGAATAACTGAAACCGAACCAATTAACCTAACTCAACCAAAAACACCAACATCCAAATCCTATGAATAGACCAAATACACTTGTTGTAATCGCGGCCTTCTCCGCGCTCGCATTCGCTTCCGCCCCAATGGCTCTCGCCGCGGAGGACGAAGAACACGACCACGCCCACGATGAAGTCGCCCTCGGCACGTTTGACATTAAAGGCATCAAAGTCGAAGCGGCGCAGGGTCACGGGAAAGTCGAAGCGGGCAAAGAAGGCCACCTCGTCATCAAACTCCCATACAGCGACAAGGGCGATACGGTCGTCCGGGCGTGGATCGGAACGGATGACCGCACGCTCTCGACCGTAGGCAAAGGCGATTACGCATCGGCGCACGACGACTACGACATTCATGCGGTCGCCCCCGATCCTCTTCCGGAAGGAGCAAAATGGTGGGTCCAAATCCAGAAGCCGAACGGCGCCAAGTCGGTGGGTTCGATTCCACTCCGCAAAGACGTCATCGGTCCCCACGAAGGCATGCTCGCCGACTTCAAGGGTGGCCGTCTCGAACTGAAGCTGCACGACGACAAAGGCGACCTCGAACTTTGGCTGACCAGCGCCGATGGCAAAAAGCCGTTCGACCTCGCCGCCGACGCCAAGATCACGGTCGCGTTTGAAGACGCCAAAGAAGCCAGCGTCACCCTCGTGGTGCGCAACACCGCGAAAAACGAAGACGAAGACGGCGAGCCGAACATGCGCGACGGCCAGACCAACTACTTCATCTTCCCCGGCGAAACCGGCGCCGACGCCGCATGGTTGATGGGCCCGAAGTTCAAGGCCCAAGTGACCGTGTCTTTTGGCGATGTCAGGACGGAGAAGTTCCTCCTGATTCCGCACACCCATCACGACCACTGATTTGGCTGGCGGATCTGCGTCGAAGCTCGCCGGGTCAACTCCCGGCGAGCAAATTCAGCGGGGCGACTACTTTAGTTTCGCGACGAATTTCTCCGGCTCGGCGTTGAAGTCATCGATGCAGGATTTGCAGCAAAGTTTAACCGTTACCTCGCCGTGCTTGACGATGACCGGCTCGCCCATGCTGCCGAGTTCTTCGCCGGAAACGACGCAGGTTTTCAGCGGGTAGCCGTCGGCGGTGGGGTCAGCTGCTGCTGAGCCGCCATCGCCGTGGTCGTGATCAGCGTGATCGTGGTCGTCGCCGCAAGAGGCGAGCGTGAACGCAACGGCGGTCGAGGCGAGGAGGGCGAGAATGAGATTCTTGAGTTTCATGTCAGTTGTCAGGTTGTTGAGTTGTTGGTGGAATCGATGACGTAGTTTCGGTAGACGTTTCCGAGTTCGTTTTCATCAGTTCGGAAAAGCGGCCATGTGATGGTTTTTTCATTCTTGATCCATTCGGTGGGAATCGGCGAGCTGTTTTTAAGGATGCGGTCGAAGTCGTCGGGATTGGCGAAGAGGACGAAGATTTTGCGCGGGTTCGCGCTGAGCGAGGCGGCGAGGTTTTCGACAACGCGATCGAGGATGGGCCCGCGGAAGGGATTGAAGAAGTGCAGGATTGTCGCTTCGGGCGGGATCACGAATTCGGTCGCGTCCTCACGAAGCACCTCGACTTCATCGCAACGCAGCCGGCCGTGTTCGCGCGCGGTCGCGATGTTTTGCTCGGCTTGCTCGGCGAGTTCCGGCATGAATTCGACGCCGATGACGCGCTTGAGCGGATGCGTCGCCGCTTCCAACAAGACCCGGCCGCGACCGGCGCCGAAGTCGATGAAAACGTTTGAGCCGTTCATCGTTACCGAGCAGGCGCGGATTGCGGCGCGCAGGGCGGCGTAGGTGATCGGGCCGTAGTCGACGTAGTTTTCGTCTTCGACACCGTGGTCGCGCAAAAGGTAGCTGCGATTCGTGGTAACGCCGAAACTTCGATCCGCGCGGCGGTCGCGAGCAAAATTGATGAGCGTGCCGATTCCATCGTGGAAACCGTGCTCGCTGAAGATGCGAAGCAGCTTGCCGGGAATCGAAATGATGCGGCGCAGAGTCATTGTTTTGTCGTCACGTAGTAGATCCAAGGTGTGTCGGTAGGCTCGCCGGCTTGGAGTTCGGTGCCCGCCAAGTCGAAGAGACGCGCGTCGCCGAAGTTGAATTCCTCCAGCTGCGCGAGCTGCGCCTCGGGGCTGATGTAGTAAGTCAGGATTGTGTAGTTCAGCGCGTCATTGCCGATGCAGTAACCCTCTCCCTCTTCCTGATGTCGCCGGTTTCTGAGATGGTTGAAAATGCCGCGACCGTAGGCGTAGCAGCGCTTGGCGAGCAGCAGCGGATTGAGCGTGAAGGCGATGTTCTTCAGCGACCACGGCCCCGGAAACTCCGCGCCGCTGAGGTTGTGGGTCGAAAACACAAACCGCCCGCCGGGTTTGAGCACGAGCCAGATTTCGTTCAACGCCGCGAGCCGGTCGGCGTGCGAAATGTAGTCGAGACCGTTGTAGGAAAAGACGACGCAATCGAACTCGCCATCGCGAAACGCGGCGAGATCGCGGACGTCGGCTTCGTGAAATTCGGCGTCCGGAAATCGTTCCTTGCAGATCGCGACCATGTTCGGCGCGTAGTCGATTCCGACGAGATTCGGCGTTAGCTCCAGCAGGTGTTTGGTGACGCGACCGGTCCCAACGCCGAGTTCGAGCACCCGCGCATCACGCAGTTCCTCAGCCAGCAGATGCTGGAAAATGTGCGCTTCGGGGGGCTGGAGATCCTCGTCGGAAATCAGCGAACGCACGCCGTCACGAGAGTCCCAGCTACGCTGGTTGACCTTGTCGAGCATCAGACGATGTCAGAGTTTCGTCGCCGATTAAGAAGCGTTGCCGCCAAGATAAGCCGAAGGATTCTTGAGGAATTCTTTGCCGCACTGCTTGCAGCAGAACTCGATCTTCTGACCTTGGTAATCAAGGACGTAAGCGTTCTCGATGACTTCGCCGGAAACCGGGCAAAGCTTTTCTTCTCCAGCAGGCTTGGCCGTTTCGTTCGCCGGAGCGTGAGTGTGGTTGTGGCCCCCGTGGCCGTGGCCGTGGCCGCCGGAGCCAGTCGTCGTGGTCTCGCAGCTGCTGAGGGTCAGACCGACGGCGATGGCGGCGAAAAGGACGAGAATGGAGGAGCCAATCGTGGCGATGGGGATGGTTTTAGACAGAGTCATGCCGCGTTAAACGCCGGTCGCCCGGCTTACCCCTTGGAAAATGTTCAGAATCTTCCAATTCGCGCCCAAATCCCTCTTTTTCAGGGAATTACGCATGTTCGCCGCAACCCGGAAACGCTCTGCGGTCTGAGTCGATTCATCCCAAACCCAACCAACCAAACCACATGAAAACCAACTCCCTCCTCACCCTCCTCGCGTCCGGTTCAGCTCTCTTGGCGCTCGCCGTCTGTTCCCCACTTGCATGGTCGCACGACGGCCACAAGCACGACGACAAATCGGCAGTCTCAGATGATTCGAAGCCCAAGGCCAAGGCAGCTCACTGCTCCGCCTGTAAACGCCCGGCGCCTCCACAATCTAAGCCAGAAACGGTCGAGCCCCGGCCGCCAGCAGTTGCTGCTGAGACAGAAGTCGAAGACGCGAAGGCCGAAGCCAAGTCAGAGACGGAAGCCGAGGTTTGTCCGATCACCGACGCTAAGGATGAGAATGAATATCTTTTTCATAGGACTCGGTTTCGGTTATTTGGTGATTAGCTTTTGAGTTTGGCGAGATGCTTCGCCGGATCGGCGTTGAATTTTTTCACGCAGGGTTTGCAGCAGAACTTCACTTCCTGTCCTTCGTGAACGATGCGGTAGGGTTTGCCCATCGACCCGAGTTCGTTGCCAGTGACGATGCAGTTTTCGAGCGGGTAAGGCTTCGCTTTGGCGTTTTGAGGCGCGCCGATGGCGAGGCCGGCGAAGAGGAACGCGCCAGCAGCTGCTGCGGCGACGATGGTGGTTTTGAGGTTGGGGTAGGTTCTCATTTTGGGGTGTCTGTTTGTTTTTGGGTAAATGTTAGAAGCGGAAATAGACGCCAGCACCGAAGCCATGCTCGGAGTGGTATTGGGTGATCAGCGAGAGGCGTTTATTGATGAGATAGGCGGCGCCAGCGGACCACTCCCATTCGGTGTTCGTGTCGAACTCGACATCGCCGAAGATGGTGACGCGGTCGGTCACGGGCAGGTCTTTACCGAGGCCGAAGCGGAAATCACCGTCGCTATCGACCTGCGCAAAGCTGCTGACCAAGTAGGGCAGGCGGAGTTCGACCCCGGCGATGATCCGGTTCTCCGCCTCGTCATCGTCAGTGAACCGGTAACCCAGAAAGCTCGTCCAATCCGCGTTGAAATAGTGATTCCACGTCACATCGACCTCATACTCGTCGTGCTCGCCGTAGCCGACGTCCCATGTCGTCATGAGGTCTTCGCGGCCGCTCATGAACGTGGCCATGCCCATGCTCATGTGGTTCTGAACCGAGCCTTGAGCGAAGAAAAACGTCGGGTTCACCAGCTTGGGATCAAGCGTGGGTTGATGATCCTCGCCCTGCTCGGTGTAGCTGACGACACGCGCCATGCCAGCATCCATGTGGTAAAGCAAGTGGCAGTGGAAGAACCAGTCTTTTTCTTCGTTGGCGTGAAACTCGATCGTGCGCCGACCCATCGGCGGAACATCGACGGTGTGCTTGAGCGGGGCGCTCGCTCCCTGTCCGTTGAGCAGGCGGAAGAAATGACCGTGCAGATGAATCGGGTGATGCATCATGGTGTCGTTGATCATTTCGATCTGGAGAACCTCGCCCTTGGTGACCGGGATTTTGCTCTCTTCGGCGAGCGTTTTACCATTGAACGACCAGATGTAGCGCTGCATGTCGCCGGTCAGGCGCAGCTCGATCTTGCGGCGCGGCAGAACCGGGTTGATCTCGGTTGGTTTGACCGAGCGCAGCCGGTGATACGGCGAAAGCGGGCGCGGACCGGGTTCGTGGTTCGCCATCTCTCCCTCCATATTCATGGTGGGCGCCTCCGCCTTCATCGAGTGCCCCGCCATCTTCATCGGGGTTCCTCCCACTTCCATCATCGACAGCGGGTCGTTCAGCGCGACCTCCATCATCTCGTCCATCGAATAAATGTTAGGCTTCGGGATCGCCTCAACGTGGCGTCTCTCGCCCTCGCCGACAAAGATCGAGGCGTGCCCAGAGCCGTCTTGAGCCGCGGCGCGGATTTCCCAAGCGCCCTCAGCCGGAATAGTGAAAATCACGTCGTAGGTTTCGGCAATCCCGATCAAGAGACGATCGACTTCGAAGGGGGCGACCTCCGGTCCGTCGGCGGCGACGACCTCGAGGGGGCCAGCGGCGGAGTGCAGATAAAAATAGCTCGAAGCTCCAGCGTTGATGACGCGAAACCGCACCCGCTCGCCGGGCTTCGCTTTGAAGTTTGATTCCTCGGCGCCGTTGATCCAGAACGCGTCGTAAGCCACGTCGGAGATGTCCATCGGCGGCATCTTCGACGCCTCGCGCGCTACGAATTCGCTTAACGCACCGGCCTTCATCGCGCCGGTGATCGATTGCAGGTTGCCTTTGCGAAACGCATACCACTCGCTGCCCCGCATCAGGGTGCGCATGACTTCTTTGGGTTTCTCGTTCGTCCAGTCGGAGAGGACAAGCACAGTATCGTGGTCCGCGCGGATCGTCTCGCCGCCCTTCGGCGTGATCACGATCGAGCCGTAGACGCCGCGCTGTTCCTGCAATCCGGTGTGCGAGTGATACCAGTAAGTTCCGGCGTGGGTCAGCGGAAATCGGAACGTGTGCGTCGTTCCCGGCTTGATCGGCGGAGTGGTCAAATACGGCACGCCATCTTCAGCGTTAGGAAGGAGGAGGCCGTGCCAGTGAATCGAAGTCGTTTCGCGCTTGAGCTGGTTGTGGACGCGCAACACGGCGACGTCGCCCTCGCGGAATCGCAGGACGGGCGCGGGAATCCCGCCGTTGACGGTGAGGGCTTTGACCGGTTTGCCCGCGGGCGAAATCGTGGTCTCGGCGATGGTCAAATCGTACTCGACCTCTTCGGCGTGAAGAGCGGATACGGTTAGCGAAAAGGAAAGAGTTAGTGCGAAAAGGAAAGTGGTTCTCATAAACGGAAGAAGTGAGCGAATCGTGGTGGACGGCGACCCGGCCCGGCAGAATGCCAGCGCCAGTTTCACGCGTCAGAAGCGGTGCCAGCGAACAGCCAGCGCCATCGATCATCACTTCTTCACAGCCGGAAAACGCAGAGCCACGCGCTCAGCAACTGCTGGCGAGGTGGCGGCGGATCGTGCCCGATTTCACGCGGCTCGACAGCCGCTGACATGAGGTGCACAGTAATCTCGACAACGGCTGGCGGAGGCGCGACTCCGCCCGATTCAGCGGGTGGCGCGAGTTGGATCATCTTCGCCATGTCCGCTGGCTCGCCCTCGCAATGCGCGCAGGGTTTGTCGTCGTTTGGCTCAGGTTGATCCGGCGCTGAATCGATCGTGCTAGTGTTCGCCGAGCAACAACTGTGCTGTGCGGGGGCTTCCTCCGCGCTCTCCGCATGGCCGCAGGCACAGAACGGCCAAGCGATCGAAATCGCCAAGAACAGGCCGAGAATCTGTTTTCCAATCGTCATGTGGAGGTTGGGAAGCGCGAGGAAACTACGCCCGCGCGAACGGCGGTCAAACGCAGTTCTCACACCGGGTTCAACGCCGTAGGACGCGCTACCCCTCACAGAAATTTCAGAAATCTTTTTTCAAGGGGAACCGGCGATTGGCGGCGTTCAACGCCCAACATTCGATCCATCTCCCCCATGCAACTACGCAACACTCCCGAACGCTACGGCGTCGTTTCCAAAGTCTTCCACTGGACGGTCTTCGTCCTGCTCGTCGCGCAATTCACGACTGCGTGGCTCGCGCCGGGTCACGATCACAGCGCGCATGGTTATGCGCTCCGATCATGCGCACGCACACGATAGCGCGGCGCTTTTCTGGCACAAGTCGATCGGCCTGCTCGCCTTCGTCATCATTCTCGGCCGCCTGACATGGCGGCTAACCACACCCATGCCACGCTGGGCGAAGGAACTTTCCAAGCGCCAACGCCGCTTCACTCGCATCGTCGAGCGCGACCTCTACGTCCTCATGGTGGCGCTCCCCGCCGCTGGCGCCGCGATGGTCTGGTCACGCGGCGAGAGTCTCGAATTCTTTGGCCTCTTCACACTTGCGTCGCCAATGGCTGCTAACGCCAACCTTGGAGATGTCCTCTTCTGGATTCACCGCATTCTCGGTTGGACGATTCTCGGCTTCATCGCGTTCCACATCGGCTTCGTCCTCTGGCACACCATCAGCCGCCGGAGCCGGCTCGTATTCCGCGTTTTGGCGGGCGGGGGCTGAGTCTCGATGAGATTCTCTCCGAAGCTGGCGGGCGACTCGCGATTGCTTAGTAGATCAGAGAGTCTGCCCGACTCACCCGAGCTGTTCTTCGAGCGTCTCCCTCAAGCGCTTGCGGGCGCGGTAAAGCCGGGTTTCGATCGCCTTCTCCGAACAACTGAGCGCCTGTGCGATCTCGCGATGAGAAAGCCCTTCAAACTCAAAAAGCAGGATCACAACGCGCAACGAATGCGGCAAGTCGCCGATCGCTTTGCGAACGATCCGGGCGCGGTCGTCGCGATCTGCGGAATCGTCCGGTGTCGTGTCTTCATCAGCTTCGTCCGCAAGGGCGCGTTCGGACTCCTCAAAACCGCCACGCGGATGTCGGCGTTCCCAGCGGCGATGACTCCGGCAGAGATTGACGGCGATCGCGAAGAGCCAACTCGAGAACGCGGCGCGCGGTTTGTAGCGGGCGCGACTTTGATAGACTTTGACGAAGGTTTCCTGCGCAAGATCGACGGCGACGCTCCAATTATTGACATAGCGATAAATGAAGCTGAGCACGGATTTCTCCCAGCGCTCCATGATCGCGTGGAGCGCAGATTCGTCGCCGCGCTGAAGACGCGCCATTTCGGCTGCGTCAGCATCATCGCCCTTTTGGCGCGGGGCGTGCCGATTCATCAGGGGAACTCATTCGGCAGGGTCGTGATGATCGCCGTCAGGATCGCCTTGCGGGGGCGGCAGCTGACTGGGACCGATCGCCGTGTGATGGTGAAATCCGTGCCCTACGAGCCGCGCGGTCATCATCTCGCGATAGCGAACGGCTTGGTCCTCGGGCAGGAGTCGGCTGACCTCATAAATGTGAGTCAGCGTCGCCCGCCGGCATTCTTCGCGGAGATCGGCGGCGTCCTTCAAGATGCCGTCGATTTCCGATGTTAGCGCCGTCGCCGAACGCATCTCAACCAGCAGCTGCTGGTTGCGCGCCGCCAGATTTTCGCAAAGGCCGACACAGACGAGATCGTGCTCTCGGTGCAGTTGGCGG
>JBLHKS010000251.1:0-9495 GCA_047620505.1 Verrucomicrobiales bacterium | reverse complement strand
CCGCCGCCCAACGGCGGCTGGAAGCCACCACTACTTCCGCCTTCGAGGCGCTTCTCACCCTACTCAACGCCTGGAGGCCGAATGACGGGCAGGACATTTCCACCTGGGCAAAGTGGGAAGCCTTCGCACCGCATGCCGAAGCGGTCTTTGATCGGACTGAGCGGCGACAGGACCCCGAGTCGGCGTTGGGGCTGCTTGCCAACTTTGCCGGTTTCGAAACCTGCCGCAACGCCGCCTACGCCAGGGCTGAGCCACTCATGCGCCGGGCCCTCGCGGGATCTGAGCGAGAATTCGGGCCGGATGCCACCCACACCCTGACCAGCGTCAACAATCTGGGTTTTCTCCTCCAGACGCGCGGGGATCTGGACGGAGCCGAGCCGCTCTTTCGACGGGACCTAGAAGCAAGCGAGCGCGTCCTCGGCCCGGAGCATCCCGCCACCCTTATCAGCGTCAACAATCTGGGCCTACTCTTGCAGGAGCGCGGGGATCTGGACGGGGCAGAGCCGCTCTATCGCCGGGCGCTGGAGGCAAGCGAGCGCGTACTCGGGCCGGAGCATCCCGACACCCTGAGCAGCGTCAACAATCTGGGCTTTCTCCGGTATTTGCGCGGGGATATGGACGGGGCCGAGCCGCTTTATCGACGGGCCTACGAGGGCTGTCAGCAGTCACTGGGGGACGACCACCCCACGACGAAGATCTACCGGAGGAATTGGGAGATCTGCGTGGCGGAGATGAAGGAAAAGAGCGGAGAGGAGTAGCTGGAAGTCTGCGGAGGCAGGCGGTGAGAAGAGTTCGCTGGCCACCGATCGACCAAGCGGGGCTAATCGGGGGCTCAGGTGACGCGTTCATGGGTTTTGTTCCCTGGGCAGCGTTCGGATGGCGGATTGGCAGGAGAAATAAATGTTTTGGAAGCGATTGGGAATCCGGCAGAATTTCTGGTATCGGCTGAAGCATGAAAACCTCATCAAGACGCGATGCACTCGGCCTAGCCGGAGCCGGAGCCACCGGATGCTTTCTGAATCCACTGGCCAACGCCCAGGATGAGCCGGAGTTCGATCAGCTCAATCGCTTCCCGCGGATGGTCCACAATTTCTACCACGAGCACGTGCTGCGGGCGGAACGACGCGGGCTCGCTGCGAAGGCGAAGCTCGAAACGAAGGCCGATGCTGAGGCTTACGTGAAGTCGGTTCAGAAAAGAATCCGTTCGAGCTTCAACCCGTTTCCAAAAGAGAAGTGCGCGCTCAATCCGCAGATCACCAGCGTGTTGGAACGCGACGGGTATCGGATCGAGAACGTGATCTTCGAAAGTCGGCCGAGGTTTTTCGTCACCGCGAATCTCTACGTGCCGACGAATCGCAAGGGCAAGCTACCCGGTGTTGTCGGAACTTGTGGGCACTCGCATAACGGCAAAGCGGAGACGGCGTATCAGAGTTTTTCGCAGGGGCTCGCGAAGATGGGCTACGTGGTTTTGATCTTCGATCCGATCGGTCAGGGCGAGCGCAGTCAGTATCTGGATGAGCACGGAGAGGACACGGTCAACGTCGGGACGCGGCAGCACAACCTCGCGGGAAACCAGCAGCTGCTGGTCGGTGATTCGCTTCATTCGTGGCGAGCCTGGGATGGGATTCGGGCGCTCGATTATCTCCTGACGCGCGAGGAGGTCGACCCGAATCATCTGGGGGTGACGGGGAATTCCGGCGGCGGAACGATGACGACCTGGCTTGCCGGCGTGGAGCCGCGTTGGACGATGGCGGCGCCGAGCTGTTTCGTCTCAACGTGGAGGAGAAATTACGAGAACGAGCTTCCGCAAGACAGCGAGCAGTGCCCGTGGCGTTCGATGGCGATGGCTTTGGATCACGACGACTACCTCATCGCGATGGCGCCGAAGCCGGTGATCATTTTGCCGAAGGAGCGCGATTATTTCGATGTCCGAGGTTCGGAGGAAGTGCTTGGACGGATGAAACGGATCTACGGTTTGCTCGGCGCTGAGGAGAATGTCCAGCTCGCTGCCGGGCCCACAACGCACGGGTTCAGTCAGGAGAATCGCGAGTCGATGTACCGGTTCTTTAATCGGGCGACGGGGATTTCTGACGCGGAAACTGAGCCTGAGCTCACGATGGAAAAGGACGAGGATCTCTATGCTGCGCCTGAAGGCCAGGTCGCGAATCTCAAGCCGAGTTCGCGAACGGTTTTCCAGTTTACCTCGGCCAAAGCCGGTCGGCTCGCGGAAAGCCGGCCAAAGCTGAACGGCGAAAAGCTGCGCGAAGCGGTGAAGCTCGCGCTGCGACTTCCAGAATGGAATCCTGACGAAGCGCCAGATTTCCGAATCATGCGGATGCTCAGCGGAAGTGGCTCGCGCGGCTACCCGGCTAAGCGCTATACAAATTACTACGTCGACACCGAGCCGGGCATGCTCGGCATCGTTACGATGCTCTGGAACGGCGACGCCTCCTGGGTTTCTCGCCCACCTCAGCCGAACGAGACGAAAGCCGCCGTCCTTTACGTTTCCGACAAATCCGCCGACGCCGAACTCCGCGACGAGCCGCTAATTCGCGAAGTGATCGAAGCCACGCCCGAGAACGTCGAGTTCTTCGCCTGCGACTTGCGCGGTGCCGGGGAATCTGTTCCGGGAACCACGACCGCCGATCCCTACAGCTTTTACGGGCCCGACTACTTTTACTCAGCGTATTCAAATATGCTCAACCGGCCGTATCTCGGTGGAAAAACTTTCGACCTACTTAGAATCGTTGACTGGCTCGCTTCAACTGGCCGAACCGAGGTACATCTCGTCGCGAGCGGAGTCGGAACGATTCCAGCTACGTTTGCAGCCCTGCTTTCGAAGCGCATCACGCAGGTTACCCTCAAAGGAAGCCTGACAAGCTACCAGGAAATCGCGCAGACCGAACACTACGAATGGCCGATGTCTGTCTTCCCTCCCGGAGTCTTGCGCTCGTTTGACCTGCCCGAAATCTACGCCGAACTGAAGTCAAAGAAGCTCAAGCGCATCAATCCAGCTTAACTGCCTGGAGCTTCGGCAGCCGCGGTTGTCGCCGGGATCTCTTCCGCTTTAAGCGGAGGTGGTTCGGGACCGGAAAAGGTGTCGTCCGTGATCGGCAACCTGCCGAAGAGGTTCAGCCGCTCGGGTGGCGCCGTTACAATTGTGGTCCCAGCCGGAGTCTGCAGTGGCCCGTAAATAATTGGCACGGCGGTGAACAGCAACTTGTCTTCGCCAAATTTCGCGATGTTGATGATGGCTGCGCAAGTTTTTGACCCGCCCACTTCGAGAAGATTATTCACCTTCAGATCGTAATGTCTTTCAGGCAGCTTATCGGCTGGGTAAACGAATTCAATCACCACATTCGGGTAGTCTTCGCACTGCCCACGCACGGCAAGCCCGGAAGGGAAAACATCGTCCGGTCCAAGTTCACGAACATTGTAGACAATGAAGTTGCCTCGAATGTAGGAAACCTGAAGGACTTGATTGAAATTCGTGATGAATTCACGGCGCAGAATCCCGCTTTTCGCCCGCAGCTTCTTTTCGGACTTATCATGATAGGTCGCGTATAGTTCCTGGGGTTTAAAATATTTGCCTGTGGGTGCTCCCGTATTCGGGTAGTCCTTCAAGGGCTCAAGTTTCTCCATCTTTACGAGGAGGTTGTAGTTAAAGGCCTTTTCCGGATTGCCGAAAACGTACATGCAGAAGATCCAGGAGAACACGATCAACGCCGTTAGGATCAGAATAATCGCCGACCAGACAAACAGCCCGTCATCGCCTTTTTTCTTGCGGCTGCTTAGCCGAGTCTGGCGGGAAAAGGTGCTGCGATCGCTGGTGAAAAATTCCATGGGGAGAGTTGATCTGGTTTGAATCCGCTAGCCGGCGGCACCGGCAGCTGCTGGCTCGAAAGAAGTCCCGCAACCGCAACTCCGGGCGGCGTTCGGGTTGTCGATTTTGAAACCGGCATCGTTGAGAGAATCTTCGTAATCGATCCGCGATCCACGCATCTGCTCGATGCTTTCAGCGCCGATGATGAAGCGCAGCCCGCCTGCCTCGACGACCTCGTCGCCTGGTTCCGCGCTGGCAACCGTCATCATGTACTGGCTCCCGGCGCATCCGCCCTTCTCGATCCAAAACCGTAATCCCTGTTCCTCAGGCGACGCGCCTTTGGCGTCCAGCAGCTGCTGGAGTTGAGTGATCGCATTTTCTGTAATCGTGAGCATAAAGCGTTCCAACAAATCACAGATTCACGCTCATTCAACGTGGGCGATGCGCGAAATTCGTCGGCAGGTAGCGAATCCGATTTTTTACCGACCGAAGAAGGCTGGAAAATTCCGATTTTGCGTCCATCCTTGCCGCCTTTCAAAAATAGACAAAATCGATGGCCGACGAATCCAACCGCAAGACGCTCGACGAACGCAACCAGATGTCAGATCTGGAGCGACTCCGCCACTCCACGGCTCACGTGATGGCGACCGCGATTTTAAAGATCTGGCCGGAAGCGCAGTTCGCTTACGGGCCGCCGGTCGATCACGAGGTCTACGGTTTTTACTACGATGTTGATCTGAAGCATCGAATCACTCCAGACGATTTCGAGAAGATCGAGGCGGAGATGAAAAAGATCGTCAAAGCGAATCAGACCTTCGAAAAGGAGCTGATGAGTCGTGAAGACGCGTTGGCGCTGGCCAAATCCGGTCGGCTCGGTGGTTTGACGGAACGCGACACGGAGAGCGTTTTCAAAATCGATCTGCTCAACGCGATTCCGGAAGGCGAGGAAATTTCGATCTTCAAAAACGGCGATTTTTGGGATCTCTGCGCCGGCCCGCACGTCGGCCGCACTGGAAATTGCAAAGCGTTCAAGCTGTTGAGCGTCGCTTCGGCCTTTTATAAAGGCGACGCGAGCAACCCACAGCTTCAGCGCCTTTATGGAACGGCGTTCAAAAACAAGACGCTCCTGACCGAGCATCTCGAGCGAGTTGAAGAAGCGAAGAAGCGCGATCACAGGCGGATCGGGAAGGACATGCAGCTCTTCAAGATCGACGAAAAAGTCGGCCAGGGCTTGGTTCTCTGGCTGCCGAACGGAGCGATCGTCCGCCAGCAGCTGCAGGATTTCATTTCGGAAGAACTCGTCAAGCAAGGCTATTCTCAGGTCTTCACGCCGCACATCGGCAAACTCGATCTTTACCGGACTTCCGGCCACTTTCCTTACTACGAAGACTCGCAGTTCGTCCCGGTGATCGAGCGCGATGCGCTGCAAAAGCTCGCGGATGAGGGCTGTGCCTGCGGAGATCTGCAGAACGCGCTCAACACGGGCGACGCCGACGGCTTTTTGCTCAAGCCGATGAATTGTCCGCACCACATCCGGATTTACGAAGCGTCGCACCATTCTTATCGCGATCTTCCGGTCCGCCTCGCAGAATTCGGCACCGTCTATCGATGGGAGCAGAGCGGCGAGCTCGGCGGGATGACGCGGGTTCGCTGCTTCACGCAGGACGACGCCCACCTTTTCTGCACGCCGGATCAGATCGACGACGAGATTCTGGGTTGTCTCGAGCTGGTGAAAAAGATTTTCGGCACGCTGAAGATGGAAGATTACCGAGTGCGGATCGGTCTGCGCGGTCCGGATTCGACCAAGTACGTTGGCGACCCCGCGAACTGGGACAAGGCCGAGGAATCGCTTCGGAAAGCCGCAAAAACGCTCGGGAAACCGTTTTCCGAGGAACCCGGCGAGGCCGCTTTCTACGGGCCAAAAATCGATTTCGTCGTCAAAGACGTGATCGGACGCGAATGGCAGCTGGGAACCGTTCAGGTCGACTACAACCTGCCGGAACGCTTCGAACTCAGCTACACCGGCGCGGATAACGAGAAACATCGCCCCGTCATGATTCACCGCGCGCCGTTCGGTTCGATGGAGCGCTTCGTCGGCGTGTTGATCGAGCATTTCGCCGGTCACTTCCCGACCTGGCTCTCCCCAGAGCAGGTTCGGATCCTGCCGATCAGCGAAAAATTCGTCGACTACGCAGCCGAGATTGAGGCGAAATTGCGAGCAGCTGCTGTGCGGGTGAAAACCGACTCAACCTCGGAAAAAGTCGGGGCGAAAATTCGTCTTGCCCAGATCGACAAAGTTCCGTATATGTTGGTGGTAGGAGCCAAGGAACAGGAGACCGGAGAGGTTTCCATCCGACACCGCAACCGCGGCGATGAAGGCTCCAAAGCTGTTGATGAGTTTGTTGACCAAATTTCCACCGAGATCCGCGAGCGCTCGCTTTAAGCGTCGATGCCTTGCGAGAACATGCCTATGAGCGTGTCTCCACACGGTTCGTTGGACTCATCACAGGCTGCGGCCGGGATTCTTTCCCTGCCGGTTTTCGCACTTTACCGTCTTTTCGCGCCTGCAAATCGGGCGCGCTTCTTCAACCTAACCCTATCCTGTTATCGCTAAGAAACGTAAACGCTTCGTACCTCGCCCGCCACGGATCCGAGTGAACGATCGAATCCGCGCCTCCAAAATTCGGGCCATCTACAAAGATCCAAACACCGAGAAAGAATACTCTCTGGTTCTTACCACTCGGCAGGCGCTCGATAAAGCCAAATCTCTCGGTCTCGATCTGGTCGAAGTCGCTCCCAACGCCGACCCTCCGGTCTGCCGAATCTGCGACTTCGGAAAGTTCAAGTACGATCAGAAGAAGCAGGCGAAGGAAAGTCCGAAGCACCGGGTCAAGACGAAGGAAATCAAATTCCGCGTCGGCATCGGCACGCACGACTACAACATCAAGATGACGCGTGCGGAGAACTTTCTCTCTCACGGCGACAAATTGCGGATGCAGCTTCAATTTCGTGGTCGTGAGAACGCCCACAAAGATCTCGGCTTCGTCGTGATGAACCGGGTGGTTGCGGACCTCGCCGGAATGGCCAAGGTCGACATTGACCCGAAACTCAGCGGTCGACAGATCGTGATGATGATGTCGCCCCTGCCTCCCGAGCACCAAACGCCGAAATTCAACGTCGAAGACCTTCCTGACGAGATCGATCTCGAACAGGATGACTCGCACATCGACGATGAGGACGACGATCACGATTTCAGCCATAAAGACGACGACGGCGTCGGCGAAGATGGCGTTAACGGCGATGACGACGGCGAAGAAGCGGAAGAAGAGTGAAGCGCCTGCTTCTCTTTGATATCGACGGCACGATCCTCGACAGCGGCGGCACCGGCCTTGGTGCCCTGCGAGACGGGATCGTGAACGCGTTCGACCTGCAATCGCGGGCGGACGCGATGCCTGACCTGGATCTCGCTGGAGCGACCGACGCCTCAGTCGCTCGCGAGCTGTTCGCCGCCTTCGGAATTCAAGACACTCCGGAGCATCGCCAGCAATTCTTCGATTCCTACGCCACGGCGCTTCGAACCGCGTTTATCGAAAACGGTGACTGCGCTCGACTGCTTCCAGGCATCCAGCAGCTGCTGGGAAAACTCGAGGCCGAAAACAACGCGCATCTCGGCCTGCTCACTGGAAATATCGAGACCGGCGCACGGATCAAGCTCGGTCACTTCGGCGTCGATTCGCACTTTGCGTTTGGCGCGTTTGGCGATGACGCCGAGCACCGAGACGAGCTGGGCCCCATCGCCCTCGACCGCGCCCGCCGTCACGTTGGGGCCTCGATCGAGCCCTCCCATTCCGTTGTGATCGGCGACACCCCGCGAGACATCGCCTGTGCCCGCGCCGCCGGAATGAAAGTGATCGCGGTTGCGACCGGGGGCTTCAGCCTGTTCGAACTCAAAAGCTGCGAGCCGGATGCTGTGCTCGCGAATTTCGAAGATGTCAGCGCGACAGCCGAGCTGATTCGCGTGATTTGAATTGAGTTGAGGGGCGACTCCTCAATCATAAGGGGTCGCGACAATGATCGCCAAGTAGGATGGGTTGCCAACCCGTCTGCGGTCGACCCGCCGCTCATCAAGAACGGACGGCTTGGCAAGCCATCCCACGGATCGTGAAAACACTTCTATTGGGGGGGACAGGAGAGGAAGTGGAAGCTTGATTCGGTGCTCACCCTTTTGCACGAGATTCAAACGCCTCAAAGAAAAAGTGTAACTCCACAGCTAGTCCCGCGAGTCCAAAGACCGCTCCGGCGATGAGCAAAATTCGATGTTTTGTCGGCCTTCGTCCCGGCCGCTAGCGCAAGTTAGTTAGTTATCTTTTCCGCATGCAAATACATCCAACAAAAAGAACAATACTCCCTAAACCCACGAGTGTGAATACCTGAATCATGGGAAAAAAATTCGGACCACCGTCACCCGGATAATTCGCAGGACCTCCATTGATAACCCGCCAAGCCATCCAAAACATCAGGAGTCCCGATCCGATACAACACAATCTAATTGTTTTTCTGTTCATTTACGAATTTACTCTAATGCTCGACTTCCGGAATCGTTCAACACAACGGTAATAAACTTTCTGGCGCTTTTTACGTCAAAACTGAAGAGAAAAGATGGAAACACAGATGCTACGGATTGAACCCCGGATTTCAGGATGAACCGATTCGCCTCTCGACGCCGCATTTTGACTCTCGGTGCGCTTGGCGCGGGGGCCTGGATCGGCGCGAAGTTTCTTCGTCGACCGGGACCGATCATCTGGGAATGGCAGGGGATCGTTTTCGGTGCTCAGGCTACGATTCTTCTCGGAGCGCCTGAAGACAAGCCGCCGGCTGAACTTTTCGACGCTTGTCAGGCCGAGGCGCTTCGACTGGAATCGATCTTTACGCTTTACGATTCAAATTCGACGTTGCGCCGCTTGAACCGCGACGGTCGGCTTTCGGATCCGCCTTCGGAGTTGCTCAAAGCGCTCGAAATCAGCGCCAAGGTTCATCGACTGACCAGCTGCGCGTTTGATCCGACGGTCCAGCCGCTTTGGGATCTTTACCAGAATCACTTTCTGCGAAATCCAGATGACACGGTCGGCCCACCGCAGGCCGAAATCGACGCCGCCCATGAGCGCGTTGGATTCGAACACGTCCGCTTTGACGCGAAGGAAATCAGCTTCGCGCGGCCCGAAATGGCACTGACGCTCAACGGAATCGCTCAAGGCTTCGTCACCGACCGCATCGCCGAGTTGCTGATCGATCGCGGCGTCGAACACGCGCTCGTGAACCTGGGCGAGTACCGCGCTGTTGGCGCAAATCTCGAAGGCGAGCCTTGGACGATCGGTATCGCCAATCCCGAAGATGATCAGCAGCTGCTGGACATCTTGCCGCTCCGCGATCGCTCGTTGGCGACCTCAGGCGGCCATGGATTTCGGTTCGACGCCAGCGGCGGGTTTCACCATATTTTCAACCCGGCGGAATCCAGTTTCGGCGAGGCATCGCGAAGCGTCACCGTCGAGCACCCGTCTGCGGCCTGGGCTGACGCGCTGGCGACGGCGGGTTGCGTGATGAGCTGGGAGGCGTTTTCCCGACTCGCCGACGAGCTGAAAGAGGCGACCGCGCACGTTTACGAACTCAAAAAA
>JBLHKS010000250.1:0-9577 GCA_047620505.1 Verrucomicrobiales bacterium | reverse complement strand
ATGTCGTCAGCGGGTAGCGCACTTTATCGAGCAGTCCGGCGGCTTTCAGGCGTTCGTAATGCGGCTGGTTCTCGTTCATGGTGACCGCCCGGGTGCTCGCCTCCAGATACTCCACTTTTTCCTCGGGATAAGCCTCCGCAAGAACGGTCTCGGCCGCCTTGATGTACTTTTCAATGTGCGTTGCGGACAATGTCAGGACCGAGCCGAGGCGTTCAAACCCGTTCCACTCTGGATCTTCCAGCAGCCCACCCGGATCCTCAGCATCATACTGAACCCCGATCAAATCGCGCACCGAGTTGACATACTCCGCACGAGTCAGGCGATGATAGGAAACCCGATCCCGCTTCGCCATCCGGGCCGCTTCGCCTTCGTTGATTCGGGCTGCAAGCCACTCCACGATTCTCGCGCTTTCATCCGCCGTGGGAAGATCCTTCTCGTCCTCCGGCGGCATCTCGCCCGAATTGATCCGCTCCATCACCTCGGCCCAATGCTGAGTGTCGCTCAGACCGACGTCCTGCGATAATTGATCGAGCCGGAAATCGCCCTTCTGCTTCTTTTCCCCGTGGCAGCGGAGGCAATGTTGTTCGAGAAACGGCTGAAGATTTTTTTCGAAATCAGGCTCTGCGGCTGCGATTCCCGCGTGGAGCAGAAATGCAAAAAGAGCGAGCGATTGGAAGCTGCGAATCATATCGTCGTGAGGAAAGCGAGGCGGATTTCAGGAGGATGTCTTGAACGCTGGAATCATGGACAAAAGAGTGAGTTTTCTTCGCTACCAGCTGTTTGTCCCGACAAATTTCATGCGATGTGCGACATGACTGCGGGTCGCAATTGCTAATTGAATTCGAAAGCGTGAACGTGTGGCGAAATGCAGCGACTCACGATTCTCATTCTTCTCGCTCTTACGGCGGCTACGACTGCGCAGGAAGCGCAAATCGATTTTGAGCTAGACGACGGCGACCGCGTAGTCTTTCTGGGCAACTCGTTCTTTGAGCGAGCGCTCGACTACGGCGTGATCGAAACGTCGCTGGCGCTGCGTTGGCCCGAGCGGAAGATCACCTTCCGGAATCTGGGCTGGGATGGCGATACGGTCTTCGGCCATTCGCGAACGGGCCGACGACGGCGATCGGTTTTTTGGCGACCCGGAGGAGGGGTTCCAGCGGATGATTGAACATGTTCATTCGCTCAAGCCCACCGTGGTTTTTCTGGCATACGGATTCAACGAATCGTTCGCGGGAGAGGACGGATTGGACGTGTTCAGGCAGGGCGTGACTCGATTGCTGGGCGAGATAAGCTCCGATGAGACACGGATCGTGATCCTGACGCCTACGCCCATGGAGGCGGGATTTGGACCGGATCAATCTGCTGTCGCGAAGCGCAACGCGGTCCTTAAGCAGTATCAAGGTGTTTTGGTCGAGATCGCGACGAGCAGCAAGCATCCGTTGGTAGATTTGTCAGGCCTAGTTCGGGATTCTGGGCAACCTTACTCAGAAAACGGAATTCATCCTTCCGCAGCCGGTTATCAAGAGATCGCACGCCAGATTGGAGAGCAACTGAACTTGCCTCCGCCGACGCTCGATTTGGCCTCTGTTGAAGCCAACGAGATCCGCGCCGCCACCATCAAAAAGAACACGCTCTACTTCCATCGTTGGCGACCTCGAAACGACGCGTTTGTCTACGGTGAACGAAAGGATGAGCAAGAACTCGCGCAGACCGAGCCGGAAAAATTCGAGCCGTTTATCGCGAAGCAGGAGCAGTTGATTCGCGAATTGATCCTCAAACGCACGCCTACCAAATGACATCAGCTTATTCAGTGAAAAGCAGGCAGCTCCTGATCGCCGCGGGGGTGTTTCTTTACCCAGCAGCTGCTGCGCTGGCCCAACAGAAACTTCAGGATATTCCTCCGCCGGATCCCGAAGTCGAGCGAGCGTCTTTTCAGCTCGCCGACGGCTTCGAAATCAACCTGTGGGCCGCTGATCCTCTGCTTGCTAAGCCGACGCAAATCAATTTCGATCGCGAAGGACGCCTTTGGGTATCCAGCAGCCAGACTTACCCTCAGCTGAATGTAAATCAGGATCCGAACGACCGGATTATCATTCTCGAGGACACGAACAACGACCGGCGCGCGGATAAATCCTCTATCTACTATGACGAGCTGATCATTCCGGGCGGAGTCCTTCCCGATGGCGTCGGCGGCACCTATGTTGCTCATGCGGAGGAGCTGATTCACCTCTCGGACACTGATGGCGACGGTAAGGCAGACCGCAAGGAAGTCCTGCTCTCTGGGTTTGGAACGGAAGACACGCATCACACTCTGCACCGGCTGCGTTGGGGCCCGGACGGCTTGCTCTACATGTTGCAGGGCTACTATATTGGGACTCATGTCGAAACGCTTTATGGATCTCGGCGTCTGAACGGCGGCGGTCTCTGGTCATACGACACGCGGAGTCGGCGTCTCGAAATCTATAGCCGAGGGTTGATCAATCCGTGGGGCATGATTTTTGATCGCTGGGGCCAAACCTTCCAGACCGACGGCGCAGGCGGGGATGGGATTAACTACACGTTTCCTGATTCCGTTTTCGTCGCCTCGCCGCATGAAAATCGCATTCTCCGAGGGCTGAATCCGGGGAGCCCGAAACTTTGTGGGATTGAGAGGATCAGCGGCGGCCATTTTCCCGAAGAATGGCGAGGCAGTCTGCTCGCGAACGACTTTCGCGCTAATAATATAGATCGTTATACTATTGAAGAGCAAAACAGCGGCTACGTTTCCACCCTGCAAGACGACTTGCTGAGTTCGAGCCACGTTTCGTTCCGCCCGATCGATCTCGTCATGGGGCCCGACGGAGCTATCTACATAGCCGACTGGTACAGCCCGATTATCCAGCACGGTGAAGTCGATTTCCGAGACCAGCGCCGCGATCAGGTTCACGGGAGAATCTGGCGGATCACGGCCAAAGGACGGCCGTTAATCAAACCTGTCGATTACAAAGGCGCAACGATCGCAGGCCTGCTCGATCTGTTGAAAGCAGACGAAGATTGGGTGCGTCTGAACGCGAAGCAAGAACTGAAGGAACGGGACGAAAACGAAGTTGAAGCTGCGCTCTCTGCCCTGTTGCAAAGGCTTGATCGCGACGACGCGGATGATGAGCATCAGCGCCTCGAAGCTCTCTGGGCCTACCAAACAATCGCGACGAAGCCTAATCTAGGACCGGTGCAAAATGCGACCAAATCGTCGGATCCGCGCATACGAGCAGCTGCTGTGCGGCTTTTCTATCACTGGCACACAGATCCAAAGGATCTTGCGCAGTTTGTGAACGATCCCCACCCGCGTGTTCGGCGCGAGGCGGTCACGGCGCTAGGTCAGTACGGATCTGCAGAGGCAGCCGCCATCGCGATGCAGGCGCTCGACCATCCCATAGACACGTATATCGACTTCGCGCTGTGGCGAACCTGCCGACTGCTTGAGCCGCACTGGCTTCCCGCGTTTCAGAAAGGAGAACAGAATTTTGACGGCAACGCCGGAAAGTTAGCATTTGCGCTCAAGGCAATCGAGAAACCTGAAGCGTTGGCACCGCTCGTTGCGTTGCTCAAACGGGGCGGCGACGGAGCCGATCCGTCAACCGTCCGGCTTGTTGGAAAGATTGGGACTGCGCAAGATCTCGACGTTCTGATTCCGATTGCCGCGAGCCAAGACCATCCACTGACGCCACATGCGGGGCTCGCCTTGCGCGAGGCCGCCGAAGACCGCGGTGTCGCTCCTGCCGACGGTAGCGAGCTTGAAGCCGCTTGCCGAAATCTACTCGCCAGCAACGAGCCCAAATCCGTTGCCGCAGGTTGCCGGCTCGCTGGATTGTGGAAGCTCAGCGTTCTCCGCCCAGACCTTGAGGCGCGCCTTACCTCGGATCAAGGCGCTGCGGCATCCTATGAAATTCGCCAAGCCGCAGCTCACAGTCTCGCCGATTTAGGCGGCCGCGAGGTGTTGATGAAATTAGCCGCCAATCTGCCTGCCGAAGCCAAAACCGCCGCGATTGTGGCACTGGTCCGGATCGCGCCGACCGAAGGTGGCGGGTCAGCCGCTTCATTGCTCACTCAGCCTCTTCCCGACTCCATGATTGACGCCCTCATGAGCGCAGTGTTAGTCAACAGCGAAAGTCGCGCCGCGCTCGCTGCCGGCCTCGAAAGCCGCTCCATCCCGAATGCGTCAGCGATTCAAGCCGCGCGTCTGGTGGAAACTTCCGGGACCAACGCGCTGGAACTCAGCGCGGCGTTGGCAAAGGCAGGCGGCATCAAATTGGTTCCGCAAAAACTGACTGCCGAGCAACTTGCCGCGTTGCTCTCGAAACTCGACCAAGCTGATCCTGAACGTGGTCAACTCATCTATGAACGCGCCCAACTGGCCTGCGCAGCGTGCCACAAAGTTGGTGGCAAAGGCGGAGTGATCGGTCCTGATCTATCGAGCATCGGAGCGAGCGCTCCCATCGACTATCTGATCGAATCACTGATCGAACCCAGCAAGAAAATCAAAGAAGGTTATCGGATGTCGCTGGTTACCGCGAAGAACGGCGATGTCTTTGCCGGAGCAATCGTGCGCGAAGACCAGAATGTGGTCGTGATTCGCAATGCGGCAGGGAGCGAGTCGCGCCTCCCGAAATCGACGATCGAATCGCGCGAGACGAGCCCGGTTTCGTTGATGCCGTCGGGCCTGACAACTTCGCTGCGGGAAGATGAGTTCATCGACTTGATTGCTTATCTCGCTTCGCTAGGGAAGCAGCAGTGAAAGCATGATCGGAAATTGGATCCAGAAGGTCGGCAAATCGTAGCGATAGCTCCTGTCGAACGACAGGCGTGCGTGAATTCTACGAATCACGTTCCTCCACTCGGCAAACTTCAGTCCTGACGCGATGCGATGTGAGAGGAAACCGTTGGCTGTGGCAAGTTCAGGTCATTTCGATCCCGCTCATCGTTCCGGCGCCGCTGCTGAAGCAATCGGTCTCGATGCCGAGGCTCTGAAGGAGGCTGACATAGAGATTGGTTAGCGGGTAGTTCTTCTTTTTGTCAAAAGCGAGATGGCCCGCGTGCTTGAACCCGCCACCGGCGAGGAGGACGGGTAGGTTGTCGTTCGCGTGTGAGTTTGCGCTGCCCATGTTTGTTCCGTAGAGGACCGCGGTATGGTCGAGCAACGAAGCGCCTTGTTCCTGCGCCCCTGACAAACCGCTCAAAAACTCGCCCAACGCGCTGAACTGAGCTTCTTCAATCAGCCGCAGCTCGGTAAGCCGATCCTCCCGGTTTCCGTGGTGGGTGAGTTCGTGGCACATCGTTTTCACGCCCGGAATCTGGCGTGGTGTCAGGGTGCCGGTGTTCAAGCAAACGGTCACGAGCCGGGTGGAGTCTGTCTCCAGCGCGAGCCGGACGAGATCGAGCATCACGCGCTCGTTCTTCGCCAGATCGTGAGGTTCTTTGATTTCTTCCGGCGCTTCCGCGGTGACTTCAGGCTTCGGACGATCGACCCAATCGGTCGACTTGCCCAAGCGCCGTTCGAGGTCGCGAACACTCGTGAAATACTGATCGAGCCGGTCGCGGTCGGCGGCTCCGACGCTTCGCTCAAGGCGTTTGGCGCGCTCGCGCAGGGAATCGAGCAAGCTGCGGTCCTCCTGCAATCGCCGTAGCGCGGTCGCTTTTTCCTCTGCGGTGTTCTCGACGAACAGCTGCTGGAAAAGCTTCAGCGGACTGCGCTCGGGCGGAATCATCGAGCCGCTGCGAGTCCACGAACAACTCATCAGTTCGGAGCCAATCATCAGGGTTAGTGATGGAAAGCGGGTCTCGCCGCCGATCTTTTCGGCCATCACTTGGTCGAGCGAAATGCTGTTCTTGAACGATCCGCGGCTCGCACCGGGCGCACCGGTGAGGAAGGACTTTTCCGCCGCGTGCCCGCCGTCCACGCCGGGAAGCGAGACGCCGGAGAACACCGTCATCTGCTCGCGTTGTTGGCTGAGAAATTCGAGGTAAGGCGTCAGCGTGTAGTCGTGGCCCGTTTCCTCGGGGAAGAAGAACTGAGGCAGGATTCCCATGTTCGTCATCATGCCGACGAAGCGTTTCGGCGGCGCAGTCTCCGCAGCGCGCGTGTAACCGGGAAGCATGGCGTCGAGCATCGGCAGCGCCAGCGAAACGCCAGCGGCTTTGAGCATCGTCCGGCGCGGCATGGCGCGATTGGTGGTTATGTGAGGGGCCTTCATCGGGTTACTTCTCGCGGAAGAGTTTGCTTTGGATCAGCTCGTGAATCATCGAGCGAATACCGTGATTCGACGCCGCCGTTTTCTCCAGAATCCCGTCGGCAACAGCGCGATCGGCGAAGCCCAACGGCGCTCCAGTTGCGTAGGTTGTGAGTTGGGCGATGAACGCGCTTGCCAGCAGCTGCTGGTCGGCGGCGAGCATCTCACGCAGGGCGTTAACGTCGTCAAACGGGCGTCCGTCCGGTAGCTGCCCCGTGCAATCGACGGGAAGCCCGGCGTGATAATCGATTGGATGGCCGTTCACCTTTTTGCGTTGCTCGTGAGGACCTTCGCCGCCCACCACGCGGTAGGCGCCGCGCCACTCACCGATAACGTCGAAACTCTCCAGCGCGAAGCCATACGGATCCATCTTGGCGTGACAACCGGCGCAGCTTGGGTTGTGCCGATGTTTCTCCAGCTGCTCGCGGATCGTGGTGGCTCCACGGACGTCCGGCTCGACCGATCCGATATCCGGCGGGGGAGGGGTTGGGACGATCCCAAGGAGCTTCTCCATCACAAATGCGCCGCGTTTAACCGGCGAAGTCGTCGTACCGTTCGCCGTCGTCTTCAAGACAGCGGCTTGTGTCAAAAATCCGCCGCGCACCGTGTCCGCGGGCAGCGCGACGCGACGCAAATCCCAGCCGCGCACGCCCTCAATACCGTAGAGCTGCGCGAGCGGTTCGTTGAGCATTGCAAAGTCGGATTTCACGAAATGCGTCACGCCGAGGTCCTCCTTAATCAGCTCAGCAAAGAACGCCTCCGACTCCAGTTTCATCGCCTCGCTCAGCCACGGCATAAACTCCGGGTAAAGCTTCCTATCCGGCTGAGTCGCGTTCAACTCGCGCAGGGCGAGCCACTGGCCGGTGAAGTTTTCCACGAAGCGCTTGGCGCGTGGATCGTTCAACATCCGCTCGGTCTGAACGCGCAGAACCTCGGGATCGCCTAACTCGCCGAAATCAGCCAACTGCGACAGCTCCTCGTCCGGCAAGCTGCTCCAGAGAAAGTAGGAAAGGCGCGACGCCAGCGTGTGATTGTCGAGCTTGCCGACGGGTTCCCGCAACAGCATGAACTCAGGCGAAGTCAGCACCTCGCGGTAGGCCGAAATTATTGCGTCCTGAAACGCCGTGCCATCGTCGAGCTTGTCGGTTACCTTATCCAGATACTCCGCCACTTCGGCATCGGACGCCGGACGACGAAGCGCCCGCCGAAGAAACCCGCGCAGCAGCCGTTCAGCGTCTTTGGCCGGATCCTTCGACTCGACGTAGACGGTCGGACGCTTCTCGCCGCGATGGCCGTAAATGTCTTTGGGAGACGAATAGGGATTGCCGCGCGCCCACGTCTGCTGGAGCGGCTTAGGAACTGTGCTATCTTCGGTCCACTCCTTGACTGCGAGATCGCCGAACAGCGCGCGATGATTCGCCGGAGGCCACATATCGTAGAGCGGACCTTCGATCTCCACCCACTCGACCGCGACACCGGGAGCCGGACTCATCGGCCCAGTAACATCCTTGTTAGGGCCATGGGCATAGTCGCGGAAATTCTCACACGAAGCCGCGATGATGCGGAGGTTATCGTCCGTCCCGTGCATCATCCCCCCGCCACGTTCAATCCAAGCCGTGATCTCGCGTTCAGCGGGCGCGTTAGGAGGAAGATCGACCGTCCCGTAATGCTCGCTCTTGGAAAAGACGCCCCAACCCAGCGCCCCATGGCGCTCCGTCGGAACCACCTTCGATCCGTCCCAGCCGAAGCTGTATCCCGAAACTCGAAGCCGGTGAAGGCCCGAAATCACTGGCTGAATCGCCGTCATCGTCCAGCGAAAATCCGCGTCCTCATGCCGGAACAATCCGATCGCATTCGCCAGCGGCGGCGTGTCGGTCAAGTGATGCGGCGTGTCCGCGACAAAGGTTTCATCCCGCTCCATCCCGACGAGCGCGATCGCCGTCTTATTCCCGATCGCGAGCCCGACCGAGCCTTCGCATTCCTTGCCATCCTTGCGGATGTTATCGGCTAAATTGAAGCGATATTTGAAGACCGGCGGCTGCTCAGGGAAAGGGCAAAGAGCGTCATTCAGCGCCTTGTCCACCGCCGCGAGATACGACTCCATGTGGACGAATGACAAGTCCAACGCGCCCGCGAGCCGGTCGAAACCGTGTGACCGCCCGTCTTCCGGAAGCGACTCCTTCAACTTCAACGTCGGCATCGCCAGCAGATCGCGCAGCGTGTTCTCGAACTCCACCCGATTGAGCCGACGCAGCCGCGCGCGACCGTCGCGTTGCTGGCGCTCGGTGTCAGCGGCGATCAGATCGGCCGCGAGCGCCCCCATCGCCGTTTCCACGTCAGCAGCTGCTGGACGCGGCTTCTTTTCCGGAGGCATCTCGCCCGCCCGGACCCGGTCGTGGATTTTAACCCAAGCATCGAAGTTTGCGGCATCGAACGCCAATGCTGTCAGGTCAAGATCGCCCTTCTTCGTATCTCCGCCATGACACTCGATACAGTGCTGTTCGATGAAGGCATGCACGCGTGTGTGTGGCGCCGCTTGGCTGAGCGCGGCAGGTAGAAAAGCGAAAACGAGCAATAGTTCCTTCATTTTTTCGTTCGAGGCTCAACCCCAATGCTGCGCGATCTTCCCTTTCAGAAACTCCACGCTGCGCGCCAGTTGCTCCATCCCATCGACTCCGTCCTCGATGCTGATCCAGCTGTCGAAACCCTTACTCTTTAGCTCGGTAAAAATCGCATCGTAATCATTGAGCCCCTTGCCGATCTCGCCGTGCCGAAGCCGCTTCGCATAGCCAGTTGCGCCGCCTTCTTCACGCCGTAGGTCCTCGATCGTGCCTTCCGCCAGATAGCGATCGCTCGCGTGCATCGTGACCACGCGCTCCGAAACGCGCTTCAGCAATTCAATCGGATCTTCGCCCGCAAGGTAAGTATTACTCGGATCGTAGTTAACTCCGAAGTTTGGATGATGGATGCGATCGACGAGCTTGCAGAAAACGTCCATCTTCTGGGCGAATTCCGGATACTCCCAGAAGTCGTCCTTGTAGTGATTCTCGAGGATTAGCGTGATCCGCCGCTCCTGCGCATACTGGAGGCAGGCCTCGATCGAATCAGCGGCAAGCTTCACCCCTTCATCGGTACTCAATTCGGGCCTTCGCTGTCCGCTCAGGACACGGCAGTAGGAGCCGCTCAGCGTAGTGGTCATGTCGATCCAGCGTTTCTGCTTGGCGATCTCCTTTTCCCGAAACGCCAGATCTGGATGGGTGAAATCCGGCGAGCAACACATCATTGGAATGACCTTCCCTGTGTCCTCGACC
>JBLHKS010000249.1:0-9712 GCA_047620505.1 Verrucomicrobiales bacterium | reverse complement strand
CCGATCGTTGCCGAAAATGCGAAAGAAGGCTCACTCGACTGGCAACTGACGCGCGTTCGGCTCGACAAACGCGACGGACATCGTTGCCCGTGGATCGAAGGCTACAGCTCGAAGCAATCGGTCGGGGCAGGGGAGTCACTCGACGTTTTCGTCAGCACCGCCCCAGTCGCCGATTTCAAAATCGAGATCTTCCGCACTGGCTATTACGGTGGACGTGGGGCGCGCTTGATCGACACGCTCGGGCCGTTCACCGGTAAAACTCAGCCCACGCCGGAACCGAAACGTGGCGACCGGCACCTCATCGAATGCAACTGGGAATCGACTACGACGATCACGATTCCCGACGACTGGGTCAGCGGCGTCTACCTTGGCCGGCTCACCACGTTGCCCGCCGAGAATAAGCAAGATTATTGGCAGAGCTACGTGGTTTTCATCGTCCGCGACGATCGAAAGGCGGACTTTCTCTTCCAATGTAGCGACAACACCTGGCAAGCCTACAACGTTTGGCCCGACAAGTATTCAGTCTACACTCATCCGAAGGGAAATCAGGGGCCGTGGGCCGACGTCAGCTTCGATCGGCCCTACGGAAAGTACTCCCAGATCTACGAGAATCCCCAATCAATCGGCAGCGGCGAGTGGCTCTGTTTCGAATACCCGTTTGCCTACTGGATGGAGAAAGAAGGCTACGATGTTTCCTACTGCTCGAACCTCGACATGATCGATCCCGCGCGAGCAGCTGTTGGCCGCTACAAAAGCTTTCTCAGCATCGGGCACGACGAATATTGGGACATCCGACAATATAATAACGCGCTAAAGATGCGGGAGAACGGCGTCAACCTGATGTTCTTCAGTGGTAACTCAGTCTGCTGGGTTTCGCCCTTCAGCGCTAGCGACGAAGGCGGCCGCGAAAACCGTATTATCTTCCGAGGCGGGCCTTACGGCGGGAAATACAAATACGCCGAAGGCCGCGAGAAGGGACACGGCCCGTTTCCGCATCGCGGCCCGGACGAGGGCTACCTCATGGGCTCGCGAAACGTCGAACCGGTCAACGGCGGCGGCGACTGGACCTGTGCGAAGCCGGATCACTGGATTTTCGAAGGAACAGGGATGAAAGCGGGCGACTCGGTCCCTGGTCTGATCGGCTGGGAATATCATGGCGATCCGCCGAAGGACATCCCGGGTTTGGAGGTCATCGGGGAGGGGACTGCGATGCAGGGCGGCGTCAACCCGCAGCACTGGACCGCGACGATTTACCCGGGCCCGAAGGGAAATTTCGTCTGGAACGCCTCGACCATTTTCTGGTGTCAGGACCTCAGCCGTCCGCCCGGCCACATGATTCCCTGGTCCCACTGGAGTCGACCGCACGGGCCGGATGCTCGAGTGCAAAGGATGACGAAAAACCTGCTCGACCGATCAATCGAGTAGCCGCGCTCTTTTTTGAAGGCATTCACTGCGTTTTCCTGGTGACTTCACCTGGTCTTCATAATCCGGTCTGTAGACATCCGGATGAAACAACGCATCGGCGTCCGATTCAGGCGGATCTTTCTCGTTTTCCTCGTTCTTGCAGCTAGCGGGATCTGGGCGACGGCGCACTTGGCGGCGAGACGCTTGCTGATTCCAAATCGGAAGACGCCGAACGAGCACCATGAGAAGATCCTGGCTGACCCTGCCGAATTCGGGCTTCGGATCGAGCCGTTCCAGGCTATCGGAGCGCAGGGAGCAGAAATTCGTGCGCTGTGGGTGGCGGCGGATCCTCATCCGGGAAGGGCGGCGAAATTCCGGCGAATGCGGACGCGGCTTGGGATCGCGGAGAGCGCCAGGCTTGAGCCACGAGGGACGGTTTTCCTGTTGCACGGCCGCGGCGGCTGCAAGGAAGACAATCTCTTGATCGCCGAGAGATTCTGCGCCGCCGGCTTCAATTGTGTGGCCGTCGATCTGCGGGCGCATGGGCAGAGCGGGGGACGTTTTTCGACTTACGGCCGCTTGGAGACGCTTGATATGAAGGCTGTGATCGACTCGGCGCTTGCCAATCACGGATCCGAGGTAGGGCCGATCGCGTTGTGGGGAATTTCGCTCGGTGCAGCGGTCGCGATTCAGGCAGCAGCTGCTGATTTGCGAATCGAGGCGCTGATCAGTATTTGTGCGTTCGCGGACCTCAGCGAGGTGGTTGAATTGCGCGGCGAGCGGCTGATTTCGAGGGTGGGGAGGGGATTTGGAGCGCTGACGGTTCTGGAGGCGTCTCGACATTCCGGCTCGAACCTTTTTCGGGCGGAGCCGCTCGTTTCGGCTTCGATTCTCAAGATTCCAGTCATGCTGATTCACGCGGAATTGGACGGCGTGATTCCGGTTGAGCACGCTCGACGAATTTTCCGCGAAGTGCCGGGAGTTGGGAAGCGATTGAAGATTATCCCGGCGGCAACTCACGGAAATGTGCTGATGAAAGGCGGAGACGAGCTTTATCAGCAAATGATCGAGTTCCTTTTGGCTGAATTACCAGATTAACCGAGCTCACTACGCAAAATGGACGCCCAGAGCGGGCCAGCAACTGCTGGGAGATGACTTCCTGCCAACCCGAATTGTCATCCCGAGCCTGCCGAGGGACCTCACGAGCGGGGATTTGTGAACGTGGTTGAATGGTATCGTCGGTCACGCCTTCAGCGGAATTCGTGGCGCTGAAGAGTTCAGGGCGTCAAACGTCCTCGCAGAGGTCCCTCGGCAGGCTCGGGATGACGGGCTCGGGATGACAGCTGCGTCGCGGAAGCCGCGGTCATCTGAATGGGTTCCGTGGCGGGTGCGGAGACCCTTAACTACGTTTTCCACAATCTTTGTGGCCCCGACCAGTCCAAGTAATTATGAAATTTATGAATTTCGTTCTTGCGATGATTCTCATTTTTGCTTGAATGGTCGTTCTAACCCCTAGAATCCGTATGAAGCGTTTCCATTTCCCCCTTCTTGCGCTCCTGACCGTCGTCATCGCATCGTCGACGACCAGTTGCTCCATCGTCCCTGACTTGAAGTCTGGCATCGAGTCTTGGCGCGATCGCTCAGCAGCTGCTGGGGCCTGGCAACTGCCGGGTTTCGAGCCAACCGGCCAAATGGAGAACGGCGTCGCTTCCTGGTATGAGATCAAATGCAACGGCGGCACGCACACGGCGAGCGGCGAAACGCTCAATAATTGGGCAGACACGGCGGCGCACAAAACTTTGCCGATGGGCACTCACGTTCGGGTCAAAAATTTATCGAACGGGATCGAAAAAGTCGTCAGGATCAATGATCGAGGCCCCTATATCGATGGGCGAATTATCGACGTGACGATCGGCGTCGCGCATGAACTCGATTTCGTAAATGGTGGAGTCGTGCCGGTTGAAATCGAGATCGTGGAGCCGGTCGGCGTCGAAGAAAGCGCTTCTTGAGCGCCTGAGCGAATCTCAATCGGGCGTTGCGTCTGTTTGGTCGGCAGCAGATTCAGGTTCTTCGTTATCCTTCTTCGGCAGGAGATCGTAAACGTATTCTCGGACCTCGGGAGGCGCGAATTTCAGAAACCAGACTCCACCCCCAACAAGGGCAAGCAGGAGCGTGAAAAAGACGAATTTTGGGAAAAAAGATCGACCGCGCTTGCGCTTTTTAACCCGCTTTCGGGGCCCGCCCGATCGTTTTTTCTCGAGATTCAGATCCTCCTCTTTTTCCTGGCTGAACTGATTGAGATAGTCCAGCGAGGCGATCGGAATATTCATGTCGGCCATCATCGCGTAGCGCTCTTCGGTCTCGTTTTCGACGAGCTGATCGATCACCCTCAGGAAAAACGGCATGACGGTCAGCGAGGTCGCCGCGAGGTGCTTTCGGTAAACGTCGAAGTCAAAGTCGACTCTGCGGAAGAAAACTTCCCGAGTTTCTGAGTCGTAAACGAGGTAACGAGCGCGGAGATCGTCAGGATTTCGCGGCTCGCCGACGGAGCCGACATTGACGATGTAGCGGCTCCGCTCACTCAAACGGTAGTCGTTGTCTTCGTGCTCAAGCACGCTGCCGTCATTCGTAAGCTCAAAGATCAGCGGATAGTGCGTGTGGCCGACGAAAGTGACGAAATGGTCGTTGGCGGCAAAGTTTTTCTGGGCGTCCTCGACCTCCTCGATGTAGTTGAAACGGCTCGGCTCGGAAATCTCGGCGTGAACAAAAAGAATATCCTCGCTGGTTATTTTGAGCGGAACATTACGGAGAAACTGGATCGACTCCGGATCGAGCTGCTTTTTCGTCCATTCGAGAACTTCGCGAGCGGATTCGTTGAAATACGAGACGTCGAGCAAACCAGCAGCTGCTGCGTCGTGATTTCCAAGGACGAAGTTGTCCGTGTGATTCCGGATATCCGTTAAAACCTCCTCAGGAAGGGGGCCATAGCCGACGACATCGCCGAGACAGACGAGCACGTCAGCGTCCATGAGTTGGATGTCCTCAAGGACTCGCTCCCAGGCTTCGGCGTTGCCGTGGATGTCTGAAAAAATCGCGTATCGCATGCTGAAGGCGAAAATCTAGAAGAGCCGCTCTACCGGCTCAAGCACGGAAACAAAAAACAGTTCAGATTCCAGATTGGAAGACGAACCACTGGGGATTCAGCCCGGCCAACGGCTCTTTGAGCTTCTCCAATTCGGCTTCCGGTCCGTGAACTTCAAACCGGGTGATTTCCGAGATTTTCGCCGCCTCGCCGAGGACTTCCCCAACGTTTTCGATGTGAGTGAGGACTCCGGCAGCGCCGTTGTAGGCCTCTCGGCAGTGCACCACGTCGCCGCAAATCGAGAAATCGTAGTAGTAGCATTTTTCCTCGGTTTTCGTGAGTTCGATAAACCGCGGGAAGAGCGCTTTGAAGTCTTCGAGTTTGCCGTCCTGGACGGTAAAATACGGATGAAGGGAGACGACGTTTTCCATAGTCGAAATCTCTAGCGCCTTCCGGCGGGCGTGTCGAGGATGAAGGCGATGAGCGCGCCAGACGTTGAATCGATCACCGAAAAAATCCGGCAATTCCGTGATGCGCGGGATTGGGCCCAGTTCCACAACCCGAAGGACATGGCGATCGCGTTGTCGATCGAGGCGAGCGAGTTGCTGGAGCATTTTCTCTGGAAAAGCGAGACAGAATGCGCTCAGCGGCTCGAAACGCACGCCGTTCAGATCGAAGAGGAGGTCGCTGACATCGCGACTTACCTTTTTGAGATCGCCGACAATCTCGGGATCGATTTGATCGCGGCGATGGAGCGGAAAATGGCAAAGAACGCGGAAAAATATCCGGTTGAGAAGGCGAAGGGTTCGAACGCGAAGTACAACGAACTTTAATGAGCGCTAGCTCTCTGACGAGGTCCCAAAATTGATCACCGCATGGCCGCCGCCTCCGTAGGGAGCGCCGAGACGTGGGCAGACCTCGATTTCCGGAAGTAGAACCGGTTGGGCCGATCGGCGGCGGCGAATGATCGAAATCATCACGATCAGAGCCGCAAAACCGCTGATGCCCGCTCCAAGAATTGGCCAGTTGAATTCTTTTTGAACCACGGGCAGGGCAGGGGAGGTCGATTCTGCGTTCCAGGCTACCAAATCCAGCTCAGGTGCCGATTCCGGCTGATCTTCGACGTAATACCAATAGAGCCGGACTTCCAACTCGGTCAAGAAGCGCTGAACCTGGTTAAACGGATCGTGGGCGACGAGACTTTCGCTGAGACAGGCCGACCAGATCGCTTGCTGAGCTTCAAGCGGCATTCCCGCGTTCTGCCAGACGATTTCGGCAGCTCCCGGATTCCCTAACGAATAAACGAGAAGGATCACAGGTTCGTCGCCAAACCATTTTCGTCGAAGCTCAGCCGTCGAAACTTCGGCCGGCAGATTCAGGCCGCTCGGCAGAATGAGCATCGCAACCGAAACGGCGGTCTCCCGCGCGTGGTAAGCGAGAAAATGCTCGATATCTTCTCCTTCCTGCTCGGTCAGCAGGTGCTGAGGATCGATCAGGTAACTCGCTGGAGTGGCCGCGAGCTGCTCGGCAACCGCGCGAGCCTCGGCTTCATGCTGAATTTCGGGGTCGATTTCCGGATCGGGCAGGGGAGGTGGCGGAATCACGAGCATGTTCTCGAAATCCGGCTTGCCGGGATCCGGTCCGGCTTCAAGCGGCTCGGCAGCGATGATGATGTTTTCAGCGGCGACGCCGAGCGGAGTCGGACGAGCTTCCGCAGGCCAGAGCGCGCCACCGAGGACTGGCGAGCCGTCAGATTCATCCAAATCGGCCTCCGACCAGGCCGGGAGCGGCCCCAACCCAACGCGCGAACGAACTGGACTGCGGCTCCGACTCGATTTGGACTTGGATTTGCTGACGGGTTTCCAGGCTCCTCCTTGGGTTTTGGATGCCTCTTCCGCCTTTTTTTCGCTATCCTTTTTTCCAAAGAAGAAGAATCCGCCTTTCTTTTCGTCCTCGTCCTTCGCCGCCGTCGTCATGAACGTGATCGCCGCCAAAAGGATGAAGGCGGTTCGACGGCCGAAGCTTCGGAGTTTTCCAGGACGCGATTTCATTTTGCGATTGGAACCTCAGAAACGTCAGCAGCTGCTGGCGATTGGCGGATTGGCTGGAGTTTCAGCTCCTCGGGCTCGACAGGCTGAAGGCGCGCGAATTTTTCCGGTCGGCGAGCGGCGACTCGGGCTCTACGCGCGAGAATTTTTGCGAAACGATCGATCGTCCGCCTGACGCCGGTTTCAAATTCGCCTTTGGCAAGCTGACGAGCGCCAGCGTTCAGGCTTCGAAAAAGGTCGCCGTCGCTGAGAAACCGTTCGACGAAATAGCCGAGCGTGAGGCCCGCAGCGCGCGAAGTGAGATCGACCGAAAGCAGAACACCGTTCTCATTTGGCCGCATTGGATCGCCGTTAACGACTGCAGCGTGATTCAGGAGCCAGAAACCGAATTCGCGTAAACTCGTGCGTTCCGGCAGACCGACAAAACAGATCCCGAACCAAAGCTGCGGAAAACGCCGCTCGAGATCGCTGATCAGCTCGACCAGCGAGTCGCGTTCGTCCTTTCGCAGACAATCAGCGAGGTCGGTAAGCGGATGAAAATGAACGTCTTCGAAGCCAAAGAGCTCCTTCGCGATTCCAAGATGATAACCACAGTGAATGCAAAAAACACTGTTGATCAGCACATCCTGAGTGCACTTTGGGCAGTTCACAGATTCACGAAAGCGGGTAGGGAAGTCGGGCGCGCTAAAGTTACCACAAATAGTCCGCTTACCAATGTTTTTTACAGCAATCACAAATCAGGGAGCGTTTTGACGTGAGCAGTTGTTTTCATTCACAAGAATTCCGCCTAAACTTCGTCAAACCACCGTTGGAGCCTCAGCTTATGAAAAAATCCCTGTTTTCGAATCGTTCACAAATCCGGCTGCTTGCGCTTCCCATTCTTTTGCAGCTGCTGCTGTTGATTCCGGCCACCGCCGAAAAAATCACGCTTCTTGGCTTCTGGAATTTCGATGAGAGCCGTCGAGCTGAGTACATCGCCTCGGTTAAAGCTCGCCAGGAAAACCAGAACATGGGCGAGATCGCAGCTCAGATGGGAATGGCCCAGATCGAGAATTCGTCCTACGAATTTGGCGTCGATGCGATCAACAAACAGCCCTATATGAAGATTATCGACAAGGCGACGAAGAAGATCGACACGATCTATCTCAAAGTTGAAGTCATGCCGTCCAAGGATTTGAAAATGACCGACAGCGAGACCGGTAACATTTATATTGTGAAGCCGACCGGCAATGATAAAATGCTATTCGTCGATAATTTTCAGAAACTGTCGATTCCGCTTCGCCGGATCAACGACTGAAGCGAGTCGTTCTGCATTTGTTAGAGCGCTGGCGTTGACGCCGACTGGATCGCGTGCATGCGTAGCCGGATGATGAAACGCCTTTCAATTTCCGCCCCGCTGGGCGCAATCGCAGCCGCTGTTTTTGCCCTTTCGAGCTGCGGAGATTCCGAAGACGGAAAAGAGAAAAAAGCGGACGCAAAACCGGCCGCTCCTTCGACTGCAGAATCGCCAGTGGTCGAGCCAGAGCCGGAACCCGTCGCGAAGCCTGCACCAGCGCCAGCGCCGACCGAAACCGCACCGCCAGCAGCTGCTGAGGTCAAGCCAGCCGCAAATCCGGGCGAAATCTCACTTTTCGACGGGAAAACTCTCGGCAATTGGAAGCCAGTAAAATTCGGCGGCGAAGGAGAGGTGCGAGCGATTCCAGAGGACGAAGTTTTGCTGATCGGAATGGGCGCCGTGATGACGGGAATCGTTTGGGAAGGCGAACTGCCGGCAAAGACGAATTACGAGATCGAACTCGAAGGCATGAAGGCCAACGGAGACGATTTCATGATGGCGTTGACGATTCCAGTTGGCGATAGCAGCTGCAGCTGGGTTTGTGGCGGCTGGGGCGGGGGCGTCGTTGGGATTTCGAGCATCGATGACCTTGATGCCTCCGAGAACGAGACTGCGACAATTGAATCGTTCACGAAGGGTCAGTGGTACAAGTTCAAGATTCGCGTGGAGCCCGATCGGATTCAGTGCTGGCTCGATGGAAACCGGATCATCGACACGGATATCAAAGATCGTCGGATCAGCATGCGCCCTGGCGACGTTGAACTCTGTGTGCCGCTGGGAATTGCGACGTTTCAGACACGGTCTGAGTTCAAGAACATCGTTTGGCGGAATTTGGAGGCTGAGTAGCCAACATAAGGTCGGGCAGCGATGCGTATTTCGGCTCAAAATGAAGCGGACGCATTCGAGGCAGCTTGTTACAGAACCTCGTCAATTGGCCAAGAACGCCGCAGAGGAGCGGTCTAAAATCGCAAAAAAAGGAGGCGGAGGCTAGGAGGAAGCAGGCTTCCGACTGGCTCGCTTTTTGGCCGCGCTCTTTTTCTTCGCTGGGGCCTTTTTTTCCACCGGGTAGTGATCCAGTGAGGCGGCCAACATATCAACGAGGTTCTTGGCCAAGATGGGCTCCATCGCGATCCGCACGCCTTCCTGAGCGAAGAGCGGACTTGAATTTGGAATAACCGCTCCAAAGCGGAGTTGCACCATCGAATCTTTCACTGCCGCATTTACCACATCTGCGAACTGTGTCTGAATTACGATACTATGGGGGAACTCCAACGGTGGCTGTTCTTTCTCTGGGTTAGGCATGAATAACGCTTGTTTTGTATGTGTTAGGACTGAGGGCCACCGATTCCGTGTAACCGGATTCCGCAGCACTGACAGTAACTACTGAAAACAACGGAAATCGTCCGTCTTTCTTCTGCCGAAATAGCTCTACCGATTTCAGCAAATACAACGTCCTGCCCTCATGCTCAACCTGGAAGATGAAACCGCGCTTGATCCGTTGGTGCTTGCTAAGCGCCTGCTTGGTAAAGCCTAGGGCGGCGGCGGCCGATCCTGCGGAAACAAATTCGCTTAAAGGCCTTGCCAGCAACAGGCGATTCATATTGGAGGCGCGTTCCTCATCGATAAGGATAGCTGTTTCCAGCGGGAGCAACTGGTCACCGCAGCATTCGCACTGAGAATAGCGAACATTGGGCAGCAAGATCTCTCCAACGTAACGATCCTGCCAGCGAAGATCGAGCTGAAGTGGGATCATATTGGCCCCGCAACCGTCGCAGTTTTCGTTCATAGTTCGTGGAAGCTGTTAATTATGAGTCTTCCCGCATCTGAAATGTAGAGATGGAT
>JBLHKS010000248.1:0-9714 GCA_047620505.1 Verrucomicrobiales bacterium | reverse complement strand
GACAGCCGTTGGGTTTACAACGATAAATTGTATCGCCGTCACTACTGCCTGGAGTTGGTCGGCGAGGGGAATGGAGTCGTTCTTGATCTCGGCTGCGGAGCCGGACCTTACGTCAAATCGCTTAACCGGCTTGGACATCAGGTTGTCGCGATGGATGCCGCCAACGAGATGGTCGCGCTAGCTTCAGAGGAAGCCGCCAAGCTCGATGGAAACGGCTGGGCGCTGCGGGGTGACGCGTTGAATTTGCCGTTCGCCGAGAACACATTCGACTCGGTGCTTGCGGTGGGTTTGCTCGAATATTTGCCGGATGATGAGGAGTTTCTCACCAAAATCGGCAAGATTCTCAAACTAGGTGGTCGAGCCGTCGTGACGCTGCGCAACGAGCGCTGCGCAACGAGCGCTGCCTGGAGCGACGTCTCTGGCGGTTTTACAAGAAATTTGGCATCAAGGTTGATCCTGTTAATTACTGGTATCGCAATCACAACCCGGCTGATTTCCGCACATTGTTACGGAAGCTTGGATTCAAGAACATCGAACACCGCCTAAGCCATTTCTATCCGTTCACTTGGCCTTTTACCTATTTGCTTCGACCGATCAACGCATTGTTCGCCAACTGGATGGAGCGCAAATTCAATAAGAGCAATTCTGATTGGCTTGCTTCGACTATCAGCTTTTCATTCACCAAGGAAGGTGAGCTCGGCGAAGCGGATCCGCTAACCGACGAAACGTTTTCCAGCATTTTACGCTGTCCCAAAACTGGCGGCAAGCTCAGCGAAGGCAAGCTGCCATCAGACGAAAAAGCGCTCGTTTCCGAGGACGGAAAGTGGGCTTATCCGTTCGTCGACGAAATCGCGCCGTTGCTCGTTGCCGACGAAGCGGTTGAGGTTTAATCGCGGTTAGGCGCTGCCAGAATTGGTCGAATTGAGTGCGGTTTGTCGTGGAACGCGCCTTCTGAGGCGTGGTTTCAGGGGGTTCCGAGTTGACTTATCCCGACTTTTGGCTAACAAATCGGCGCGAGCAGCTGGCAAAGTGATTTGCAAAAAGTAGAGAAGATTTCAGAAACGCGAAAAATTCGTTTGGAAATCTTAAATTTACGCTTGCTAGTATTTTCAGTTTTGATGTAACATTCGGCAGGATTGCCGGTTTCGCCGCTGTTCTCTAACCTCCAGAACCGAAATTATGAAAATTCCTGCGATGTTCTTTGTCGTGCCGCTTATGGTGCTTCCCTGGACTCAAACCGCCGCTACTTCTTCGGAAGAACCAGGCGCTGAGTCTGCATCGGCTGAGTTCGCCATCCCGATTGAAGCGGAACCGGTCGCTCCGGAGCCCGCGAAACCGAGCCTGCTGTCGAGACTCTTTAAGAAAGATCGATCCAGCGCCCCTGCTGCTCCGGTCGCTACCCCGAAATCGATCCGCAAGGATGGCCTGCTGAGCCGGATCTTCAAAAAGAGGGAGACTTCACAATCGCGAACGCTCGTCGCCTCGATTGGCTCCACGTCGGTCGATCCAATTGAAATTTCACCCGAGCCGGCAGCGATCAGCGCGCCAAAACCTCGCGAATCGGTCGAAAGAGCGCCTCAAAAAGCTCGTTCAAAAGGTCTGATCGGCGAATTGCTCGCCGGAATCGAAGAAATCGGCGAACCTGAGCCGCGCCAGACGATCGCCTCGCCTGAAGAATCCAAACCGGAAGCTTCCGGCCGATTTGCCCAATTGTTTGGCCAGGCCAAAGTTCGTCGCGTCGAGGAAACTGAGCAGCGGAGCGAGCGCCGCGCGCTGCTGTCTCGCCTGACCGAATCGTTTTCCCAAGAGCGCCGCGTGGATCTCAAGGTGATTCGAACGACCGCCTACACGCACACCGAGGCGGATCACAAGGAGTGGGGCATGGCGACCGCCTGCGGAACTCGGCTGCAAGCGCATCGACGGCACAATTCAGCAGCTGCTGACTGGTCGATCTTCCCTCCGGGCACGAAATTCCGGATTGTCGGCGATCCAACTCTCTACGTCGTCGAAGATTACGGCCGGGCCTTGGTCGGGACGAAAACCATCGACATTTATCGCCCTTCACGCACTTCGATGAACAACTGGGGCGTCCGAAATGTACAGATCGAGATCGTCGAAAAGGGAAGTTACGAGCAAGCCCGCGAAATTCTCGAACGCCGCCTGCATCACGCCCATTGCAAGGCGATGTACAAGGCGATTCGGCCAAAAGGCTGGGCGACCTGACTCATTCTTCGTCTTTGAGCTGAACTTCGCGATTCGGATCGCCATCGTGTTCGTAGCTCATCACCCCTTCAACGATTTTTACGCCCTTGAGGAGAAAGACATCGTCGTCGCCGACATAAAGTGTGTTGCTGGACTCTTTGACCTGAAGGCGCAGCGAGCCGCTTTTTAGAAACGCCCAGGTTCCTTTGTAGGCAACAGCGGTGTCAATTCCAATCAGATTGATCTTCGAAACCGCAGTGAACGTGCCGTCGGCTTTGTAGACTTTGAAAGTATCGGCCGAAACTCCGAGCTGCCGGTGCTCGTGTTTCCATTTTCCAGGCAACTGGTCCTTAAACGGCGAATCCTGCGCGTTTACGGAAGAAAGTTGAGATGAGATGACGAGGGCGAGGAATAAAACGGATTTTGTGAACATAGATTTATTTTTCGAGAATTCTGAGCACTTTCCGCAGAATTTGTCGCTTTGGACAGTGGCGGGACCCCAATAATTCCCGCGCAGTATGAAAGCTTTGTCACTGGTTTTTTGTGTTTGCCCCTTTATTCCTCCCTTATTCCCGATGCGTCTTCTCACCTCTCTCGCTAGCGTAATGCTAGTGCTCGGGGCTCCGCTTATTGCGGCCCCTGACCAAAAGCCGATCGCCGAAAGCAGCCCAGCTGTTACTGGCGATGCAATTTTGCCTCAAAACCCGGAAATTCCCTGGCTCGCAACCGCGACTTTCGGCTGGGGGCTCGATTCTGACATGAGCACTTGGCAGGGTGGGGGAGAAATCCTCGTTCCGATCGTCCAGGGCGAAGATTCGCTCTTCTTTCTCAATGCCTGGACCGGATTTTATCAGCGAGACGAGCACTTTTTCAGCCTCGGAGCTGGCTATCGCTGGTTGAACCCGAGCGAAACGGTTTTCCTCGGCATCAACGCATTCTGGGACCACGGCGAAATCGACAATTTCGCGTCTTTCGATCGCCTCGGGCTTGGTCTGGAATTGAGCACTCGTCTGCTCGATATTCGTCTCAACGGCTACCTCGCTGAGGATGATCGCTACGCTGCGGATTCTGCGGCGGTTCTGAGCTACGGCAGCCTTTTTGCCCAAGGAAATTCGGTGTTTCAGGCCCTCACGGTGCCCGGTGCGGAGGCTTTCAGTGGCGGCGAGATCGAGATTGGTCGTCAGCTGCCGCTGTCCGAGGAATTTCCGGTCGCAGTCGGAATCTGGGGAGGAGCCTACTCAGTCAGCGGCCCCGAAGACGACTCAAAAGACCTCAACGGCTGGCGCATTCGCGCCGAAATCGCCCTGAGCGAGAAGCTGTTCCTCGACGCAGCCTACTACGATGACGAAGAGTTCGTCGGCGGCAACAGCTACATCGGTTTGCGCGCCAGCATCCCGCTTGGACCAGGTTCGAACGAGGTAATCGACGACAGCATCATCGAAAATTATCTCCGCGCGAAACTCGGCCAGCGCGTCGTCCGTCAACATCGCCTGATTCACTCGACGACGGTGACTGAAAACGCGAAAATCGCCGACGACCTGATTTTCGTCAATCGCGGCAGCGCGCAGTCAAACGGGATCGGCCGTGGAACTTCCAAGGGCAAGGGCACGGCCGAAAAACCGTTCCGTTCTCTCGATGACGGCTCGCAGAAAGCCGCGAGCCAGCACAAAAACACCGACCGCACTTGGAGCGTCTACGCTCAGGGCGGCTCGTTCGTGTATCGCGAAGACGTCGAAGTCTCGCGCAGCGCGAATTTCACTTCCAGTGCGGTTCCGATTATCGGTCTCGATGGGCAGCGATTCGGAACCGGGCACGTTCCGGTGCTCGACGGCGGATTTCTCTCGCGTGGCGCGGGCACCGTTGGAATTGCCGGCTACCGCATCACTGGTGGCGCGAGACATTCGCTCAGTTCGCGTTCGAGAGTCGCTGGAATTCCGCGCGGGCGTGGAAACGGGGTCTATTTCGAGGGTGTTTCGGATTTCGTGCTCGCGAATTCGCTGATCGACGACACCGAAAGCTCTGGCGTCGTCCTTGTCGGCAGAAAGGGGACGCCTACTCGATTCAAAGTTACAAATTCGGTGATCGAGGACTCCGACGGCCATGGCCTGGCGGTTTACGGGCGCGCCGGATGGGTCGGGCAGGGGACGGTTTCTGGAAATATCCTGAAAAACAACGCGGGTGACGGCCTGCATCTCGAGTCAGCAGCTGCTACGTTCAACGGCGAGGTTTCGGACAATCTCGCCCGCGGAAACGGCGGCGACGGGTTCGATCTCGGCGCCCACGACACTGGCGTTCTCAATTTGCTTCTCGCTCGGAACACCGCCGAGAGCAACGCCAACGGCTACCGACTCAGCTCGACTCGTGCGCGGGTCAACGCGGAAGTTCTCTCCAACACAGCTCGCTCAAATCGCGAAGACGGCTTCCGCTTCGAATATCCAGACGGCCTGGTTTCTTCGACGATCTCAGGCAACCTCGCGGTTTCGAATCACGGCGATGGCTTCGAGTTCGAAAACGACAACGGAACGTTCCTCGGGCTCATTTCCGGCAACACGGCGCTGACTAACGGAGTCGAAGGCTTCCTTTTCGACCTCGCCACAGGCAGCCAGCTTCGCGCCGACATCATCGATAACCTCGCAGTCGGCAACCTCGGCAGCGGCTTCCGGATTTTCGTCCCGCGAGGCGGATTTTTTGGCGATATCCGTAATAATCAAGCTTGGGCGAATGGCCAGCACGGCTTCGCGATCGACGCCTCTGGAACTCGGATCATCGGCGATATCGAAGGCAACACGGCGAGCGAAAACCTCCTCGATGGGTTCAATTTCTTCCTGACAGGCGGCACGCTGATCGGCAATATCATTCGGAATACTTCGACCTTGAACGGCGGTGACGGATTCCACATCGAGTTGAACGGAGGGACGATCGATGGGCGAATCGCTTATAATTTCGCAGCCTTCAACTCTGGCGACGGTTTCCAGATTGAATCGATTCTGGGCTCAATCACGGACGGAATTTTCGACAACGTCGCATTTCGAAATCGGGGATCGGGGTTTTCCCTGATTTTTGATGCCTTCGACACGACTTTTGCTGGCAACGAAGCCCGACGCAACGGCGGCCATGGCTTCGCATTCTCCACGATCGATGACATTGCGCCGACCGGGTTTATTTTAGATAACTTTGCCGGCCACAACGGCTTGAGCGGATTTGAATTCCAGATCGGAGATGACCTTTCTGGAACGATCGACGGAAACCACGCTGCTGGGAACGGCGGCTCTGGATTTCACCTCGTCACGCGGGATGACTTTCAGACCGACGGGATCTTCACAAACAACTTTTCGGAAGGAAATCGCGGTGCGGGTTTCGAGCTTGAGATTGGCGAAGATTTTGAAGGCGTTTTCATTAGGAACACAGCAAGGGGTAACACTGGAGATGGGATCAAAATTGGCATCGTAAACGACTTGGACGGCGGCGGCCCCGCTGGATTGGGCTTGATTGCGGGCAACATAGCTACTGGGAATCTCGGGACAGGAATCAACATTATTGTCGGCGATGATTTGATTGCCGGTGGCCGGATCGTAAGCAACACGGCGAGTGGAAACGGTGCCGATGGAATCAATATTTTTGTCGCCGAAATAACCGATGCGAATCGGCCTGCGCCGAACAACATCCGCTTGAATATCGCAAACGGAAACGGTCGCAACGGAATCGTTTTCACGGGCGGCAATTTCTTCCTTACGAGCAGATTTGCGCTCAACACCGCGAATGCTAACGGGGCGAACGGAATTGTGTTTATTCTCGATCCACTTGGTCTTGGCGGGCTAAACGACGATATCGCAGATGGCTCACGCTTCTTGGGGAACACGACAATTGGAAACGTGCTATTTGGCGTTGTCAGCAGTGTCGATGAGCAAGGCCCACTTCCTTTTGGCGCGAATGATACCGGAAACGTCCAAGCTGGAAATGGCTCGGGTGACCGGTCCGTTATCGGTGTAGACGATCTCGGAAACAACGTTAACGAAGCTCCCTGAACTGCTGTTCGTGAAAAATGCCGCGAAAAATCATCATCGATACCGATCCGGGCGTTGACGACGCAATGGCGATTTTGTTCGCGCTGCGTTGCCCGGAATTGGACGTCGTCGGCCTGACCACGGTCTTCGGCAACGTCGATGTTGACCTCGCGACCACCAACGCGCTGCACCTGGCTGAGTTCGATCAGCGCCAGCAGCTGCTGGTTGCGCGCGGAGCCGAAAAGCCGCTCGAAATCCCGTTTCGCGGGCCAGCTGACTTCGTTCACGGCGATGACGGATTCGGAAACACGAATCTGCCAGCGCCGACCTCGATACCGATCGATCAAACGGCCGCCGAGTTCATCGTCGACAAAATCATGAGCCATCCGGGCGAGATCACCCTCGTCCCGATCGGCCCGCTCACGAATATCGCTCTAGCGCTTGAGCTCGAGCCGCGAATTGTCGAAAACGTCGCCGAAATCGTCCTGATGGGCGGCGCGGCGCGGACAGCAGGAAACGTCAGTCCGGTTGCGGAAGCCAACATTCACTGCGATCCGCATGCGGCCGACAAAGTGTTCACCGCAGGCTGGCCAGTCACGATGATCGGCCTCGACGTGACCACGAAAGTCATCACAGACGAGGCTTACCTCGAATCTCTCCGCACTTCGCGAGCGGGCGACTTCATTTTTCGCATCAGCCGGTTTTACCAGAAGTTTCACGAGCAGGTTTACGGAATTTCCGCGATCCACACCCACGATCCGTCCGCGATCGCTTACCTGATTCGGCCAGAACTTTTCAAAACCTGCAGCGGCGCAATTCGTGTCCCGCTAGACGGGCTTGCGATGGGCCAAACGATCTGGGACGAGCGCGGCGACTGGATTTTCCCGAACGAGTGGTCCGATCAGCCAAAAGTGAACGTTTGTCTTGAAGTCGACGACCGGCAGCTGCTGGATTTGATGCGCGAGCGGCTGCTTTCGAGCTAAGCCCAGCGCTGGAACGCTTCGATCGCTTCGTATTCGGCCATTCCCAGAATATCGTAGCGCTTCGCGATCGCGCGGTTGCCGTCAGCGGCTTCCGACTCCTCAGGCCGGATCGCTTGAAACTTGTGAATCGCGGCGACCTTACGTAAAAGCTGGTCAGGGCTTAGCGGAACGGCCATGTCGATTTCGTGTGCCTCCAACGGTTTCTCTTTTCCTCGGTAAACCCAGACTCGACAATCTTTCCGCCAATCTGCGTCCTTCGTTCGTTCGAGAGTCCCTGACAGAGCCTGAAAACAGAGCGACTGCAACGAACTCGGGTCAGCAACGTGGCCAGTCGCGAAAATCAAATGCGGCTTGAACTCATCGATCTCGGCGGTCATCGCGTCGACGTCCGCCTCGGTCATCTGGAATCGGCGATAGCGACCCTGCTCGTAAAATGGCAGATCGAGAAATCGGACTCGCGAATTTTGGACGCTGCTGGCTTCGTTCGCGTCGCGCGCCTCACCTCGGAGGATCAAACCTTTGAGCTGGCGGAGGTCTGGCGGATCGATTCCGAAAGGTCCTTTCGCCAGTAGCTGCTTGCGGACAAGATCGCTGAAATTTTGCGGCGCAGACCAGTCGTTAGCCTCGATCGCGGCCAACTCGCTGAGCACGCCGGCAAACGTGTGGGCTTCGGCGTCCGCGACTCGCAGATTTCCCGAAGTCTGGCAAACAACCTTGATCTGATGCCCCTGTTTGATCATCCGCTCGAGGGTCCCGCCCATCGAAACGATCGCGTCCTGCGGCTCCGGGCTGAGTACCAGAATCCGCTTTGACGGCGGTTCAGCGCGCTCAGGGCGGTTAGCATCATCGACATTCGGTTTCCCGCCTGGCCACCCTGTGATCGTGTGTTGAAGCTGGTTGAAAACGCTGATGTTAACGTGGTAGGCGGCCCCGTGGCGGGTCAGCAATTCGGCCATCCCGTTTTCGTTGTACTCCTCGTCGATCAGCTTGAGAATCGGCTTTCCGAGCTTCTCCGCCAACCAGAGAACGGCTTTCCGCGTCGTTCGCTTTTCCCATTCGACGCTGCGGACCATCCACGGGCTATGGAAGCGCGTTAGCCGGGATCCACCGGATTGATCCACGACGAACGTCGCGTTTTCGTGCGCTTGAAGGAAGCTCGCGCTGATGCGATCGGTTATGTCTTCTTCCGCCGCCTGACGCGTAATCTCGGCCTTGTTTTCGCCCCAGGCCATCAGGACGACCCGCTTGGCCTTCATGATCGTGCCGACGCCCATCGTGATCGCGAAACGAGGCACATTTTCTTCGCCAAGGAAGTCGCTCGCAGCGTCGCGACGCGTGATCCGATCGAGGGTGATCATTCGGGTTATCGAGTCTGCTGTCGATCCCGGTTCGTTAAAGCCGATGTGGCCCGTCCGTCCAATTCCGAGAATCTGAAGATCCAGCCCGCCCGCCTCATCGATCTGGGTTTCGTAGCCCTGACACCAGTCGAAAACTTCGTCCGGTGGCACCATTCCATTCGGGATATTGACGTTTTCAGCTGGGATATCGATGTGATCGAAAAGCTGATCGTGCATGAACGTCGAGTAGCTCTCCTTGTGGTCCGGCTCGAGGCCGTGGTACTCGTCGAGGTTGAAACTGATGACGTTTTTGAAGCTGAGGCCTTCCTCTTTGTGGAGGCGAATCAGCTCACGATAGAAGGGGACCGGCGTGGATCCGGTTGCGAGGCCGAGGACCGCATTCTGGCCAGCTGCTGCTCGTTCGCGGATCAAGTCAGCGACTTCTTTCGCCAGCTGGCGGCTTGGCTCAGCGGAGTTTTTGAAAACGACGGTTCGGACGCGTTCGAAGCGTTCTTCAGCCGTCGGGACGCGGCCGGAGGAATCGATAATACTCATTGGCGGCGAACCTGGCGCCGTGGCGGCGGAACTCAAGCTTCAGCCAGGTTTGATCGCGAGCCAGAGCCAACCGATGAGGAACGAAACGCCGCCCAAAGGCGTTATCGCGCCGAGGACACCGATGTTCGTCAGGCTCAATGCGTAGAGGGAGCCGCTGAAAAGGAGAATTCCGATGGCGATCGCGATCCATGGTCCTTTTGGCGGGTTTTCGCGCCGCCAGGCGAGTGCGAAGAGCGCAACGGCGTGGACGAGATGGTAAAGAGTTGCTGTGCGGAAAGTGTCGGTTTTGCCGTTTTTCTCCAGCAGCTGCTCAAATGCGTGGGCCCCGAATGCCCCGATTGCGATTGCAAGAAAGGCGATGATTGCGGAGAGGCGGGCGAGATTCATGATTCCCAATCGCCCAGTTCGTAGCGCAACTCAAGAACGGGATCAAGCGGACGGCCAAATCTGAAATACCGGAGACTCTTGCTGAAATTACCGAGTTGTCGGCTGCATCGAATAGAGCCCGAAAGTCGCTCCGAACGCATGGCCGACTTGCATCCGCTTCTTTTCATGGCCGGCTCCCCAAGAATCTGTGAAAACAATTCGGTTATCGGACTCGTTGTAACCAATAATCATTCGCATGTGGCCGCC
>JBLHKS010000247.1:0-9763 GCA_047620505.1 Verrucomicrobiales bacterium | reverse complement strand
GAATAAACTGTGGCTACGCGAAATCTCTTTCGTTTCACCCGAACCCTTTCGTGGTCTGACCAACGGCCTCAGACCAGCCCACGTGCTAAGCACATCGGCTCGCGTAGGCGCTGTTTTCAAATAGCGCGCTGCGTGCTCCAGGAGGTAATCGATTTCCTCATCGAGTGGCCGCGGTTCGTATTCGGCGTCTGGCCGCGGCGTGTCGGTCGTTCCGAGCAAAACTCGGCCGTGCCAGGGAATCACGAAAATCACACGTCCATCGTCAGTCTTCGGAATCATCAGCGCGTGTCGATCGCTCTCAAGAAAGCGCGAATCGAGCGCGAGATGGACGCCCTGCGCAGGCTGAATCACTGGCTCGGCCTTCGGATCGTCCATCCGGATAATCCCGTCCGCGAAAACGCCAGTCGCGTTAATCACCGACTTCGCGCGGATCAGCAGCTGCTGGCCAGAGAGTTCGTCGACGGCCTCGATCCCTGTGATCCGACCATCCTCAGATTTTTCGAATCCAGCTGCGCTGACGTAGTTGAGAACGCAGCCGTTCTGTTGAGCGGCGCTTCGGGCGAAGGCAACCGCAAGCCGCGAATCATCAAACTGGGCATCGAAATATCGAACCCCGCCGCTAACGTCATCCAGTTTCAGACCGGGCAGAGCTTCCCCGACAGCGTCTCGCGAAAGGAGCTTCGAACGTGGGCAAATCCGCTTACCGAAACCGGTAAGCAAGTCATAAACGCGCAAGCCTAAAGCATACCAGATTTTTTCGAGCCAGCTGAATCCGGGAATCACGAACGGCAGAGGTTTGACCAGATCAGGCGCGTTTCGAAGAAGCCGGGAACGCTCGCGCAGGGCCTCGCGGACGAGTTTGACGTTGCCCTGCTTAAGGTAGCGGACGCCGCCGTGGATCAGCTTCGTAGTTCGGCTCGAAGTGCCTTTTGCGAAGTCCGCCTTGTCGATCAGGATCGTCCGATGCCCGCGCAGCGCCGCGTCCCACGCGCAAGCTAAGCCAGTCGCCCCGCCACCGATGATCGCGACGTCCCAGGTTTCCGCGCTTCGTGCGCGCTCCAGCATTTGATCCCGATTCACCCGCGCTCCATCGCACAGATCGAATTCGTTGTCGCCGAAGAAGGACCGACCTTCCCCCAGATAATCGTAGTAGAATTCGCCAGACTTCCGAGTTCCGTAGTTCCGAGTCTCCGCCCTCGGGCGCGGCCCGGGCCGTGGGGCGATTTGTTTTGACGGCTCCGTGGCGGGTGCGGAGACCCTTGTCTACATCGGCGCAATTCTCATTAGACTGTTGCAAAACCTCTGAAGACGGATGTGGACATCCGGGCTCCGCTCGAACCCACGATTGATTTCCCTGACGAAACTTGATTGGAGCACGGACTTCCAAGTCCGTTTGCAGAGACCCCAACGAGTTTTGCAACAGTCTATCACGAATCCCGCGACGCAGCACCTGCTGTCATCCCGAGCCTGTCGAGGGACCTCTCGCGAGCGGAGCTTGGTGAACACGAATCAAGGGCACCCGGTCACGCCTTCAGCGGAATTCATGGCGTTGCAGATTATCAGGGTGTCAAACATCATCGAAGAGGTCCCTCGACAGGCTCGGGATGACAATTAGGGGAGATGACGTTGGCAAATCGAAGCCTCTCACGAATCCCACTACGTTCGGCCTACGGCCCCGAACTCGAGGAAGAGGAGCGGTCACCGGTCTGGACGCGGAGCTGGCGAAAGCGGCGGTGGATACGAGCGGATCGACGGAGGGATGTACCGGGCGGATCCGACGAAGGGATCGTAGAACCGGAACCCTGCGGGGCTTGCGTTCCTCCCAGAATCCTCCAGGTTCACCGTATGAATCGACGTGACTTTTTCAATTCTTCCGTCCTCGGTGGTCTCGGTTTCGCGGCAGCAGCTGCTCTGCCGGAATTCGCGGGCGGGCAGCTTCCAATGAGCGAAGCGAAGGCGGATTTCAAGATCACCAAGGGCAACATTCGGCAGTCGATCATGGGCTGGACGTTCAAGGAGCGGATGGAAATGCAGGCGCTCGCGAAACTCTGCGCGGAGATCGGATTTGCCGGGATGGAAGGGATTTCGCGCGATCTTTATCCGCAGGTGAAGGAGCTTGGAATGGAGATTGCGTTGGTCGGCAGCCACGGGTTCGCGCAGGGGCCTTGCAATCCGGAAAACAAGGAGAGCTGCATCGAGAAACTGACCGACGCGATCAACGTGGCGGCTGAGGTTGGTTCGCCAAGCGCGATCACGTTTACCGGGATGCGTTTCGATGGGATGAATGAGGCCGAGGCGGCGAAAAACTGCGTCGACGTTTGGAAATCAGTGATGCCGCTGGCGGAAGACAAGGGCGTCCAGCTGGTGCTCGAACATCTCAATTCGCGTGACGATTCGCATCCGATGAAGGGGCACCCCGGCTACTTCGGCGATAACGTCGATTTCTGCGTCGATCTGATTTCAGACGTCAATTCGCCGAACATGAAGCTGCTCTTCGACATTTATCATGTCTCGATCATGAACGGCGATATCATCCGGCGGATTCGGCAGTATAAAGACGTGATCGGGCATTACCATACGGCTGGGAATCCGGGGCGTGCCGAAATGGACAACACCCAGGAAATCAACTATCCACCGATCATGCGCGAGATCCTCGCGACGGGTTACAAGGGCTTCGTTGCGCAGGAATTCATTCCCGAATGGGATGATCACGAACTCGCTCTCCGACACGCCGCGATGCTTTGCGACGTTTGAGCTAAGCCTGCTCTTCGACGACTTCTCCCAATTCGGTTTCGGGTTCCCTCTCCTTGAGGAAGCCTTGATCGACGAGGAAGCGGTCGGCTTCGGAAACGGCCGCCTCGTAGCCTTCGGGATCGACGTTGAAGTTGTAGAAGCTGTGGTCCTTGCCCTCGAATCCCGCCATATCGCAGACGTTCTTCTTTCGAGCGATCTGCTTAGCGAAACGAGCTACGCCAGCAATCGGAATGATTCTGTCGGCCGCTCCGTGAAGAAACAGCATCGGGGGTAAATTTTTCGCGACGTGTTTTGCCGGGTTGGCTCGGTTTGCGTCGTTGGCATTCAAGAAATGCTCGTGGCCAAATCCTTTTTTCGATGTGTCAGCAGCTGCTGAAAAGAGAATCACCCCGTCGGGGACACAGCTGATATTTGGATCGCTGGGATCATCCGCCACATCTGAGATCATCGCCGATGAAAGTGCTAACTGCGCTCCTCCGCTTCCGCCAATCGCGATGATCCTGCGAGAATCGATGCCGAGCGCCTCCGCGTTGTAACGAGCCCAGCGAATCGCCGAGCGCGCGTCCGACATCGAATCCAGCGGGTTAGATCCGTGCACAGAGCTGATCCGGTATTCAACCAGGATCGAAACCGCATCGCGATCCACGAAATGCATCGCTTGTGGAGCGAACTGCGCGACCACGCCCTTGTCCCAGGCTCCTGCGAAAAAGAAAATCAATGCAGTCCGCAGCTGCGTCGCTGGTTCAGGCGGCGAAAAGACGTAAGCCTTCAAATCGACACCATCGTCCGTTTCTTTGTAACTGTGCTCCTGCGCCGAGTCGAGCAGTTGCTTACTGCGATCGATCAACGATTCGCCTGGACTCGATTTCATCATCAATAGTTACGTGCGTGGAAAAACGGGGCCGGAATTTATGTTCGCTCCGGCGAAGAACGGGCGCTACTTTGCGCGCCGCTAGCCAAGTGGCAACCAATTTACAAACCGATCATGATTCGCAAACCTTGGGAAATCCACCTAGTAATTCTGACATTCGTCGCGGCATTTCTCGTTGGAGCAGCTGCTGATGCCGACGCACAGGACGTTCGGCCGGAATTGGAGCGCGTTTACCGTTCCTGGATTTCCGCCAACGTGAACAAAAATTTTTCCGCGTGGAAACGGCACACCGCCGCTCATCGCTACGCGTCTACCCGAAATATGGTCGTTTCGAGGAAAGACAAATGGCCGGATGTGATCTTCACCCTGCCTTTTTCCGCGCCCGACATCGTGACTCTCCGACATCTCGCGACGCTTCAGGATGGGCCGACCGCTCATCTGATTTATTTTGGTAAAATCGATTTCGGTATCGATCTCGAGGAAGGGCAGGAGGTCCCGGAAAACATTCTGATGCTCAGATTCGTCAAAGAGGGCCTTTATTGGAAATTCGACAACACGCGTTTTTTCAATTTAGGAAAAGACGAGGGCCTTCTTCGCATGGCGCGGATTGGCGATTCCGATTTGCTCGCCGACGATCGATTCCGCCCGAATGGCATCGTGCCGGAAGCCCCGGCGTTGATTGGGCCACCCGATTATGCAGGAGATATCTGGGTCGCTTCGATCGGTTATGAGGTCGAAATCAAGATTGGCGAGCACCACCGAACAATCATCGGCAACAACGTCATCACGGAGATGGTGATGGGCGGGCTGAGCCGGGCTGGGCATGAAATTGAAGTCGAGATTCGTGAAATTGAGATCCCCGAAGATGTTGAACGCCGTCTCGAAATCGAAATTTACGCTCTCCGCCAGCCTAAGCCAGCTGCTCGCGTTTGGGCGTGGAAGCCGGATGAAGAATTCGACCTTACCAAAGGATACAAGTCGAAAGTCTGGGCGAACGCCGTGACGATTCCGGGGGGGTGACGCGTTTCGCGATTGCCACAGGCGCAAATATCCGATTCCCTGAGAGATGCGTCTGCCCCTGACTCTTTTTCCGCTATTCGCGCCCCTCTGTCTTTTCGCGGCCGATGAAGCCACGCCAGATGTTCCCGAAATCCTCGACCCGAAGGTCGAACTTCTTCAGTCTGGGATAAAGCTGACCCAACTCGTTGAGCACCCGGACCTGGTCACGCCAACAGGGATCGACGTGGATATCGACGGGCAGATCTGGGCGGTTTCCAGCCACACCCATTTTCGGCCGGAAACTTACGAAGGACCTGAGCATGATGAGATTCTCGTCTTCGATCCCGACGGCTCAAATCGGCGCGTTTTCTACAACGCGACCGACGCCACGATGGACCTGGAACTCGGCCCGGGCGGCTGGGTATATCTGGCTGAACGCGATCGAATCCTGCGTGTCCGCGATTCGGACGGCGACGGGGTGGGGGACGTTGAAGAGGATCTGGCCGTGCTCGAAACGACCGCCGACTACCCGCATAACGGACTTGCTGGTTTGTGCTGGCATCCCGGCGGATATTTGGTTTTTTCGTTAGGAGAAAACTTCTACAAAAGCTGGAGTCTAACGGCGGTTGATGGCTCGAAAATTGAAGGAACCGGCGAAGGCGGCGTGTTCCGATGCACCGCCGACGGCAAGCAGCTGAAACGGATCGCCAAAGGGTTCTGGAATCCGTTTGGGGTCTGTGTCAGGGACGATCTTGAAATGTTCGTCGCCGAAAACGACCCCGGCGCGCGGCCACCGTGTCGGCTGCTTCATCTCGTCGAAGGCGGCGACTACGGATATCAGCGGCTCTACGGAAACGCCCCGTTTCATCCGTTCGTCGCGTGGAATGGCGAGCTGCGCGGGACGCTGCCGATGCTCGACGCAGCTGGCGAGGCTCCCTGCGGAATCGTGCCGCTTGGCGGCGGAGTTCTTCTGCCGAGTTGGAGTCACAATCGGCTCGATTTCTTCTCTCTCGCTCGCAAAGGTGCGAGCTACGAAAGCGAGCGAATCGAGTTAGTCCGTGGCAGCGACAATTTCCGCCCGACCTGCATCGCCGAAGGGCCCGACGGCGCGTTCTATTTCACCGACTGGGTTTTCACTTCCTACGAATTGCATCAGCGCGGCCGTTTGTGGAAACTGGAAATCGATCGCGAAGCCGAGTGGCTGAAACCGAAGGAAATCGAATCGCCAAACGCGGAAACTCAGCTGGCCGAGTCACTTCGATCCGGGAAAGCCAAAGACGTCGACGATCAGCAGCTGCTGGCGCACGCCCGGAGCGACGACCCGTTTCTCGCGCGTGCCGCGTTGGAGGAACTCTCTCGCCGGACGCTTCCGCTAAGCCCTGAAATGGAAGAGGAAGACCAGGCCAACATCGTTTATGCCTATCGCCTTGCGAATCCGAAGGACGAGCAAGTTGCGAGCCTCGCGCTCAATCACGCCAGCCCGAAAGTTCGATTTGAAGCGCTGCGTTGGATCGCTGATGAGCAGCTCGTTGGCTTAGCCGAGGACGTCGACGCGATGTTCGCCTACTTGGATCTCGACTATCAACTTTTCGAAGCCTGCTTAGCAACGGCGATCACGCTCAAAGGCGATCCACGAAAGGGAATCGTCGATATTCCGATGCTGCTCGAACGCGTTAAAGACGAATCGACTTCACAGCAGAATCGAGCGTACGCGCTTCGGCTGATTCCGCCGAGTAACGCCAGACTGAAAGTTCCGGTCCTCGTAGAGCTGACGCGATCCAATTCCGAATTGAGAATGGAAGCACTCCGCTCAATCGCGGGTAAAAACACTCCGGAATCGCGGGAATTTCTGACGAAGATCGTCTCTGACCCAACGATATCGGGAGATGCGAGAAATGAAGCCGTACTGGGGCTCGCTGCCGAGGCGGCGGAGCATCTTGATAAACTCAAAGAAACCGCGACGATGAATTTGCTGTCGTCATTCGGAAACAAGCCCGATGCGGAACCTTCCAAACCTGACAAGATTACTGTTCCAGAGGCTGAACGCGCGTTGCGGATGACCTCGGTTAAATTGCCAGGGGCTCCCAAAACGATCGCCCAACTCGGACCACCGCCGATGAACGATTCGGCAGCCTGGAAAGCGTTGATCGATGCCGTTGAAGGCGAGCCTGATCTCGATGTTGGACGGAGAATCTTTTCCCATCCGACTCTGACGCGCTGCGCCTCGTGTCATCGCCACAGCGGGCGCGGAGGCATCGTCGGGCCGGATCTGAGCGCCGTTGGGGCCGGGCCAGGAGCGGACGCCGAGTGGCTTCTCTCCCAAATTCTCGAGCCGAACCGAGAAGTTTCGCCACAGTATTTTCCATGGAGCCTCGGCCTGAAAGACGGCTCTGCTTTCATGGGGATTGCGCTTCGAAAAGGCGGAAAAAGCGGGAAAGAATTCTACCGTGATAGCTCGGGCAAAGAGCAGGGGATTCTGAAAACGGACATCGTCCACCGAGAAGAACTCAAGTCCTCTCTGATGCCGCCCGCATTGATCCTGAATCTGACTCCAAGCGAACTGCGCGACCTGATCGCGTTCCTGCAAGCGAGCGGAATCCGCGATTGAGGCTAACGAATTTGGATTTCGACGATGTCGCCAAGTTTCACCTTCGCCAGCAGCTGCTGGAGGTCAGCCGCGCCGACATTGATGCAGCCTCCGGTGATTTTTTTGCCGATCCGCGCTTCGTTCTGCGTTCCGTGGATTGCGTAGCTGTACCAGCGAAACACGCCCTGGTAGGGCTCGAATGAAAACGGCTGCTCGGTTTCGGTGAGCGGTTGAAGGCCGATAAATCCAGCTCCGTACTCGCCTCCTTTGCCATCGCCATCGAAGTCGATCGAACTCATGTTGGCGAAGAGTTCTTTGCTTAGGAACTCCCGGGATTTCCCAGACGACTCGACCAATTTCGGCGTCATTTCGAATTGATCGGCGGCGAAGATCGCGTTCACGCGGAAACGGCCAAGAAGCGAGTAGCCGCCCTTGAAACGCGCGCCTTCATCCAGAACTCCCCGCCTGCCGTAGCCGACTGAGAACTGCAAAGTCTCTTCATTTTCGACAACCAGCGAGCCGCTGCTTTTGGGCGGTTCGTCGAGATCAAGCTCGATGAAAACGCGGGTCGACTCCTCAGCATTCGACAAGCCTGCGAGGCTCATCGCCATCAAAGCGAGGATTCCGGGAAGGCGAAATTCAAGGCAGCTCACTGATCTTAACATCATCAAACTGAATCGGAAGTCCCGCGTAAGGCGTGCCCGTCACGGAGCCTTTGCCTTGAAGCCGGACTGGCTCCGCTTCGTGCTCGATCAGCGCTTGCGGGCCGTCAGCGGCGGCCATCGTGACCATCGCTTTGATTTTCCAGCCGTCTTCGCTCGAGCCGGTAACCGCAAGATTAAGAATGCACGGCTCGCCGCTCTTCCAATCGGTAAACGGAGCGGTTGCGACCACAGCCTCGTTGCGGACGAGCTCGATTTCCTTCTTTACTGGGACGACCCGCAGTTGGAAACCAGACATGCCGTGCAGCCCGATGCTGAAACGCGGATAACTTCGGCGTTTGCTCTCGGCAGTGATGGTGGCCTGGATTTCGCCGCCCGTTTTGAGCGACTTGCCGAGCTGAATCGACCCGTCCGTCAGTGGCTCCGATGCGAGCTGGAGAACCTTGTTTTCGCCAACAGCTTCGACCGTGAACGCACCGTCAAGAATGAAAAGATCCGGCTCCTTGCCGACCTCGTATTCTTCGAAGCGAAAGTCTTCAGCGTAAGGCTTAGGGTTTACAGGAGGCGCGTCAGCCGGTGGCGCTGGCGTCGACACGGTCTCAGGATCTGGAGCAGGCGCGGGATCCGGCTCAGGTTTGTGTTCTACTTCGTTTGCGGTGGAAGTCCCGGGCGGATCCACCGGAGAATCGGGTTTATCGGCCTCTTCTGAATCTGAGCAGCTGCTGAGTGCGACGGCCGAAGCGAAGGCGATGGAAATGAGGAAACGAGATTTATTCATGTCGGAGAGATTCGATGAGTTCGGCTCGAAGCATCCAGCGTGCGGCAAGCCAACAAAAGATGAGGCCGCCAACGAGGATCGCGGTGTTCAAGCTGATCAGAGCCCCGATCGGTAGGCCGGTCGAGCGTTCGGAAAGCGTTGGAAGGATTGAAATGACCGCCGCAGCGATGCCGGAAAGCACGCCAAAAACGTGGAGGAACCAGTGCTCGGAAACGACGAGTTTTGCGAGAGTTGGCTTGGGAAAACCAACCGCCTCAAGCAGTCCCATCTGCCCCTTGCGCTCAAGAATGTTGCGGCTAACGACGACGCCAAGTCCGATTGTCCCAAGCAAGATTCCTAAGCCGCCAAGCATTGAAAAAATGCTGAGGTAGGTGTTTTGGACGGCGTTAAACTGGTTCAGTCGTCGCCAGGTTTCAGTGAGTGCAAGTCCGCGATCTTCCAGCTGACGGGTTAGCACATCGGCGTAGTCGCCAGAAGGACCTTGCATGGCCTTTTCGACCAACTTTTCGGCGTCACTCATTGAAAACCCGGACCAATCCTGGGCGTCGAGGATCCGCAGAACTTCAAATTGAGTCTGACTTGCGGAGCTGAGATCCGGCCAGCTTTCGGGAAATCCGTTCAGCTTCGCGAGAGCCCCCGAGAGCCCCAGCTGAATCGCCTTTGAGAATGGAAATTCGAGCTCTTCCTGATTTCGATCTTCCGATCCCATCACAAACACAGCGGCATCCAGGAATTTCCGCGCTTCGCCTTTTGACGCGCCGGAATCGATCAGCGACTTCGCCAACTTCGCGAGAAAATCGCCTTCGATCATCAAAAAGCGATAGCCCGGCTGAGCGGGATAGAACTTCAGAAAATTCTCTTCTGAAATCACGATGCTGCCCTGGAGCACCGAGTTGTCGATGAAGCCGACGAGCTGAATGTGAAACTGCCGACCATCGCTGCCTTCATAATCGATCAAATCGCCAAGCCCCTTTTTCAGCGCGTAAGTCGCAGTCGCCTCGTCGATAACGCCCGGGATAACCGGCGTGAAACCCGCTTGAATTGATTCCGAACCGCTATCGCTAATTACAGGCTCAGAAGGACGCTTGTCGTTCAGCAGCTGCCAGGGCGAG
>JBLHKS010000246.1:0-9766 GCA_047620505.1 Verrucomicrobiales bacterium | reverse complement strand
AACGAAAATCTGGCGATGGCCGCAACCGAATCTTGCTGACACCCCGAGCCGGCCGAGGGACCTCAGCGATTACGTTTGACGTCCTGACTCTCTGCTGCGCGACGAATTCCGCCGAAGGCGGGACCGACGTCGTTGATTCACGTTCGCCAATCTCCGCTCGTGAGGTCCCTCGGCAGGCTCGGGATGACAATTCGGGGTGGCGTTGGCAAATCGAAACCCAACTTGAAATCGAGCGCCATCCCACCGGGAGCGATCCAACGAAAATCTGGCGATTTCCGCTACCGAAGCTTGCTGTAATTCCGAGCAAGGGGAGGGTGGCTTTGGCTACGACTCGATTTTCCTGCCCCAAGGTCATCAGCTGAGCTTCGCCGAAATGCCTTCCGAACAGAAAAACCAGCTCAGCCACCGAGGTCGTGCGCGTCAGCAGCTGCTGACGGAGTTTTGATCACTTGTCAAGGTCACGAGCGGCTTTGCCGGTTTGGCCAAAACGGCCTCATTTTCGTCTATTCGGCCCTAGCGTTCCCGATCGATACGGTCTAGAAACCCTCTCCACTGACCAACTCAAATTTTCATTTTCATGAGCGAAAAGCAGATCAACATCGCAATCGTCGGCCTCGGATTCGGGGCGGAGTTCATCCCGATTTATCAAGCGCATCCGAATGCGAACCTGGCCGCGATCTGCCGTCGAAATGTGGATGAATTGAATGCGTGTGGCGACAAATTCGGGGTTGAGAAACGGTATTCGGATTACGAGCAGCTGCTGGCGGATCCGGAGATCGATGCGGTCCACATTAACTCGCCAATTCCAGATCATGCGGCGCAGTCGATCGCGGCGTTGAAGGCTGGGAAACACGTCGCGTGCACGGTGCCGATGGCGACGAGCGTCGAGGATTGCCTCGAGATCATCCGGCTGTGCGAGGAGACGGGGTTGAAGTACATGATGATGGAAACCGTGGTTTACAGTCGGGAGTTTCTGTTCATGAAAGAACTCTACGAAACTGGCGAGCTGGGCAAGCTGCAGTTCCTTCAGGCGAGCCATCAGCAGGACATGGATGGCTGGCCGGGGTACTGGCCGGGCTTGCCGCCGATGCACTACGCGACTCACTGCGTTGGGCCAGTGTTAGGGTTGCCGAAGAAGGACGCGGAGTACGTTTCGTGTTTTCCGTCCGGGACGATCCGCGAGGAGATGCACGACTGCTATAATTCGCCGTTCGCGATCGAGACGACGCATATTAAGATGGCGGATTCGGATCTTTCGGCGCGGATCATCCGGAGTTTGTTCGATATCGCGCGGCAGTACCGGGAATCGATCGACGTTTACGGCGTGAAGAAGTCGGTCGAGTGGCCGCTGATCGAGCACGAGCCGCTGATCGTCCACACGGCGAAGAAGCCTGAGGCGGAGATCCCGGAAAAAGTGACGTGCCCGGATTACGGCCACCTGTTGCCGAGCGAAATCGCGCACTTCACCGGCGGCGGGGTTTACGGCGGCGAAGAGGGCGAGGATCACCTCAGTTTCACCCAGGGCGCGGGTCACGGCGGGAGTCACCCGCATCTGGCGCACGAATTTTTGGCGGCATTGTTAGAGGACCGCGATCCGTGGCCGAACGCGAAGCAGTCGGCGAATTGGACCTGCACCGGGATTCTTGCGCACGAGTCGGCGCTTGAAGGCGGGGCGATCAAGCATCTGCCGAAAGAGACGCTCAGCGCGTAGATTTTTCTGGGCGTGTCAGGGGGAAATTCGCGATTGCGAGTTGCAACTCCGCGAATCCCAAACGAAGCGTTTGGCCAACGGCAAAACGTGGCTCGATGGAACTTGAAAACTCGAATATAAAGATCCTTAGCGGGTCGGCGCACCCCACTCTTTGCGATCGAATCTGCACCTACCTCGGTGTTCAACGAACCAATGCGGAGGTAACGAGTTTTCCGGACGGGGAGACGTTCGTTAAGATCAACGAGAACATCCGCGGCTCCGACGTTTATATTTTCCAACCGACCTGTCCGCCGACGAATCACAATTTGATGGAGTTGTTCATCATGGCCGATGCGGCAAGGCGGGCGAGCGCTGAACGGATCACGGCGGTGATTCCATTTTTTGGTTATGCCAGGCAGGACCGCAAGGATCAGCCACGGGTTCCGATCACCGCTAAGTTGGTGGCGAATCTTCTGGTAGCGTCAGGCGTTCGGCGCGTGTTGACGATGGATCTTCACGCTGGCCAGATTCAGGGGTTCTTCGATATCCCGGTCGATCATCTCTACGCTAAGCCGGCGGTGATTTCTTACCTCAAAGGGCAAGACTTCGATCCGAATGACTGGGTCGTGGTGTCGCCGGATGTGGGAAACATGAAGATGACCCATTCGTATGCGAAAACTCTCGGCACGTCGCTTGCAATCGTGGCGAAGAACCGGGTCAGCGCGACTGAGGTCGAGGCGATCGATTTGATAGGCGAGGTCGAAGGGAAAAACACGCTGATCATCGACGACATGACCGAGACTTTCGGTACGATCCAGACGGCGGCGAATCTTTTGAAGAAAAGAGGCGCGAAGACAATTCGGGCGGTGGTTTCGCACGCTGTTCTTGCCGAGCTGGGTCAGAAGCGGCTTGCCGAATCGCCGGTTGACGAGCTGATCGCAACGGACAGCACGCCGTTTGCGAAGGGCGAGAAAGTGACGGTGCTTGGAATCGACGAATTGATGGGCGAGGGAATTCGCCGAATTCACGAAAATAAGTCGGTCACTTCTCTTTTTGACATCCAGTAGTCCTGCGTCCAGAATTGCCGCCCTTTTCCCGGGTAATCCGCTTACTGCGAATTACCAACGAGCAGCTGCTCGCGCTTGTGTGGGATTGAAAGGCAACCCAAACTGAATTTACACCGCTGGAATCATGGCTCAGAAGTTTCAATTGAACACCGAAATACGCGAAGGCGTCGGCACCAAGATCGCGAAAAAATTACGCCGTGAGGGCTTGGCTCCGGGAGTGATTTATGGCGGAGGTCAGCGGACTTACCCCGTTCAAATGGCGGAAAAAGACATCGCGGACCTGCTGAAGGCAGCACCGAGCGAAAACGTCCTCGTCGACCTCGATGTCAAAGGCGCTGACACGCCGAAGAAGCTCGTTTTGATTCAAGCCGTCCAGCGGCACACGTTGAACGGAAGCATTATCCATGTCGACTTTCAGACCGTCCGCGAAGATCGCGAAATCAAAGCGACTCTGCCGCTGCACCTGACTGGAGAGGCGCTTGGCGTGAAAGCCGGCGGTATCCTGGAGCACCAGCTTCACCAGTTGGAAGTGACTTGTTTGCCGAAGCACTTGCCGGAATCGCTCTCCTTCTCCGCTGCCGATCTCGAATTGGGGCAAGCGCTTCACATCGGTGACGTCGAATTCCCTGAGGGAGTCCGTCCGAACCTCGGTGCAGGCGTCGTCATCGGACTCATCGTAGAACCTCGGACTGCGAAGACCGAGCAAGAGGAGGAAGATGAAGCCGCCGCCAGTGCTGGCGAAGGAGCTGGAGCACCTGCCGAAAGCGAGGGCTGATCCCGATGCCTGCGGATTCCGAGTCACGACCCATTCGACTCGTGGCCGGTCTCGGCAATCCGGGCCGAAAATACGAGGACACCCGGCACAACGTCGGGTTCCTTGTTCTGGACAAGCTGGGTTCCGGGCTCGGCGAACGCTGGGCAAACGAGAAAAAGTGGGAAACCCAAATCCTGCGAAGCAGCGATGTTTTCTATCTCAAGCCGCAGACGTTCATGAACTTGAGCGGCAAAGCGATCGCCGCCGTGGCCAAATTTTACAAAATCGCTCCTGAGCAGCTGCTGGTGATTTACGATGATGTCGATCTTCCTCTCGGTCGATTGCGGCTGCGTGCGGACGGATCCGCCGGCGGTCACAACGGAATCAAATCGATCATCGAATGCCTCGGGACACGCGAATTTCCGCGGATTCGCGTCGGGATTGGCCGCTCAGAACAGCCCGCTGCGGGAACCGTCGGACACGTCCTCGGGAAATTCGCGGACGAAGACCGGGAAAAACTGGAAAAATCTCTGCAAGATGCCGTCGCAGCGGTAGAATGCGCGCTCTCTCGGGGTCTCGACTCCGCGATGAATCAATTCAATCGACGGGAGAAGGCTCCCAAGAAAAAGCAAAAGCAACAACCGAAACCTGAACCGGCCGACTCCGAACCGCCGGTCGAATCAAAGTCAGAAGATCATGAGTGACGAATCTCGCAAATACGAAGCCATCATCGTACTGAATATGCAGTCCGAAGAAGGTGTTGATGAACTTGTCAGCTCCGTTGGCAAAGAAATGGAAGAAGAAGGCGCCAAACTCGACAGCATCGAGAAAATAGGCAAGAAGACCTTCGCTTACAACGCGCGCAAACAGGCCAGCGGCTACTACGTGAACTACTTTTTCGCTGGTGGAGCGGACATCGTTGACAAAGTGCGCGAACGCCTGACGCTTAACAAAAGCATCTACCTTCAGCACTACCAGTCGGTAGCCTGAAAGGCGCTCTGCGTCGTAAAAGGCGGGAAAGCTAGGAAGTAAAAGGTAGGCGGAGCTGTTTTTGCGGCTTCGTCAGGAAACCTTTTACTTTTTGCTTTTTTTACCTTTTACGGCCTCGCAGACGGCCTAAGTTCGGCCTTGCTATGGCTTCGTTGAACAAAGTGATGCTGATCGGGAACCTCACGAGGGATCCCGAGATTCGCTACACACCTAAAGGAACCGCGGTGACCGATCTCGGTCTCGCGATCAACCGAACTTACTCGATTGATGGTGGCGAGCGACGAGAGGAAGTGACCTTCGTCGACGTCACGGTCTGGGGCAAACAGGCCGAAAGCGCCGGTCAATGGCTGGCCAAGGGACGCCCTGTTTTCATCGAGGGTCGTCTCCAGATGGATGAGTGGGACGACAAGACCAGCGGTCAAAAGCGATATCGGCTGAAAGTCGTCGCGGATGGTTGGCAGTTTGTCGGTCCGAAGTCGGAAGGCGGGCCCGGAGGTGGCAGCGGAGGTGGCGGTGGCCAACAACAACAGCATGCTCCTCCCCAGCAGCAGCAGCAATCTGGCGGGAATCAGGGCGACCAGGGGCAGTCTTCTCAGCCCCAGCAATCTCAGCAATCTTCGCCTCCCCAGCAGCAGCAACAGCAGGGACCGCCCCCCGGAGGTAGCGCGCCAGCTGCCGTTCAGGAAGAGGACGACGACATTCCGTTTTAAGCTGGAGCTTGGCGGAATGGCGAGGTGATGGGCGAGGTGCCGCGAAAATTCTGGTACTAATGGATCTTGCCGAAGCCGCAATTCTAAAGGGAACTTCATAATGCGCACGATCGTCGCGCGGCATGCGGGCGAAATGATTTCCGAATTGACGAGGCTGTGTCCAACGGCGGATGCGGATAACCGCATGTCCGGTGGTGTTGGAGGGTGACGGGCGCAATCCCTTCACCTCGGCCGATCAATGATCGGTCGCTACGCCGCCGCCAAGAATTGGAGTATCCGGCAGTTTAGGCGTGGCTGAACACCAGCAGCTGCTGGCGCGCCGCCTACTTCATTTTCTCAAAACGCGAGCGCAGCAGGTCGGTCGCCGAAGCGTCACCGAATTTTTCCTGAGCCGCTTCGATCGTCTTTTGCTCGAGCGTGTTTTTCGACGGGCGATCCGTTTCCAGATAAACGCCAAACTTGCCCGGCCAAGCTTCCTTCGCCAACCCAAGTGCAGCCATCTGATCGGTCACGTCGTGTCGGTTCTCGTCTTCCGGACTGTCGTCCCAAACTTTTTCTTCGATCAATTCAAACGCGCCATTTTTGCGCGGGTTCGCATCGTCAAACGCGCCCTTGAAGAAAACCACGCACTCCGAAAGGACCTCGACCACGCTGAAACCGTCGTGGAGAATCGCGCGCTCGAACACTTCGTTCATGTGCTTGACCTGCGACGCGTGAGTCCGAGCAACGAAGGTAGCGCCGCTGGCGACCAACTTGAGCATCGGGTTGACCGGCTGATCAAACGCGCCACCTGGATCTGTCTTCGATTTGAAACCGATCGGCGAAGTTGGCGAAGTCTGCTTCTTCGTCAGGCCATAGACGAAGTTGTCCATGATGACGTAAGTCAGATTGACGTTTTTCCGCGCTGCATGCTCGAGGTGGTTGCCGCCGATCGAAAAACCGTCGCCGTCACCGCCGAAAACAAACACGTTCAAATCCGGTCGAGCCAGACTGACGCCGGTCGCGAACGGAAGCGCGCGGCCGTGGAGAAAGTGAACCCCGTGGCCGTTCACAAAATAGGGGAAACGTGAAGAACAGCCGATTCCCGCAATCGTCGAGATGCGCTCGTGTGGAATTTCTAGTTTTCCGACCGTTTTGAAAAACGAAGCCAGAACGGCAAAATCTCCGCAGCCAGGACACCATGTCGGGTGATCGGCGGTGAGATCTTTTTTCTTGAGAGGAGCGCGCTCAGCTGGAGGCGCGGGTGGTTTGATTGCGATTGTTGCCATCGAATCGGGAGGTTAAACAAAAAAGGGTTCGGGACCGGACTAAACTGCCGGGTTGGGATTTCGAAGCGAAACAGGATTGGTCAATTGAGAAGCTTTCATCGGAACTTTGGTGGTTGCTCCGGTGATTTCGTCGACTCGCGCCACAATTTCGCGGACTCTGAAGTTCAGGCCATCGGTCTTGCAGACACTTTTGATTTTTGGATCCGCAAAGCGCGAGCGCAATAACGTCGCCAGCTGTCCTTGACCGTAGACGCCTTCGTCATTCATCTCGACCACGCAAATCCTGCGGTAGCTGTTGAAGATCGCTTCAAGGCCCGGTGCCATCGGATGAATATGCCTGAGGTGAACGGCTCCAGCGGTGCGATGCTTGGACCTCATGTGGTCGGTCGCTTCACGAATCGGTCCCCAAGTCGAACCCCAGCCCACAAGAAGAACCTCGCCGTGGGAATCGCCGTAAACTTCAGGCGTTTCGAGCTCTGCTTCCAAGCTACGGAGCTTGTTGCGTCGACGCGCGTTCATCTTCTGGTGAAGCTCGGGATTCGCCGTCGGGTGGCCCCACTCATCGTGTTCGAGACCGGTCACGACAGGATATTTCCCACCCTCCATAATCGTTCCAGGAGGAGCGTGTTTGGTCTGACCTTCGAGTGGGTAGGGCTTGAAATCACCGTTCCGATTGCTGAGATCGAGTTCGGGATCGGTTACGACTTCATCGAATTTCGGCATCTCGAACGCTTCGATCCGAGTGGCGAGCGCCTGGTCGCTCAGAATGAAAACCGGCACGCTGAATTTCTTCGCAATCCGTGCGGCTTCCAAAGCGATGTAAAAACAGTCTTCGACGTCTTTTGGTGCCAGCACGACTCGTGGGGTATCGCCGTGACTACCGTAGATCGCCTGCATCAGATCGGACTGTTCCACGCTAGTCGGCAAGCCAGTCGACGGGCCGCCACGTTGAACGTTAACCACGATCAAAGGAAGCTCAGCCATCGTCCCCCAGCTCAGGGCCTCCATCTTAAGAGAGATGCCGGGGCCGGAACTCCCGGTCACCGCGAGGTGGCCAGAATAAGCGAAGCCGAGCGCCATCGAAACTGCAGCGAGTTCGTCCTCGGTTTGAATGAAAAGTCCGCCAAAACGAGGAAGCTCGATCCGCAACTGCTCCATGATGCTGGACCAAGGCGTGATCGGGTAGCCTGCGCCGAAACGCACACCCGCAGCGAGCAGACCTTGCGTGAGAGCGGTATTTCCGTCCGTCGCGACGCGGTCGGCCTGCTTCATCTGGCCTTCCTTCATTTCGAAGGCCACTTCGAGCAGGTCACCAAGCGAATATCCGTAACCCGCGTCAAAGGCGAGCAAGGCGTTGCGCACGATCGACTCGTGCTTGCCCTTGAACTGGCTCTCAATGATTCGAGCCAACTTTGCGCGGTCGAGATCGAAAATCGAACAGATCAAACCGAGCGAAAACATGTTCTTCCCGCGATCTTTCGTTCCACCGCCGATCGCCTCAACAGTCGCGCTTGTCATCGGGACACCGACGAATCGGAATCGAGCGTCGTCCAGATTCGGCTCAACGTGATCGCTGTCGTAAAGGCAAATTCCACCTTCGCGAAGAAACTCGATATGCGATTCGTAGCTGTGCTGGTAGAAAGCTACGAGGAAATCGGCTCGATCGCCGGGGCTGAGAACTTCTCCGCTTCCCAGTCTGACCTGGAAAATGGATGGGCCGCCGGAAATCGTAGACGGGATCGTCATGTACGTGATGACGTCCTGATCCGTTCGGCCGGCGAGGCGCGCAAGCATCCCTCCGACTGATTGAATCCCGTCCTGGGAATCTCCTGCAAGACGGATCACAGCGTCATCGACGCTCTCCGATTTTAGTCCCGCGCGGCCGGGCACGGCTTGTGCCTCGGGTGATGTGACTTCGCTCATATGGGGCGGTCAGTTTCGATAAATTAGCTAGAACCTCCGAGATTGGAAACGGCGTGATTGTTGGCCTTGTTTCAATCCGCGCGCAAGCGGTTTTACAGTCGTTTTCTATCGAATGTTCTCCAGCCTGATTTTTTGCGGTTGTCGGGCGCTCAATCCGGGTCGATTTCAATTCCGCCAATGCGAGAAATTCCCGAGTCGATCGACCACCCCGCCGCTTGGCGTGGCCAGCAGCTGCTGAGTCGCGAAGACTGGCTGCAAACGCTTTCGCCAACTTGGATTCAAGAGATTCAGACCGCGCTGGAGTTGACCCGGAACCTTCCAGACGACGCGATTTCGAAGGAACGTTTTCCGCTGCCGACTTTCGGCCAAGCGCTGTCGCGAATTCAAATTTCGCTCGAAAACGGCTCCGGCGCGACGCTCCTGCGAGGACTCGATCCATCGACCTACGCCAACGATGATCGCCGTAGGCTTTTTCTTGGAATTCTCAGCCACGTGGGAACGCCAATTTCTCAGAGTGCGGATGGCGACCTGGTTTTCAGCGTCCGCGACGAAGGATTTGGCGAAAGCGATCCGCGGACGCGCGGCCCTAACACGAGCAAAAAACTCAGCTTCCACACCGACCGCTGTGACGTGATCGGCTTCCTCTGCCTCAACCAGGCGCTCGAAGGCGGCGAGAACGAAATCGTCAGCTCCATCGCGGTTTACAACGAAATCCGCGCGCGCCGACCCGACCTCCTCCAGCACCTGCTGGAGCCGTTCTATTATAAAAGGCACAACGTCGATGGCGGCAACAGCCTGCCCTGGTGTCGTCAGCCGATTTTCTCATTTCACGAAGGCCATTTCGCTTCCGCTTTTCTCCGCGTGTTGATCGAGCGCGCCTACGCCCTGCCGGAAATCGCCGACATGACCGCGCTTCAACGCGAAGCGCTCGATTTCGTCGAAGCCGTCGCCGCCGAGCCGGAAATGCACGTTCGATTCCGTCAGGAACCGGGCGACATCCTCTTGCTGAACAACTGGGTTACCTATCATCGCCGTTCAGCCTTCGTCGATCACGAGGACCCGGCTTTGAAGCGGCATATTCTGCGAATTTGGCTTAGCACGCCAAATTCTCGCCCTCTCGCACCCTGGTTCAAAGACAACTACGGCGCTACCGAAGCTGGCGCGATTCGTGGCGGGATGCGCAAGAGCCAGGCTACTTGAGTTTGATCTTGCTGAGGTCCAATTCGTAGCTCGCAGCACCTTCCACGTGGTATTTCGTGCGCTCCAGCGTGATCACCGTTTTCGCGTCCTTCGAGGTCAGCGTCGCGCCCGGCCAGACTAATTTCGGCCAACCCTTGAGCGTGATTTTGCCGTTCTCGAGATCA
>JBLHKS010000245.1:0-9788 GCA_047620505.1 Verrucomicrobiales bacterium | reverse complement strand
GCTCCAGATGCGTCATGTCTCATTCATCGGACGGCACGGATCAAATCAACTTGGCGCGCCTGGGATTTCCCGCGCCCTGTCGCTGGAACGTCGTCAATTCGATATTGATGACGGTTGAACCTGACGGCGTATCTACCTGAGGAACGTTTGTCTGCTTGGCCAGTTCGACATGCTCCTCACCCGCAAGTTCAGCAACCGCGTAATTAAAACCCCTCAACTGCGCTTTGGACGTCACGCTTCCCGGAATGTCCGGGTGCGCCATGCAGCGCAGTTCGACACCCTGCCACATGCATCGTCGATTTGGTTCAAACGAAACACACCGCCCCGAGTATCCGACTACATTTCGTTCGGCAACCGTAAACCCGATGCATCCGGCGATGATCTCGCCCTTTTCAATGCTCCCGCCAACCTGAAGATCACCATCGCGAACATTGTAGAGAAACGCGGCGGCGATGGCTTTGCTCTCCTGATACCAGTAAATCTCATGTTTCCTGCCCATGGAGCGAATACAAACACACGCCTCCCATACTGGCAACCGCGGCCGGAGTTGTCGCTTTAAGCCGGCTTCCAAGCTCGTAGAACGACGAGAAGGACTTCAGGTAGCAGGTTTTCCTAACTCAAAGTCCGAGCTGTCCGAGAAAGGACAGTCAACTGCGCCACAGACTCGCATAAAGCGACGCGAGACCGACCGTGTCTGACACCCGGACGGCGTCCCGGTCAGAGGGGTTGTCGTTGGGATCCAAGAGCCGCTTCATTTTGAGCGTCCAGAGGACTCTACACCCCACAGCGCGTGGTCGCCTCTCTCGCAAATCAACCGAAGACTCGCAAATTCTTGGAAAACACCTTCGATGTTTCGTTCGACGACCTCTTTGCAGATTCAAGAATCTGACGCCTGACGGGCGTTTGTGTCCCGAGGCAGTCCAAAATCGAGATCGTCCGAGTGAACTCGTCCCACCTGCCCGATTCAAGCCCCGGACACCCGTTTCAGGGATTCTTACCCGTCCCTCTCCAATTCAAACCAAAAGCGAGATCGGCTGAGGCCTCTTCAAGCGCGTGGTAACAAAAGGGAGTCAATTGATTGAGAAACGCATCACTATTGAATTCCTCAATCAGGCTTGCCTTTAGGACTTGCTCCAACCCTCCGGTCGATCCGGAAATTTCTTTCAGGAGTCGGGCTGATACTCGAACATCAGGCCGTTGAAGCCTCAATTCTGAAGGGCAGCCTTTAGGCGGTTTGCCCGCCAGGTATTCCACAGGCGCTTCCATAGTTCCCCGCTTGATATCCCGCGTAAGGACACGAATGCGCGATGCCTTCATTTTTGCGGTGAGCATCTCGCCGGCAATCTTACGTTGAGGTCGCATTGCGTCGCTCGGCGCTGACGCCGCTTCTGCCTCAGTCGCCTCCAACTGCTCAAGTCGGTATAGAGCCTTTTTACCCAGTTTGGAGCTTCCCCGTTTCACGTGAAAAATCATGGATCTATCTACGCCCAAATCCTCCGCAATCACGTTCCATGTCACTCCCCTCCTCACGCGCAAATTATCAAGGCGTTGAAAAACTTCAGCGGTCTCACAACTTCTCTGTTGCGGTAACTCATCTTTTATCATACTTTTTCACCTAGCACTACAAAACGACCAAACTCGAAATCAACACCGGAAGATAATCGAAATGAAGAAGATCAACAATCGGATTAAAGAACGCGCGATCACGGCGTATTCCGAAGGTCGCGGGACCTTGCAATCGATCGCAACTGAAGTCGGCGTCGCAACAAGCACTGTCTACAGCTGGGTCACGCAAAACGGGACAAACACCCGCCGACCCGGACGACCCGAATATGCCGCACCAGGTGAACGCGACCAATCCATTCTCAAACTCACTGAAACCGAATCCGTTAAAGCGATCACTGAACGTTTCGATCTGACTCGTCAGAGAGTCTACGCGATTCTGGCCCGATGGGATTTTCCACCGGCCCCGGGATTAGGTCCGCACCCACCCAACCCTCAATCCTCGCGCCCCACTCCGAAAGCCGCGCGCCTCAAAGAGAATCGCGACGCGGTCATCTCGTTCAGAATCACTCACGCCCAGCTCAACAACCTTAGACTAGGCTTGGACACACGATCTGACCGACGACGCCTATCGGCAAACAAGGTCGCACGCCGAATCGTGCTCGGAGCCATCGAGAGGGACGTAGCCACCTAAACGCCCCGACGGTGGCTACAATTATCCGTTCCTCAGCCCATTGAAGTTCAATGCTTCAAAGAAATATTTGATAATTCTCGGGCACCATGTTTTCGACACAATCACAGGAAACGACGGCGCTGAGATTATGATTGTAGTTAAAGCAAATGAAATTAAGAAAAGATCAATTCACGGCTTATTGCCGAAACCTCAACCTGCCGTTGTCCGGGGTCCGATACTTGGAGGAAGCACGATCCAGCGAGCCATCGCGGCCAGTGCGAAGCCGCGTCGGGAATGTCCTCACAAGGTTTCCAAGCCGAAAAATGGGTGTCGTAATTTCACCGGAGTCCCGCACCGTCGAACTCCCATTGGTCTACCTCATGGAGTACGACCACAATGTTATCGAATTCTTCGATCAACCTCCCAGCATCAAACTCTGCTACGACTCACCGCGCAGGAGATCTCTTGGGGTCTTACACACGCCGGATTTCCTGGTAATCCGGGAGACAGGCGTGGAACTCGTAGAGTGTAAACCGGAGTCAAAACTCGAAGAACTTGCGATCTCCCAGCCCAATCGGTATCGACGCGACACCGAGGGCGGGTGGATTTGCCCGCCGGGGCAGGAAACCGTAGAGCAATACGGGTTCACCTACCGGGTTCAAAGCGACGCCGACTACAATCCGACGCTTGTCCGGAACCTGGAATTCGTGGGCGACTATTTCGATCCTGAGTATCCGAGGCTGACGGATGAAAAGAGGAGGCGCCTCAAGGAACTTGTCCAACACGAACCGGGAGCGCTGATGCGGGATCTCCTGCTACGTCCGGAAGCCGAATTCCTCCCCGAGGACATTTACCGCGCGATTGGCCGGCAAGACCTGTTCATTGAACTCGGCGATAGACCGATATCCGAGCAAAACCACGTCAGGTTGTTTTTGGACAAGGCTGTCTGGGAAGCGCATCAAGTTTTGGTCACCGACGATGGTCACGCCAATGGGGAAACGAATGAGTCGCCCTCACCGGAGAGCAAGCTCGCGCAGGAACTCCTCATGTGCGCATGCCCGAAAGATCTGGCGATCGCCAATGAACGCATGCGGGCGCTATTCCCGGCCGAGGGCGGGCCGAACTCCAAATCTTCGGACAGGAATTTGAGTCGATGGAGGAAACAGTATAAAGACGCTCAAATCACCATGGGGCACGGGTATCTCGGCTTGCTCCCAAACTACAATGCGTCCGGCAATCGGAAACAGCGGTTCCCAAAGGCAGTTTGGGATCTTTTCGAGATCTCCTACGCCGAGGATTACGCGACTCTCACGCAGCCGAACAAGACTCAGGCCTACGGCAAGTTTCAACTGCGCTGCAAGGAGGATGGACGCCCGGCTCCCAGCTACGGGTGGTACGCGCGGCAACTGGATCTCAAATCAGAAGAGACAACGACCCTGAAACGCCAAGGCCGGCGGGCCGCCTATCAATTGCAACCGGCTATCCACCCAGACCGAGCAAATGGGAACCATGGAGATTATCCGTTCCATGTCGCCCATATCGACCACACAGAGGCCGACATCGAATTGGTCGACGAAATGACAGGCCAGAATCTGGGGCGCCCCTGGCTGTCGATCCTGATCGACGGCTACAGCAGACGGATTCTGGCTTTCTACATCACGTTCAGTTCCCCCAGTTACGTAACCTGCATGATGCTGCTGCGAGAATGCGTTCGACGCCATACACGACTGCCCGCAACCCTGGTCATCGATAATGGAAAAGAATTCCACTCGACATCATTTCAAACGATGACGAGCGCGCTCCGAGTGACTTTGCGTTTTCGCCCCCCCGCGCAATCGCGTTTTGGCGCCCTTGTCGAGCGGTGCTTCGGCTCCCTTAACACGCAAGTTTTCAACAATCTTGCTGGCAATACCCAGAACACGAAAAACGTTCGGCAGATGACAAAATCTGTAAATCCGAAACGACACGCGGTCTGGTCGTTGGAGCGGATACATGACTTGCTGTCGATGTTTTGCTATTCGATCTACGACGAGAAATTGCATTCCGGAGTCAACCAATCTCCGCGCGACAAATTCGAAGAGGGTTTGCGGTTAGGCGGCGCACGCGAAACCTGCCGCGTCGAATTCGATTCGTTGTTTGAAACGCTGACCCTCCCTTACAGTCCTCGCGGAAAGGGCAAAATTGTCCCGGCAAAGGGGATCAAACTCCATCATCTTTTCTACTGGGCCGAAGAAATGCGAAATTCCGAGGTTCACCGGACATCCGTGCCGGTCCGCTACGATCCGATGAATGCAGGATTCATTCATGCTTACATCGTCGGCCGGTGGGTGCGTTGCCGCTCCTCTCACTTCACCACGTTTCAGAACTGCACCGTCGCGGAGGCGCAGATTGCCGCCGAATCGATGAAACGCCGCACCCAAGTCACCGGGAACTCCAAGGCCATCTCAGGCAACCGCCTGGCAGAGTTCCTGCGCAATGCCTCCACCGAGGAACCCCTGCTTCTACAACGGCGCAAGGACCTGGCCTTGATGAACATTTCCTCCACGCTGAGGTCAGAAGACCCGGACCCGCCACCAGGCGAACAGAATCATGAGGTGATTCCTGCAGCGCCAACCCGAATCACACCTGAGGAAACGGAGGTGTACGATGACTTCTGAAAAAGCCCAGTTCTTTTACGAGCGAATCATTAGACACCCGCGTATCATCGAGCTTGCCGACGACGTTTTGTCATGGATCGACGCTCCGAGTGGGCCCAACATCATGATCGTTGTTGGCCCGACGGGCGTGGGTAAAACCACGCAGCAGGACCAAATCCTCAGGAAACTCCACGAGTCAAAGCAACAATCCATCAATGCCAATCCGGGGATCATGCCCTACCTCAGGGTGGAGGCGCCCGCGCCAACGGGCAGCTCATTTGGCTGGCGGGATCTCTACTTCCGGATTCTCGATGCCATGTGGGAGCCCTTGATCGGCGACAAACAAATCCCGGCGCGTCCGATAGACTCACTGGCCGTACAACCGCCTTCCAATCGAGCGCCGGCGGCGGAACTGTGCAGGGCAGTTGAGAGCTGCATCCGCAATCGGCAAGCCGAGGTTCTGATTATCGACGAGGCGCAGCACTTTCTTATGATGGGAAGCGGCCGCCGCCTGCGTGACCAGCTGGATTGCCTGAAAAGCCTCTCAAACCTTTCGGGCGTCAAGCTTCTGCTGATCGGCACCTACGACTTGCTGGAGTTGTCGCGACTCAACGGTCAATTGGCCCGGAGATGCCAGCCTCTGCACTTTGCGCGATATCGATGCGATGACGCCGACGATTGGCGGTCATTTCAAAACGTCGTCGCGACGTTCCAAGCAAACCTGCCGCTCCACGCGGGCTTCGATCTGCTGGACAAAGCAAAATTCCTCTACGAACGCTCGTGCGGCTGTGTCGGCATTCTAAAAACCTGGCTCGATCAAGCTCTCGGGCTCGCACTGCGGAATGGCACAGGCATTTCGAGATCCATTCTGACCAAAACCGCTCTTCCCGTTGGAACCATACAGACGATCGCGGAGGAAATTCAGCGGGGTGAAGCACGATACAGGGAAATCGAAGAAGGCATTTCCAACCGAGCTCTGAAGGATTTGCTGGGCTTGAATGTTTTCGAGCCGCCGGTGGCAACAAGCCCGAAAGCGCGTGTAAAACGCAAACCGGGTGAACGACAGCCCAAACGCGATCCTGTGGGGATTCCCTCATGAAAACGTCAACTTTCGCCCCCCTGCCCTTCGAACTCAGTGAAACGCCGATCATGCCGGAGCGTTCCCAACTGTATTCACTCCAGCCCCTCGGATCGACGACCGGTCTGCTCGAATCGGTCACGAGCTACATCATGCGGTTGGCGGACGCTCATTGCGTCTCAGTCAGCGCGCTTGTTCGCGAGATTATTGGCCCCCTGATCCCCTACAGCAGTGTCAGGTCGCGCGGGCGAAACCCTGATCTTTTCCGAAAGATGGGCGCGTCCTTTAACGGACACGGCCAGGTCGGGAAACATTGTCTCGAGGTCCTTATCATGCTGACTCACCGGCCCGAAATTCGTGAGTTGAACACGCAATTCCTCGAGCCCTACGTCTCAGGACGCGGCATCCTAAGAAACCAACAGGCATGGTGTCCAGAGTGTCTGCACGACTGGATGAGCCACGAGCACACTCTCTACCTTCCGCTTGCCTGGAATCTCTCCACATTCAAGGTTTGCCCTATCCACAACGCAAATCTTGTTCAGTGCTGTCCGATCTGTGAGGAAGAGCACACCGCGCTCAACCGTGATCAACGACCGGGGTTTTGCCCGACCTGCAAGACATTCCTGGGCTCAAAATCAAGTTCACCAAAGAACAGTCCAACACTCAATTGGGATCTCCAAGCTTCTCGAATGACCCTCGCTTTTTTGAAGGCCGGTCGTGGTCGCTTACGGAGTCTCCCTCGAAACCGATTTGGCGAAAATATGGAGTTCATCCTGAAACAGAGCTTTTCCGGAAATCTCACACCGATGGCAAAACTGCTTCACATCACCCGTTCTTCCCTGAAGCAATGGATTCTGGGAAAGCAGGTCCCGACAATGAACTACCTGCTGTGGGTGTCATACCGATCCGGCCAGAATCCCCTCGATCTTCTGACTCTGTCAAACGCTTCGATGCCCCCCTTTTGCGTCCATACATTCGGAAATAATGGAGACCTCGATTTCGTGCGTCATCAGTGCCGTCCGAGCCAGAGGTCAAAAGTGGAATCCGCGCTCAAGGAACTCATCGAATCCCCGGAGAGTCCGCCGCCATCACTCAAGCAATTGGCAAAGCGTCTCGGCACCCACATTTCGTCCATTTCCCGGCAACATCCGCAAGCGGCTCAGATCATCAAAGAGCGATACCAGGCGCACCAGGAGGAAAGCCGCCTGCGCAGGGAACGGCAGGAACGGGAAGCCGTTGAAAGCGCCGTTCGCAAGCTTCACGCCGATGGCGCCTATCCAAGCATTCGAAAAGTCCGGGATCTGTTGCCAAATTGGCGCATGCTGAGAAACCCGACCCTCGCCGATCACAGGCGGCAACTCATTCACAAGCTCGGCTATCCCGATCCATCGGCCCGCGCTTTTTGACGCCGCCGCGTCACCAGATTACAGTTACTCTCGGCTCCGACACGGAATCTGCGCGGAAGACCGGGACGGGTTGCCAGAGCCGACAAGCGCTTCCTGGTCGAACCACAGCAGTTTTGCATGAAGCGAATCACAGCTGAAGATCTCCACGCCCCTTTTCAGTAGATCCCTGAGCAGTCTGGCATCCGTTGCACCCGATTTGACGGCCCCGTTTACACCAAGAGGCTGGGCGCCCAGAAGGAGAAGGTCCGGGCCCGTCTGCGCTGCGCTCCGACTACGACATGGCCTGCGAGGATCCAATCACTACCGCCTTGGGGACAACGACGCCGCATGTGCTGGAGCAGACCCGTTGCATTGGCAATCCGTATGACGCTTTAGAAGGTGTCGCCAGACACTGTCGGGCGTGGGATCGGGGACTTCCGGGACCTGCTCAACCTCGACAGGCTCAATCAACTTCAAAACGGCTGATTGAACCATCCCGGGCTTGCCGTTCCCGGTGCCCCCCCCAGTTCAATTGAGGAGCCAAGCCACGCGATCGCCCCCTTTGGGCACGACTCTCGGCAGCCCGGAGTAGGCCGCAAAATCGCCGATTCTGTTTTGCGAGAGGACCCTGAGTAGTTAGGGCGATGAAATACATACGAAACAACAAAAAGCGGAGCGCATCAATCGATGGCGTTTGGAATGATGAGAACGAATCAGAGCTCAACCTGATCAAGCTGAAGTTGCGCGAATGGAGGAAGGCAATGTTCGAGGAGCCCGAACGATTCAGCCCGGAAACAAGGGTCTTGATCGCCCGAGTGGCGGCGAAATGTGCACGCATGAAGGACAAGCGGAGATACTCGGAATTCGTCGCGATTCTGGTGTGGTTGGAACCTTTTATCGAGAAAATCGTCGGCGCCGAGCTCTCTGCAGGCAACGTAACCAAACGAGAGTTCGAGCAGTATTCCAAGGTCCTACGCGAAATCGAAGAAGAATCCCTCAGACGGTTCCAAAACCTCTGTCATGCCGGCTGAGACGGACCCCGGACCGAGCGGATCCGCACGCCAGAATCGCTGTAGCATTTTTTGTAGACGCGGGTTTTGGCGGCGGATTTCAAAAGTTCAGAACCACTCGGGTATGTAAGTTATGAGTGACCAAAAGACCGATCCCATCGGATTGACGACCAACGACAAAAACTCCGCTCCCAAAAGCGGCGGCGGACCCAAAACCGCCGGCGGCAAGCAACGATCAAGCCTAAACGCCATGAAGTTTGGGCTGTTCGCGAAGCGGACGGTGCTTGCGAGCGAAGATCCGGCAGAATTTGAAAGCTTCCGGTCCTGGCTGCTAGGCGACTTGCAACCGCAGACTCCGATGCAGGAATGTTTGGCGGAGGAGATTGTCAGCCACCTTTGGCGGCTGCAGCGAACGCACCTGGCCGAGAAGCAAATCATCGATCGTTATGCCCAGGCGATCAACGGCGAAAACCAAGGGATCGGATTCGCGGTTATCGCGGATGCGCAGGAGGACAGTATTCTCGAGCTGCTTGCCAAAGCGGAGGACCGATTGCACGGGCGATTGCGCCGGCTTTCGAAGGACCTCCGCGAAATGAAGAGCGCGGACGCTGAAATGATCGAATTGTAGACCATCGCGACAGAAAAAAATTGATGAAAACTCACCCACAGCCTAGCACTGAAAAACGGCCTGATCCCAATGCGGATCTCGCTGAACTTGAAAAGCCGATCTTATCCGTGCATAGGACGTTTTTCGAATCATGCCACGCGATGCGCATCATCATAAAAGGCAAGCTCTACAAAGTTCGTCATCGCTCGCTCGAAAACTATCTCAAAGACCGGTTCGGGATGTGTCGAAGCCGGGCATATCAGATGATCGCCTGCGACAAGGTCATGGAGAATCTGTCCACCAAAGTGGACAAATTACTCTTGCCTCGCAACGAGCGTCAGATAAGGCCATTGGTGAAGCTTCCGATGGATGAGCAATACTTGCATTGGATGTTGATCCGCAAAGGCGGCGACAATTCGCGCCGATCAGAGCCGAAGGCTGATCGAGGGGAAAGACTCTTCATTTATCTTCAAAAGAATTATCACTCATTGCCAGATGCGGAGAAACCGCGGTTCATCGATAGTGTTGAAGAGCTCATGGTCGACCTGAAGCACGATTTGCAAGCCGCCGGTCCCGAAAACTAAAAAACTGCAAAACGAACCCCATGCCATGAACGCGACCCGAGCTTGAAAAACCTCAAATATTTGCCAATCGATTTGCCAATTTCTGGCAAACCCCGTGTTTTCATTGGCAACGGGTGGCAACCACTGTCAGGGGCGCGAATCCGCGCAACCCCTTGCCTGGTTGGGTGATGAGTCAATCCCTTAAGAAAAACGGTGGTAGCTCGGCTCGGACTCGAACCGAGAACCAACGGCTTAAAAGGCCGCTGCTCTACCATTGAGCTACCGAGCCACCAATTGAAACCCGTCGCCGGATTTCGAAGAGGCGCGAAGCTA
>JBLHKS010000244.1:0-9798 GCA_047620505.1 Verrucomicrobiales bacterium | reverse complement strand
AAATTTATCCGGTGGCTGCGCGCCTTCGTTTACCGCGAGGTTCCCTGGAACCGGGCAGTGGACAGACTGCACGAAATCTACGCCAATTTCTAAGGGAAGTTTTCCACACCGTTGGTTCGAGACTGTCAAAGCGCGGGTCGGCGTCGATACCGACAACGACGGCAAGGCTGATAAGTGGAGCGATTGGTCAGAGGTTAAAGAGAGCTATGACTACATTCCGGGTTTCTCTAAGCAGGTGAAACGGACACCCGCGCAATTGGATGTGTCAGGTTTGCCTGAGGGGTTTGGGTTCCAAATTGAACTCAGAATCAAAGATTCGACGGAGAACAAATCTAAGCCAATGATTGAGGGTCTGAGTCTTTCGTTTGAATAGAAGGTCTATTGAACTCACGCTCTGAGTCGAGATTTTGCTAAGACGACTATCGGGCCGATCTTACCGTCAGGCAGCGTCTTTCGCTGTTGTTATTTTCATGTTCGCGGCATGCTTGAGAGTTACTGCCGCCCATCATCAATGGAAGGCTGGCCGGGCCCGTTCAAATTATCGGTCGAATTTTCAGACGGTCTGAAAACACACGTATTGTGCGTCCTGGGCGAAGGAGGAGAAACGATGCTCGGCATTCCTGTGAAACAGCAGCCGCTGAACGACGGGGGCTCGATCACTTCGATCCAACGAATTTATTCTCCAATAGCCGCGCTCGGAATCCACCAAAGCGCCAGGTTGTCAGCCAGATTTCTCCCGGGCGACGCTCAAAAACATAAGGATAGGTAATCTCTTTCCTTGGATAGTTTCCATCAGCTCCAGGCAAAACCGTGCCGACGATTTCGGGCTCGCTCCATGTCTTGCCGTCGTCGTCGGAAAACGCGATCGAGAGTTCCTGCCGGTTTCCTGATGTGACCGTTCCGGTCGACTGAAAATCGCCGCCGTAGGGCGGGAAGTCGTCGGTGCCTGCGAAAAAATACCGATTCCAGGCGATGAAAATCCGCCCGCTCGCAAGCCGCTCAAGAATCGCGGGCGTGTTGCTCGCATCGAGATTTGAAGGGCCAATCGGCCGCCAGGTTTTGCCGGAATCGAGCGACTCCGAGCGCCAGAGTTTGCCCCAGTTCGTCCGCATCAACATCAGGATGCTGTGATCCTCGCGCTCGACAATCGTCGATTCAATCGCGCCGTCGTGATGGCCGATTCCACCGAGATCGATGATGTTGCTGCGCGTCCAGCTCTTCCCATCATCCTGAGATGCGTAAGTCACGACCGCGTGCCGGCCGGGGTTGTGCAGCAGCATCTGGCTTGTAAAAACGACCGTGCCGTCCGCCAGCTGAATCATGTCGCGAATCGCGCCGGTCCAGTCGTCGTGCATTTTTTGCGGAGGCTCCCAGGTTTGCCCACCATCGGGACTCCTGACCACGTAGTTGGGCAATTTCGCATCTGGCGAATCCTGGATTTTCGGATCCCAAGCCCAGCCGGAGCGCTCGATCAAATTCATGAACGAAACGATGACCGTGCCGTCCTTCGTGCACATCAGCGCGCGTTCGTAGCTGATTTTGAATTTGTCAGGCTCCGCGAAAATCGGGATTTTCTTCCAGGTTTTCCCCTCATCCTCGGAAATCATCGCGTGCCGCGCTTCCGGATCATCCTCGACCGTGATCAAGCCGCCGTCCGGCAAATTTGCGAACGGCCCAAGCGGCATTCCTTCGAGAAACTCAGCCTTGGGATGCATCCGATGCTCGCCAGCGACCGCGCCCCATTCCTGACTCGAAAGCTGCGCGCCAGCGCAGATCGGAATGGCCAACATGCTTGATAAAATAACTGATTTCATGAGAATTTGAATAGCTTGGCGGCGTTTCCGCCGAGGATCTTCGCCCGGTCCGCAGGCGGCAAATGCGCGATGAACGATTCCGCGCGATCGAAGGCCGCTCGATACGATTCCGGCGTCGCCTCTGCGTTGAACCCTCCTCCATAGATCATTCGATCGGCTCCGAATTCGCTAACCAAACGTTTGATCACTGGCGCGATGTCTCGATGCGGATATTTGGTTTGGAACGGAATCGAAGACAGCTTCATCACCGTGTTTTCGAATCGCGACCAACGCACCACGACTTCGTGCTCCTCCGGGGTCGCCTGAAACGGTCGGCCAAGGTGATCGATGATCACGCGCGTGTCCGGAAATTCCTCGATCATCGGCTCGAAACCCGGTGCGTAGCGAGGTTCGAAGTGAATCTGAACAGCGAGGCCGAGCTCGCCCGCCGTCTTCCATAAATTGCGCAATTCCGGCTTACCGAACGGCGGCAGCCGTCCAGGAGCGTAGGCGTGAACCCGTGCGGCAACGATCGGCGCGCGCTTCACGAGTTCCGGCAGTTTTTTGACCGACCCGTGCCGGTCGGAAAAGAACAGGCAAGTCCCTTTCAACCGCCCTCCGCCGACTTCGAGGCAATGCTCCAGATATCGATGATCCTCCTGGTAAGGCTCGGGATGGACGACGATCGCAAAGTCGACTCCAGCGCCATCCATACACGCCAGCAGCTGCTGAGGCGTCGCTGGCTCTACCGGCCGGTAGGGAGCGCGCTCGTGATACGGAAATCGAGCGCCGTTCGCGCCGGCAAAGCAGTGAAGGTGGGTGTCGACTCGCGGGGATTTCGCTTCATCCGCGGCCGTCGCCGAAACTAAACCGAAGGCTCCAAGGCCAACGCCGCTTTTCAAATACTCGCGCCTGCTTCGCATGTAGAAAGTAGGACCCAGCGAGAGGCGGAGGCAATCGAAACGATCTTCGAGCCGATCTTTACACAACTGCCCAGCGCCTGCCCAACGCGGCTAAATTGACCGAACAGCTACGAAGCTGGAGACAGCGACTCGATGCGCGACTACGCGTGGCAAAGTGAAAACTCTTCAACGTATTCTTCTTCCCATCCTGGTGCTGACCGCGTGGGCGTCCGCTCAGGAATCCGCAGCGCTGGCGAAAACGCGCGCCAAGCTGGAAACTGGCGCTGAACCGGTTAAGATCGTTTGTTTCGGCGATAGCGTGACCGGTCTCTATTATCATACCGGAGGACGACGGACCTACACCGACATGCTCGGAATCGCCCTCGAACGTGCTTGTCCGAAGGCCGAAGTGATCACGGTCAACGCCGGCATCAGCGGCCATACCACTGCCAACGCCCTCACACGTATCGAAAAGGATGTCCTCGCCCACAAGCCGGACTTGGTAACGGTGATGTTTGGCCTGAATGATATGGTCAAGATCGCCGATATCGAAACCTACCGGAAAAACCTCGTTGAGATCATTCGGCAATGCCGCGCGATCGACGCCGAGGTCGTACTATGCACGCCAAACTCGGTCATCACCACCGGGGCTCGCTCCAAGGATAAGTTGGAGCGGTATTGCGAGGCCATCCGCGAAGTCGCTGCTGAAAATCGGGTTCCTCTCTGCGATTCCTTCGCCGCGTTCGAGGAATTGCGTGAGGCCGATCCGCTCGCCTGGCGCTTGACTCTCAGTGACGAGATTCATCCCAACATGGCCGGCCACAAAGCCATTGCGGAGCAACTCACGAAGACGATTTCCGGCAAACCCTTTTCGCTCGCAGATGTCGGACCACTTCAGCCAGCGCTCGATAAGACTCAGCAGCTGCTGGCGGATGGAAAACCGGTCAAGATCCTCGTCATGCCTCCGTATGGCCAATTATTCGAGCATGCGCTGCGGCAAAAGAACTCGGATGCGAACCTCGAGATTGTTTCCTGGCCCATCGAAGGTTTGACACTTCGCGAAGTCGAAAAAGACGCCAGTAAACGCGTTCGCAAGCTCAAGCCGAACCTCGTCGTGATCGCGATTCCGCGCGCCGCGTACGCCGACTCCACCGACCAGGAAAAGTTCATACGGTCTTATCACTGGACGGCGTGCTACTCCCTCAGTTTCGGCAGGTCAGAATGGGACTGCGTCGTCGTCCATCCCTCCGTCTTCGAGCCTGATTCGCCAGACCCGGAGACGGACGACCTTATTCGGCAAATCGTCGCTTCACATGACCTGACATTGATCGACAGGCCGGCCGGGGACCGTCGCGGCGTTGGCGAGATCCTCGCCGAATGGCTGAAACGACAATGAAGACACTCAAACCCGCACTCGCGGCGCGGCGGTGTTGGAGCCATCACGTCCTCGGTTTGGCGGAAAATCGCTGCTCCGCACTAGTGTTCAGGCACGGCTAAACTGTCGGATACAGGCGTTTTAGTTTGGTGCGTGCCTTCGAGGTTGTGAATTGCCAGTTGATTGGCTGCGGTGACTGGTTTCGGCGCTGAGCGTTTGCACTGATGATTTCCCTGAATTGCTCAAGACCTGGAATCCGGGGTTTCAGCGCGGCGCGCGACATCAGCGAAATTTCAATTTCGGCCATGTTGAGCCAAAAACATGCTTGGGCGTGTAGTGTACCTCAAGTTTCTGTGAAAGGCGACGCGCTTTGTCTCGTGCGAAACGCTTGTAGATCGATGCGTTATTGTGCGTATTGAGATTGTCTTGTAATAACACGATTTTCTCAACATCCGGGAAGATTCCATCGCACAGAAACTCAACCGCCTCTGCGTAATCCAACGAAGTGCGGCGACCATCTTTGCCGACAAAAACTTCGCGTCTACCCAGATGTGGCACCGCTATCATGAAAGCACTGGCGCTGCCTTCGCGAACGTATTCGGCCTCGTAGCGTTCTCTTTTGCCGCCTGATTGTTTATTTTTATTGGAAGCTTGCGCCGGAAGCGGCTCGCTCAGTTCTGAAAGAAGCTGCTTGCTGAACTCATCCAGGCATACCAGAGGCCGCTGCGGATCGGGCTTTCGAGCGTAAACATCAAGGACGTCCTCCATCGCCGCTACGAACCCGGCGTCTTTTTCCGGCGCGATGCACCAGCATTGTTGTTGCCAGGGTTTAAGGTCGTTTTTTTAAGCGTTGTGCGAACGGTTTCCGAGGAGATTGATTCAACAATTTCAAGTTCAATGAGGCGTTCTGCGATGAGTTTCATCGTCCAGCGCGCACAATCCTCGGGAGCTTGTGAGCAAGCGATCTGCACCATGCGCGCTTCGACTTCACCAGTTACTTTGGGTTCAACTGGCGGGCTCAGGCGAGGTTTGCGTTCCAACGCTCCGAGTGGGCCTACCTCACACACTCGGCGGCGCAGCCTCTCAAGCGAGCGTACCGAGAGACCACTGATTGCGGCTGCTTGAGGGTCCGACTGCGCAGGCCCTTTTTCGCCGCAGTCCATTGCAAGCATGGCCCTAGCTCGTTGCACTTTGAGCGCAGCTGTCTTCTGACTCCCAGCTAACTTCGAGAGTCTTCCGCGCTCTTCGACCTCTAACTTTATGTGATGCATTTTCTTTGGCATCAATTAACAGAACCACACTTTCTAAAAGTACAAGTTATGGTAATTATACTTTCCGGCAGTTTAGGCTTGGCTCATCACTAGTCTCGCCAGTGGGCTTGCGGCTGAGCGAGCCACCCACTCGCTTTCGAATCGGCTCCTGCAACGCTTCTGTCGGGTTGGCTTCCATGAGTTAAGGTTTTGGATCGTCGTTCGAATTTTTGCGATCTTCCAATGAAATCGAATGTCTCTCCAGAGTCGACGCCTCGCGCAACGCCAACGTCGCCAGCGCCCGGTTGTAGTCGACAATCGCGAGAATCTCGTTCAGCCGCGCTTGCGTCAGGTCCGCCTGCAGCTGTAGGACGATGAAATTCGTGCTCTTGCCGTTGAGCCGCTTCGTTTCCTCGGCTCCGAGCGCGACCTCTGCAAACTTTCGCGCTTCCACTGTCGCCCGCACACGCTCGGCACTGGACTCGACTGAGTTTAACGCATTGAGGACGTCGGCCATCACGCGCTGCTGCATCTCGGTGGTTGGCGTCACCTCTACATCCGCCCAACTCGCGAAATCAGCCGTCATCAGCAGCTTCAGTGCGATCTCGGCCTGCGTGACCTGATTCCGCGCCGCGAACAAAGCCGCGTCAGCGCTCGCAACCGCCGCTTGGGCTTGCTTAACATCGAGCGGCGCCATGCGCCCGGCGTCGACCTGTTTCTGGTGCGATTTCACGAGCCGATCCGCGAGATCGTAAGACTGCCGGAAGATCATAAGCCGATCGCGCGCGGCGATGAGATCGTAGTAGCCGAACTCGACGTTTGTAACCAGATTCATCAGCTGGTTGAGCAGCAAAGACTCGGAGTCCAAGAGGTCCAGTTCGCTCAATTCGATCCCAAGCCGATTCGAATCGATCCCGAGATTTCGCAGTAACGGCTGCCGGACCTCGACGCCCACGAAACCGTTCTCATTGGAAAACGCGCCCCCGCAATCGCGCACATCGGTGTTGGTGTTGGTGTTGTTCGCCCGGATCGACCACGTCGCGCCCGTCGGCAGCGACACACCGAGCCATGCGCTAACGTTCTCACGCATCGTCTGGGCGCCGGTGAAGAATTGGCTTGTCTGAGAATCGACACCGCCGGGTGAGGTCGTGTCTCGAAGGTCCGTGCTCGCGTTGAAATTGGGCTCGTATGCCGCTCGGGCGATTCGGACATCCTGAGCGGCGATCAGAGGGTTCTTCAGGCCAGACTCGAATTCGAGATTGTGCTGGATCGCGAGGTCGATGCAGTCGGCGAGGGCGAGCGGACATCCTCAGCAGCTGCTGGGTCAGCGAGGAGGGCGAGAGCGATGATGAGGGTCACGGCGGCTCGGATTTTCATTCGCATCTACTCCTCGATTCATGCGGATATTCGGGAATCGAATTGGCGAATTTGCTTGGACTGCGAGTTGAGTCCACTCCGAGCGCGTTTACCGTCAACGAGCCATGGTAGTCGTCGTTGAAAAATCCTTCGAAGCAGCAGCTGAGGGACAGAAAGCGCGGATGGCGAAGCTGACGCCGGAAGAGCGTGTGTCGATGACCGAAATACTGCGTCGCCAATTGTATCCGAATGGAGTGGAGCCAAAATTTCATCCAGCTGTTGAAGTCGTTCAACGCTGAGCGTGTGCGTTACCTTGCTGTTGGCGGCTACGCAGTTTCGTATCACGGTCATCCGCGTTATACGGCGATTTGGATCTATGGGTCGAGCCGTCTGAACGAAACGCTGAAGCGATCCGCGACGCTTGTGCACAGAGCGATGTTTTGCTGCCTCCGGTTGCTTTCAAGAGCGTCAAAACGCCAGAACAGGTTATTCGTTTGGGAATGCGGCCTGTCCAAATCGACCTGATCACTTCGTTGCCTGAATTGGAGTTCGAATCTGCGTGGCAATCGAGGCGATTTCTTCATCATGATGGGGTTGAGGTTCCGGTCATCGATCTTGCCAGTCTTCGAAAAACCAAGCGGCGACTGGCCAATTTCAGGATTTGTCCGACTTGGAGAATCTGCCCGAAGCTTGATCAATCACTTCTCAAGCTCTCCGCCGGACTCACCTGCATCACGCGAATCGCGGGAACGATGCTTGCGGCGATGCCGACGAGGGTCAGAACGGAATTCTGCCCAATCCATCGACACAATCAAAATGGGCATCGTTGCTCAGCAACTGCTGATCGTGCTGAAGCGCGAGCGCCGCGATCCAGACATCGTTCGCGGGAATGGGCGTGCCAGCTGACTTCAGGCTAAGCCGAATGTTCGCATACGCGCTCGCCGTCGCGCTGGTCACCGTGGCCAACTCCACGCGGGGGAGGTTTTGCTTCAACCATTCTTCGTAGCGCGTGCGATGACGCGACTGCCGAATACCAAAGTAATATTCGCCGAGCACAATGGAGGGAACGACAAGCCGGGTCGCGGCGCGTAGCGGAGCCTCGACTTCGGCAGTCCCCTCGGCCCACGCCGACAGGGCGTTCGTGTCGAGAATCACGCGAGGTCCTCCGGCTCGATCGTTTCGAATTCGGCCTCGATGGTTTGCAAGATTCTGGCGTTCTCATCCGCCAGATCCGAAAGTTGACCAAAGCCAGCCATCCACGCAGGCGAGGATTCTTCGTCAGCAGCTGCTGACTTGCGTTTGGCGCAACTCAGGAGTTTTTCTTCGAGAGCTTCGGTGAAGAACTGCTTCAAGGTAACTCCCTGACTCGCGGCAGTCATCTTGGCTTGCCGAAAGGTGAGATCGGGGAGTTCGAGAGTCGTCTTCATACTCCCATATTCCCATATTTATGGGAGGCCGCAAATTAACTCTACCTTGGTTCCTTCGGCGCCGACGTAGCTTCGATTGGCAATCGAAGTCGCGGAAGCCCTGAATTCGACTGCCAGTCGAATCTACGAATTAATCACTTCTCAAGCTCTCCGCCGGGCTCACCTGCATTGCGCGAATCGCGGGAACGATGCTTGCGGCGATGGCGAACATACCGACTAACAATGATCGAAAACGATCAATTCGCGTGCTCCCATCGAGATAAGCCTGCATCGGAGTCGGTGGCGGTCGATCGGAACGCGAGAACGGATAAGGCCAGCCTTTGTGGACCATGTTGACTGAAACGGCTGAGGTCGAGTCGACACCCGGGGTCGCGTTCATTTCCTCGATCAGGCCCTGATCGAAAGCGACCCGCCGCTCACGAGTTTCGTAGGCCGCGCCCGTCATCGTCACCTGCACCGTCAGCAGCTGCTGGGCGTCGATTCCGGGGTCGACCTGCTGAATTTTGGCGATACTCTGGATCAACAGCGCAGCGCCAATCAGCAGAACGAGCGCCAGCGAAATTTGAAGCACAGAAAAGCCGTAACGCACGAAGTGATGTGATCGATCGCCAGTTTGCCGGTTCGCGCCGGAACGCATCGCGTCGTTCAGATTTGGTCGCGAAGTTTGCAGCGCGGGGGATAGCGCCGGCGTTGAACTTCAAAAGCAAGTTTAAGCCGAACCAAGCCAGAAAAATTCCGGCAACTCCGCCCGCAACCGTGAGCACGGCGCTTTCGATCAAGAGCTGCTTGATCAAATGCCAGCGTTGCGTGCTGATTTCCTGACGCTAGCCACAATCCTGAGTAGACACCTTCAAGGAGCTGAATCTGACCGTACGAATCGCGGTGCAAGAATTGCGGATTGTGAGACGTAAGTTAGAGTAAACCAGCTTTCCACTCCCCAAACGCCTGATGATCTCCTCGCTCGTAAGTCCGTTTACCAGCCTCGCTCTTACACTCGGCCTCGCATGCGAAGCCGCTTCTGAAACTTCGCCAATTGTCGATGCCGCAGCCCCTTCCGGCACCGCTGAAACCGCAACCGCAACCGCGAAGCCCGCGCTTCCGAAGGCTCCTGAGCCGATCGAGCCTGTTCTACGGCTGCAGATTTTTCTCGATTCGAAGCTCTTTGGCCCGGGCAAGGTCGATGGTCGTCCTGGCGAGTTCACGACGAAGGCGCTGATTCGTTATCAACGCGCCAACGGCTTGCCTGAAACGGATATCGAAACGCACACGCTCGATCTCTCCAGCTTTTCGCAGCTCTATACGGAATACACCATTCGTCCCGAGGACCTCGACTTTGTGGGCGAGGTGCCGAGGAAGCCTGCCGAGCAGAGCAAGCAGAAATATCTGCCCTATGATTCGTTGCTGGAGTTCCTGACCGAGCGTTTCCACACTTCGCCGGACTTGGTCGAACATCTCAACCAGCCGATGAAAATGAGCGCGCTCAAGCCGGGTGACGTGGTCAAAGTGATCAACGTCGTCGAGCCCTTCAAGATTGAGGATCTCACGCCCATCTCCAGCCTGCCTGAGGTGCCGGAGTTTCGAAATCGAGTGATCAAGATCGATACCGTGGAAAAGCTCCTCGATGTGTATGACGGCGAAAAGTTGCTCGCCAGTCTTCCCATCACGGCGGGTAGCGGCTATCTCGCGACGCCGCCC
>JBLHKS010000243.1:0-9839 GCA_047620505.1 Verrucomicrobiales bacterium | reverse complement strand
TCCCCACGAACGGTTGCCCGCACGCAGTTGGCTTCTGGTGGTAGTTTCTTCATGATTTCATCATGTCTGGTCTTTCTACAGGGGACTTGCACCCCATTTACATCTCGCCCATGCTGGGCACACACAACCTCCCTGCCATCATCGCCATCATCGCCGGCATTCTCATCTTTATCCGCCCGCCGCTCCTGAACTACATCGTCGCGATTTATCTGATCGTGATCGGCTTGCTGGGTATTTTCGGCTCCTGACCAATCGACACCGGCCCAAAGTAAAAACCAACCAACGCTCCCGACATGAACACCAAATCTATCCTCATCTTCTTTTACGCCTATATCACTAAGGGAACAGCTTCTCGATTTATAATAACCGGAGTTGCTTTATGACTGACGGCAGTCTGGTGAAGGGGACCTCCGAGCCCGAAAGGTTCAACGGGAGCGGCTCTGGCGAACTGCGACGCATTGCGTTTCTTGGCGACTATTTGCCACGGCTCTGCGGAATTGCGACCTTCACCCACGATATTTGCAAGGCAGTCGCGGGCGCGACTCAGGCGGAGTAGTCGTGGAGAGGCCTTTCTCATCACGATTGCCTTGGACTCCAGGGATGCGTTGAGTGAGCGCCACGCGATGCGCGCGGCGTCAATCCATTGCGCTTTCTTCTTCAGCGGGCTCTTCGAGCGCATCGACTACATCAACAAGCGCTTCGCAGCCCTTCATTGAGACATAATACATAAATCCCAAAATCAACGCCAACATGATAACCACGTCTCCGCAGCCACATCCCCGCTTCACCACGACTGTCTTTCCCATGCTTAGACGAAAGCAGTATTCTGCATCATGCTCAAGGGCCTCATGATCGTCTGACGTTCACGTTGCGGTGTCGTGTTGCGCTCGATCGATTTCAGGATGGACGTTTGCGCTTCCGTGGCGGAGACCATCGCAAAGAAAGGACCGCCGATGAGGAGGCTGATCGCGCCTACAAATAATCCGGCCTTCGCCTGAAGACTGCCGGGGACAAGACCGCCATCCGCGCCATCTCTCGCGTCTCTCTCAAGGTGGCGAATGTATTGTTCGTACAAGTCACGGACCTTGATCTTCGAGTGATTCTGGTTGGGAGAAATCCAGAATTCTGCAGCCTCCGTCAGTGATGCGTCCTTTCCCCAGTGAGGCGTCCTTTCCCCAGTGAGGCGTCCTTTCCCAAGAGCTTAGAGGCGGCTTTGGTGTCCTCGAGTAGCCGCCAGGCCGAGCGATCCCTCGCCACCTTCTTCAACAATTCCCAGTCGTCATGGCTAAGCGAAATAGGAACTCGACCTGTGCCATCTTTTCGAGCACTTCGTCAGCGAGCTTTCTGGCATCGGAAAAGTTGCGGCGGGTGGTTCTTTTCCGCACTCCACCAAGGTGGTAGATGGTGGTGAAGAAGTCCGCCTTGCGACTTTTGTCGCGCCCCTTGTAGATTGAAACCTCGTTGCCCTTTTTCCGGAGGGTGAGGGGGGAAATCGCTGTCACTCTTGGTCATACGGGCTTGATTCAGCGGACAAATTGTCATAAATCAATCATACAGGAAAAAGAACAATTTCCCCTGAAATGCCTCTCCCTTTTTTTTGAACGGCTTACGAAGGAAAAAAGTGGCGGAGTGGACGGGACTCGAACCCGCAACCTCCTGCGTGACAGGCAGGTGCTCTAACCAATTGAGCTACCACTCCGTAGTGACACAAAAACCGCCTTGTGGCGGGACGGGGATCTTCGGGGACTCTTCCAATTCCGCAACAAAAATGTTCCCTTTTTCTTTGCGTTCAGGAACAAAGTCTCTATCCATTACGCCCCTCAGAAATTGAGGGAATTTTTGAACCGTTTTCGCGGCTACTGCCATGAATGTAATCGATAAGATCGAAAAAGAACAGATGAAGGATGACGTGCCGACTTTCGGCCCGGGCGACACTATTAAAGTGCACTCACGGGTTGTTGAAGGTGGCAAGGAGCGTATCCAGATCTACCAGGGAATTGTCATCGGTCGCCGCGGATCTGGTCTGAACCAGGCTTGCACGGTTCGGAAGATTTCCAATAGCGTAGGCGTTGAGCGCGTTTTCCAGATTCATTCGCCTAAAGTCGCGCAAATCGAAGTCATCAGCCGAGGACAGGTTCGCCGTTCGAAGGTTAACTTCCTGCGTGACCGCGTTGGCAAAGCAGCTTCGACTGTTCGGCCTGCTAAAAACGGCTGGAAGGTCAAGGCTGATGCGCAGACTCGAACTGATCGGGCTGAGGCCAAGGCTAAAAAGGGCAAGCGCAAACGCGCTAAGAAGGCCGAGTAATTTTCCGCTGCCATGCCTGACTTGGCGTGGGAATCAACGCTGCGTGCCGAGGGATTCCGTTTAATCGCGGGAATCGATGAAGCCGGGCGCGGTCCTTTGGCGGGTCCGGTGTCAGCAGCTGCTGTCATTTTGCCGCTCGATTTCGAGCATTCGGTTCTAACGGATTCGAAAAAGCTGTCGCCGAAACGTCGCGATGGTCTTTACGAAGAGATCACGGCGAATGACGCGATCGTCTGGTGCTCAGCACGGGCGACGGTTGAAGAAATCGACGAAATTAACATTCTTCGGGCGACTCACCTGGCGATGCGGCGGGCTTTCGAGGGCCTGAGCGCAAAGGCGGATGCGGCGGTGATCGATGGGCTTCGGTTGCCGGAATTCCCGGTTCATCACGTGGGCGTGGTGAAAGGCGATTCGGCGAGTCTGTCGATTGCGGCGGCGAGCATCATCGCCAAGGTTGAGCGCGACCGCGAAATGCTTCTGCACGCGGAAAAGTATCCGGAGTACGGTTTCGAGAAGCACAAAGGCTACGGAACGAAGTATCATTTGACCCAACTCGAACGTTATGGGCCTTGCCCGATTCATCGCCAGACATTTCGACCGATCGCTCAGCTCTCCCTGCGTTTTGACGCGGAAAACTGAGGAAGGTGGCGAAGAGCGGATGAGTAATCAGGCTATCGGTGCCTGGGGGGAAAAAATCGCGGGGACTTGGCTGACGATCCGGGGCTGGAATGTTCTCTGGCGAAATTTCCGGGCGAAAGGTGGTGGCGAGGTTGATCTGGTTTGCCGAGACAATGACACGCTGGTTTTTGTCGAAGTGAAAACGCGGACGAGCGACTTTTTTGGTCAGCCGGCTTCGGCAGTGACGAAGGATAAGGAGAGGTTGATCACCCGCGGTGCCTTGGCTTGGCTGCGGCGCTTGCAAAAGCCCGACATCCTCTTTCGATTTGATATCCTTGAGGTCATTGCGATCGAAGGAAAGCCGCCTAAGCCGAATTTGATCCAGAATGCGTTTCAAATGCCGGACGATTATTTTGTCTAGGCTCGCGGGCCGAAGTTCGTTTACTTTGGCCGGATGAAATCGCCTCAAGCCGTCCTCGATGACCACTCTGCGGCTACTCGCCGCTTTTTTCTTCGCCTGGCCGCCGGGGGGAGCGCGGGTCTCGCGGCTTCTCGCCTTTTTGCCGAAAATGCGCTCGATCACCCCGCTGTGCTCGAGGCGATTGCTGGGCTTTCCTACCTCACACCGGACAAAGAATTTCGTTATGTCGGTCGAATCCAGCCGAAGATTTCAGAAATGTCTGAGGAGGAACGCGCCGAGGCTGGGCTGACTCGCGACACGTGGAAACTCGAGGTTTTCGCCGATCCAGATCCAGACAGCGAGGCGCGGGTTCGGCGTCCGATGCGAATCGAGGACGATACGGCGTTCACTTTTCAGCAGCTGCTGGAGTTGGGAAAAACCAAAGCGGTCCGCTATCTCAAAGTGATGACCTGCAATAACATCGCCGATCCTCTCGGCATGGGCTTGTGGGAAGGCGTCCCGCTGCGGGATCTGATCTGGAAAGCTGGGCCTGACCCGAAAGTTCGCCGCGTTTTTTACCACGGCTTTCATCGTGAAGATCCGAAATGGCTTTTCCGCTCGTCGCTCTCGATCAATCGCGTTTTCGAAGACCCGCCCGGCGATCAGCCCGTGATCGTCTGCTATAAATTGAACGGAAAGTGGCTTAGCCCGGATCGCGGAGGGCCGGTTCGGATTCTGGTCCCGGATTCGTACGGTTTCAAATCGGTGAAGTGGCTCAGGCAGATTCAGCTGACTTCAAAACACACGAACAACGATACCTACGCCGAAAAGGGCAACGACGTCGATTCTCAGATGAAAAGTTATGCAAGGATTTTGAACTGGCCGAAAACGGCGAAGGCAGGCGAGCCAATTCCGCTGACCGGCGTGGCGCAGAGCGGGGGAGCGGGCCTGACGAAGGTCCAATTCTGGCTCAAGCCGGCTGAGGACGAATGGCCATTCGAAGATCGATATTTTGAGACCGCGCCGTGGCAGGACGCAGAAATTCTCCCGCCGCCGGACGGAAACTGGGGTGACGAAATCGACTCAATCCAGTCGATTCCGCATCAAATCGGCGAGGACGGCAAACCCGATAAATGGCCGCTGCGAAATTCGATCGTTCACTACGCAGCACTGCTGCCAGCGGTCAAAACGGGCGAATACGAAATCCGCGTTCGAACGATCGATGAAAACGGCGTTGCGCAGCCGATGCCGCGTCCGTTCCAGAAATCAGGCGGGAACGCGATCCAGGCTCTTGAGCTGAAAGTCGTTAGCTCTTGAGCCTTGCGATTTCTGCATTCGCCTCATCGAGCGCCTTGTCGAGCCGCGCCAATTCCTTTGACGTCGCCTTCAATCGCGTGGCGATCATCCGGGCGAGAAACTCATAAAATGCCGCGTAAAATTCTGGATTCGCGTCCTTTGGCTTTATATCCTGAAGAAACTTCTGATCGACAGCGAGGAGAAACGTTTTGGTGTTCGCTCTGACCGTTGCCGAACGCATTTCATCGCCAAGAGCAGCGAGTTCGCCAAAAATGTCGCCAGTGTTTTTGAAGCAAGCAAGCGTCTCGTCGTTTTTGACCACATCGACGCTGCCGGCCATTAAAATATAGATCCGCGAGCCGCTCCCGCCTTCCTCGATGACCACGTCTCCGTTGTCGCACTCGATAATGCTGCTGGAATAGAGAACGTCGTCGAGATGCTCCTGCTCAAACGACTGAAGAAAAGGGACGCCCTGGAGCGTTTCGGGGATTTTTCCCTCTTCATGGATGTAGGCAAACTCTCGCATTTCGCCGCGATTCTACACGGATTGTCTGACATTAGAAGACTTTTTTCTCGCCGAGTTCAAAGCTCGATCGCAACTCGCTGGCCGTGTTCCGGATGCGACGGATCGAGCGCCTTCAATTCGACCAGCAGCTGCTGATCGGAAATCGTCGCCAGAGCCCATCCCATCGGCCTATCCGGCGCGAATCTGAATCCGAATCCGGCCGCTGGCAGATTGACGATCGGCTTGCCGCCGGGAGTTTGGGCCTGACTCCAGCTGTGGGTGTGGCCGTGGACGTAAGCCTTTAAATTCGGCAGTCGGTCGAGGAGGTCGAGAAATTCCGGGGTGTCCTGAAGCCCGATATCAGGAGCGAAATCGGTTCGCGGAAGCTCAGGTTGATGATGTCCGATCACGATTGCCGGACGATCCGGCTGCTCATTCGCGAGCGCTTCGATTTGTTGGAGCTGCAACTCGCCAAACCGACCCGGAGACGTCTCGATGTTGATTTGTGTGTTCGTCAGGATGCAGCGCAGGCCGCCGATCTCGACCGTCGTGGCTTCCTGAATCGGAGAACGCATGTTGGCCGGATTGTCGTGATTTCCGACCATCAGATGGACCAGAATCCCGGCCGAGCGAACGGGCGCGAGGATCGACTCGAAGACTTCGTAGTCGCCCGGCTGACCGTCTCGGTAAGATTCGTCTCCCGTCGCGATCACCGCGTCAGGCGACTCGGCCAGCAGCTGCTGAACGACGCGCTCCAGATTTTGCGCCATGTTTTGACCACGGACCTCGCCTAAACGGTCGGCCGAGATGTGGGCATCCGAGATCAAGGCGATTCGAGTCGTGTCGTGGGTTTCCATCGGATCTGGACTCAGGCGCATCGGTGACGGGAGTCAACGGGAACCCATTTGCAGGCTGCCTCTCGATCGAAAGTGTGGTTACGCCTTGGCGGCAGGATTTGCTGGAATGTTTGCGTGGCCATTGGACAATGATTGGCGAAAGGGACCGAATTACAACGATCCCCAACCTTTCACGGAGCGAAATATATGTTGGGAATGACGACCGAATATTAATAGCCGATTTCGAATCGCTTCGGCTTCTCATCCACATGGATTGCCTGAACTACTACAAACTTTCAAATGTCAGAATACACTCCATCGCCCCTTGACGTTTCCGACGTCAAACTCCCGGATCAGCTCACTCCGGCAGTCGCGCACCTCGCCGAAAACGTTCACGAAGTCTGGGCGCTCGAGCGGGCATCTGATGGCTGGAAGTTTGGCCAGGAGCGAAACGACGCCAGCAAAGAGCATCCGGGCCTCGTCCCATACGAGCAATTGTCGGAACGTGAGCGTGATAATGACCGAGCGACGGCCGTCAACACTCTGAAAGTTCTGTTAAGGCTTGGCTATCAGATCGTCCCGCCGGAGATCGCAGCTGATGGAACCCAGGAGGAACTGGATTGTCTCAAAAAACTCGAGGAAAAACTGAGGGCGAAAGAGGCCATTCCAACCCGCGATTTGCGGCGGATCTGGCAGGACCGAGTCGAGCACATCTGGGCGCTTTTCCCGGGATTGTTTGAGCTTCTGGGCCAGACGCTACTGCAACGAGGTTATCCGCTCTGGGCAAACGAGGTCGTGATCGAAGGGGCAAAAATCACGCCTGAATCGGTTCGTCTCCGCCAATTGCATGCTCTGGGTTTGTTGCGAACGGGCAGAACCGGCCGCGCCAGCTCGATTCTCCAGGAGCTGATCGCTGAAGATGAAAAGAATCGGACTGGCGAGACGCTCGGGCTTCTGGCGAGCAGCTACAAAGCGAGTTGGAAGGCGGCGTTGGACGAAACGGAGAAGGGCGAGGCGCTCGAAAAGTGTTACCGGACTTATCGAACTGCGTTTGAGCAGACTCGCGATTACTACCCCGGGATCAACGCCGCAACGATGGCTGTGATCAGTGGCGACCCGAAGGCTGGACGAGAGATCGCGGCGCAGGTCGAAGTGATCTGCCAAAGAGCGGTTGATGAAGGCGATCGCTCGTTCTGGACGCTTTCGACCATCGCGGAGGCGGCTCTAGTGAAAGGCGAGAGCGAACGAGCAGCTGCTGCCTACAAGGAAGCGATCGAAGTCGCTCCAGACGACATTGCTTCGGTGAGCGCAACACGTCGTCAGGCGCTGATGTTGGCGAAAAAACTCGGAATCGACGACGCGCCTTTCCGCCATGCTCTGCCTCTCCCGCCCGTGGCTGTTTTTGGAGGGATTCCTTCTTGGTGTGAGGACGGTATTTTCCTGCCAAAGATTGAAGACGCTGGCGTGCTTCGCGAACAGATGCGGGCTCAGATCCGCGAATCCGGATTGAAAGTCGCCTACGCCACGGGAATCGGAGTCGGCGACTTGGATTTTCTCGAAGCGATGCTTGAGGAGAAGGGCGAGATTCATTTCGTGCTGCCGGCACCTTTGGAGGATTTGAGCCGATTTTTCGCGAAATTCGGCGCCGCGGGCGAGGCCTGGGGGCAGCGTCTCGAGCGCGACCTTAACCAGGCTTCTTCGATCGCCGTGGTGTCTCGCGAGTTGGGCAGCGCGAATTCGGAAGTGTTTAATTACGCGAATCGGATTCTGGCTGGGGCTGCTGTTTTACGGGGCAAAATGCTCGACACGCCTACTAGGCTGGTTCAACTCGCAGAGGCGCAAAAACCGATTGTGAATCCGTTTCCGAACTGCCACGTATTCGAGCAGGTCCATCGCATGACTGTTTCGAACATCGATTGGGGAACCATGATTTCAACTACAACAAGCGGGCTCAAGGCTGAGGTGAAAGGGATCCTGTTTGCTGACTTGAAAGGCTACAGCAAAATGCCTGAATCGGAGATTCCGCTCTACATCACGGAGTTTCTCAAAGAGTCCGCCAAGCTCTGCGACGATGAACCCGGGATCCAATTCCGCAACACCTGGGGCGACGCGTTCTATCTTGTTTTCGAGACCGTCAACCAGGCCGCGCGGTTTGCCAAAAAGCTCCGCTCGCTCGTCAAAGACACCGACTGGATCGAACGCGGGTTTTCCCAGAATTTCGGGATCCGTATCGCGCTTCACGCGGGCCCGTTGTTCTCGTTCAACGATCCCGTTTTGAATAAGCAGACGTATTCCGGGCAGCACACCAGTCGGGGCGCGAGAATCGAGCCCATCACGGACGAAGGTCAGGTTTTCGTCAGCGAGCCCTTTGCCTGCATCGCAGCCGAAGGAAGCGCGCCTGAGCTGGAATTCGAGTATCTCGGACGCCGACGCTTGGCGAAAAAGTATGGCGACGAAGGCTTGATGATGCTCCTTTAAGATTCTTCCTCGAGCGCTACCAACTCCCGGCATTCCAGTTCCGCAATCGGTCGTTCGCGCTGACTGCGCGAGTAGTGGCCATGGTGCGCAGAGCGTCTTCGGAGTCCTCGATAAGAACGCTGCCAAACCGCTTTTCCCAGAGAGTGCCGCGCTGGCCGTGCTTTTTGTTATACCAAGCTGAGCAGCGCCCTTGAGCATCTGCATGAACTTGGAAAGTGAAGGTCCTGAATGCAGCGTGACTCCAGCCGAATTGGTTGGAGTTGATTCGCAGACTTGCAGGTACCCAGACACTGGCTATCGTCGATGCCCAATATGTGTAATCGACGCAAAAGTTTCTCTCGTGGAACCCGATTGGAAATCCGGCGATTGGCAGTCGTTCCTCTCCTGTTCGCTTTTTCAATGGTCCAGGGCTGCGCGAAAGACGAGGTCGAAGCGGCTTCGGGTTCCGCGGAGATCCCGGCAGCTGGGATCGCTGAATTGAATGACTGGCTCGGGAAGCGCGTGATGAAGATCGAGGATTTCCACAGTGTTACTCATTCACATCAATTCATTAATATTGAATTTGAAAGTGACGATCGGTGGACGCTCCCGAGAGCTGAACCATGGATCGGAAAGGGCGAACGCGGGGACATGGCTGACTTTAAGTGGTTGGCTGAGGCCCTGCCAATCCGTGAAGCTGAGAGACGAAATGGGGTGACTCATTCCTTCAATATTCGCTTTCTGGCAAGCGCCGTCCGCATCACCAACACGGAGTCATCCATGCCTTGGCTTAACCTCAAAGGAGACGCTCTCCACTCGATCTGGCTGGTTCAGCGCGATAAAGTCTGGACGGTTTATCACTCTAATGAGGGGGATTGGGCCCATATCGAAGAGCAAAAGAGCAAGGAGTGAGAGGCCGGATTGACCTCAGCATTCGATTTGACATGCGCGACTGGAAGTCACCGATCTGACTTGCGAAAAAAGGTCTACCGATGATGGACGCCGATTGCCCGCATTGTGCCTCGCCGAACGTGTATCGAATCCAAACCGGTTCCGACCTTTTGGAGTCCGTCCACGGAACGAGGGAAGAAACCGATTGGACCGAGAAGAACATCGCTTTCAGCGTGATGGACCTGAAGTGTGAGCACTGCGGCAAAGAATTCTACGCAGTGCTACTCGATCAGCGCTGGTAGCCCGGAATTATCAGAAAACCTGTGTAAACGGCGGTTTTAGATTTCTGGTTACTCGATGAAAAGAACTTTCGCGTTTTGAAGCCGGATCCGCTCCTTCGGTCTGGCAGCTCCGTGGCGAGTTTGGTGGGCGCATCTCGTTTTCTTCTCTTCCTATCCCGACAGTCCCCGTTGACTGACCTCCAAGGGCCGTCCAAATTACACGCCTATGAAATCTCAGTTGTCGCTTTTG
>JBLHKS010000242.1:0-10052 GCA_047620505.1 Verrucomicrobiales bacterium | reverse complement strand
TAGTAGGCCTGAGGCCTTGAACCGTCGCCCTAACTGAATTCCGGCGACGCGCTCGTTCCCGCATCGAAAAAACTCGCCATCCGAGTCCGCATATCGTCGTAAAACGTCTTCGATATGTCGTCGAGTACTTCAATTCGCTGCTTCGACTTCTCATCGCCCACTGCCACGAGCTCTTCGCGCTCAGTCCGGATTCTACCCTGAAAAGCGCGCTCCAATTCCAGCAAGTGCTCCAGAAATTCCTTCGCCGCTCGAGACCGATCCATCCCATCGGAGAGCGCGACTTCCACCGGGCGCGTGCGGCTTAAATGTGGAAGCTGGCTGTCCCCGAGATTGTCCATGTAGCGGTTGTAGCTCGACAGAAACGTGTCGCGTTCGCGATCGGACCTCGTTTCGTCGCAGTCGACCAAATTATCGTAGGGCCCGTGCTTTGAGAAGAACTTCACGATGATCGGGATCGTGTCGACGAGCATGAAAAGCAGAGCCAACACGATATACGCCGAGAGCGCGAAAGTGCCGCCTTCCTCTCCTGCGAGAAACAGGCCGTGAAGAGCGAGGGTCTGCGTTAAAAGATCCCGGCGCGGTTCTGCCCGCAGTGCTGCGACGCGATTTTGTTCGTCGACGGAAAGCTGGGTCAATTCGTTTTGCAGCCGCGTCAAATCAGCCAATCGCGTGTCGATCTGGCCGGTGATCGCGTCACGCAGACTCTGCTGCTGCCCGGCGAACATGCCCGCTTGTTCCGTCTGAACCTGGCGTTTCAGTCCGGCAACTCGGTCGCGTTCGGCCAGGATTTTCGCCGCCTGCACCTGAGCAGCTGCTGAGAACTCGCCGAGAACGTTCGCCTGGATTTCGGCGACCTCTTCAGAGATTACGTTGCGCTGCGTCGTCATCGTCTGCAAAAGCCCGGCCATTCGCTCCGCCTCAAGCCGCCGCCAAGCCAGCTGGTCATCGCGGATGCTTTTCGCCCGCGGGCCGACGCCGACGATCCCGCTGCGTTGGCCGTTTACTTCGCGTTCGAACTCGCGCTGCCAGAAATCCAGATCTTCCTGAATCTTGCCGTAACCGGTCGTCAGGGTACCGAGTTCGCCATCCAAAGCGGTCAGCCGTTCGCGTTGTGGTCCAGTTTCCTCTGCCACTTGCGCCGCCATCGCGGTCTTCGCGGCGTCGCTCATTTCTCCCGTGGGATCGTCCCGTCCTGCCGAACCATCTTCGATAAGAAACGCCGCATTGAAGCTCTCATCCCAACGCTGCCGCTGCACCGCGATGTCAGCCTCGACGCCGGTGACTCGTCCTTCGACGGCCGATTTGTCCACGTCCGCAGCCTCTTGCACCTTCACGATTTCGGCGTCGCGATCCGCTTCAACTACCGAACTGATCGTGTCTTTGAATAGCAGAAGCGTTAGCGGGTGCGAGATCGTCAACCCCATCAAAATTGCCACGACGAAGCGCAACAGGAACTGGCCGATGCGTTTGAAAAAGGGCTGAAACGATCGGTAAGTTGCGAGGAGCGCCCGGTCGATGCTGAGAATGATGAAGGACCAGGCGGCCGCGATCGTAAGGATGAAAAACCAGCTTTCGGTCAGAGTCGAGACCGCGTAAGCCGCCGCGATGAACGCGAAAATCATCGGAACCAGCACCGTCGCACCGAAGGCAACGTACTTGCGCTGCTCCCAAGTGGGGCACTGCTCGAGACCTTCAGTGCTTGCGCCTGAGAGCCAGAAAAAGATGTGTTTGGCTGTTCGCATAATCAATTATGGAGGGGTTGTGGCGTGAGACGATCGGAACTTGGCACCGGAAATGCGCTGGCGCAATGGCGCGGAAATTTCGGAGAGGCGGTCGTCGTGATCTGATTGTGAGCTGAGCATGGTCGTCGCGGCGGGTCGAGTTTTCCTGGCGAACGCAACTCCGGACGGATTGACTCGAAGTCTGCTGTGTTTTGATCGTCAGTCGGGCGAACAAATTTGGGAAATCAGCACGACGGTCTCCGAAGTTGAGCCAACTCACGGTTCGAACGGCTATGCCGCTTCAACTCCAGCAGCTGCTGGCGATCCGGGCTGATCCAGATAAGCTGGATTTGATCGGCTCAACTCCGCTTGGCGAGCAGACAAACTCGATCCGAGTGGACTCAAGTCTACTCTACTCCTTTAAGAAATTCAGCCGCGCTTTTCTGGATCACCGCATCGGTTTGATCGCTCAAATGAATCTGTCGATCCGGCCGTCGATAATTTTTCTCTTTGTCGCAGCCGTAGCGTTCGTCGTAGTGGTTTTCCAGCAACTCGCCAATCAGGTCGCGCCATTTTCCTTCCTCGCACCAGGTTTTCCAGCGGGCGATTGTTTCTCCGCTGTGAAACGGCTGCAGCCGGTCGATCGTTTCCATTACGCGTTGTGGATCCGTTAGCCAACTACTGTAGTCGCGGTAGAGGAAGTCGACGCGGGAAGAAGTCGGGGAAACGAGCTCGCTCACGGGCGATTCTCGCAGGCGCGCCCGAAGCGGCAGCGAAAGATTGAGCCGGCCGATTTTTGCGCTTTCGGCTTCGACGAAAATCGGACGGGATTCAGAAAATCCCTGGAGCTGATCAAAGACTAACGAATCAAAACGCTTCTGCGAAGGCTGCGGATTTTCGCGGTCCTGGCCAAACACAGAACCTTTGTGATTCGCCAGGCCCTCGAGATCAAGGACCTGCGCCCCCATCGAATTCAGGGCCCAAAGGAAGACCGTTTTACCAGAACCGGTGAGCCCATTGATCACGTGAAAATTGAGCGCCTGCGATCGTTTTTCGATCATTGTCAGGACGTGACTTCGATAAGTTTTGTAGCCGCCGACCACGATTCCAGCTGACCATCCGATTTCGCTGAGGACACTCGCCAGGCTGCGCGATCGCTGGCCCCCGCGAAAACAATAAATCAGGGGGCGGTATTCTTTGGGCTTCGATTGAAAGTGTTCGCGGAGATGGCCCGCGATGTTTTCAGAGACCAACGCGGCACCGGCTTTCTGCGCTTCAAACGAAGATTCTTGCTTGTACTGCGTGCCGATTCGCTCGCGTTGGTCGTCGAAGAGGACTGGCAGATTTACGGCACCAGCGATGTGGTCTTCAGCGAATTCAATCGGCGCGCGAACGTCGATGATTTCGTCGAAAACCGGTTCGTCCGGCAGCGGAAAGCTTACCGGCTGGATCTTGCCTGCCATTTCCTAGCTCTCGACGCGGCCAGCAGGATAAGCACGGATTTCTCCAGTCAATTTCACCGCTGCCACGCCAACCACTTCTTAAACAGCTTAGAAACGAACGGCGTCAGCTTCGTCCGATTGTAGGCATCGGCGACGCGCTTGATCGCTTCGGCTTCCGTGGGGTAGGGGTGAATCGTGTTGGCAATTTTTCCTAAGCCAACTCCATTCGTGATCGCCACGCTCAATTCGGAAATCATTTCGCCCGCATGCCGCGCGACGATCGTCGCACCGATGATTTTATCGGTTCCCTTTTTCACGTGGACTTTGACCATCCCTTCGGTGGTGCTCTCGAGGATCGCTCGATCGATGTGGTCGAATTTCTGGACGAAAGTCTCGACCTCGATGCCTTTCTCTTTCGCCTCAGCTTCGTAGAGGCCGACGTGAGCGATTTCTGGATCGGTGAAGGTGCACCAGGGGACGGTCAGCGCGCTGACTTTGGCCCGTCCTTTGAAGAGCGCGTTGCGCAAAACGATCCGGGCGGCGGCGTCGGCGGTGTGGGTGAATTTGTATTTCAGGCAGACGTCGCCAGCGGCGAAAATTCGCTTGTTCGAAGTCTGAAGTTTATCGTTAACGGTGATGCCGGATCTGGAAAATTCGACTCCGGCCGCTTCGAGATTCAGACCTTCCACGTTTGGCGCGCGGCCGACTCCGACGAGAATGTCGTCGAACTCGTCAACGTGGCTTTCGCCGTCGCGATCGTAGTGAATCCGCTTCACGTCGCCCTCGCGATCGATGTTCGTCGTTTTGGTTTCGCAGAGCGAACGAATCCCGTCGCGATGAAGCGATTCGCGCACGATCTCCGCCGCGTCCTGATCTTCGCGCGGGAGAATTTTGCACTCCGCTTCAAAGAGCGTCACCTCGCATCCAAACCGAGCAAAACTCTGCGCCAACTCGCAGCCAATCGGCCCGGCACCGATCACGGCGAGGCGTTTTGGCATCTCGGTCAGGCTGAAGACCGTCTCGTTCGTCAACGGGTCGACATCCCAGAGTCCGGGGATCGGAAGCTTGGCCGCACGGGCTCCGGTCGCGATGCAGGCCTTTGCGAAATTCAGAGTCTTCCCTGCGACCTCGACCGATTTCCCATCGACGAATTTTCCCTCGCCGATGAAGACGTCGACGCCGAGTTCCTCGGTGTAGCGCTTGGCCGAATCGACCGGCGAGATGCCCGCGCGCAGCTTTCGCATCCGCTCCATCACCTTGCCGAAATCCACGTCAACGCCGATGACGTTCACCCCGAATTCCGCTCCATTCCGAGCATCGTGGGCAATTCTCGCCGCGCTGATCAAGGCCTTGGACGGCACGCAGCCGACGTTGAGACAATCGCCGCCAAGCAGGTGGCGTTCGATCAAAGCGACCTTTCCGCCGAGTCCCGCCGCGCCAGCAGCTGCTATCAGCCCGGCAGGCCCGCCGCCGATGACGACGAGGTTGTATTTCGGGGCTGGCTCGGGATTTACCCAGTCTGATGGGTGGACGTTGGAGACGAGAAATTCGTTATGCTCGTCTTGAGGCGGAATTGGGAAATCTGCGGTGTTGCTCATGAAAAAAGGTCAGGCTGGAGTTTTATCGGATTCAGTTTCGGCTTTTTCTTCGGCCGGGACGTGGGCTGCGAGGGCTTTCCGCGCGATCTTCGTGATGTAAATGCTAACGGTGAAGGCTGCGCCGATTCCGACGACCAGAAGTGCGGTTGTCGACCAGTGCGATTTACCGCCGCCTGCGGCCAGCTCGGTCAGGTTTTTGGCAAACGATCCTATCCAGACATAAGCGATCGTTCCAGGCAGCATTCCGACGAAGTTGGCTGCCACGTACGGCCAGAACCGGACTTTGGTCAGACCGTAGATGTAATTCAGAGCGACGTAGGGAAGAAATGGAGTTAGTCGAGTGAGGAAGACGATTTTCCAGCCCTGCTCGGCCACGGCGTTGTCGATCGCCTTGAATTTTTCGTTCGCGCCGAATCTCCGTTCGATCGGTTTTCGAGCGACGTAGCGTCCGATCAAGAACGAGGTCGCTGAGGCGAGGTTGGATGCGAGCGAGACGATCACGACTCCCCAAACGGGGCCGAAGAGGAATCCGCCAGAGAGCGTAAGAATCAGGCCGGAGAACAGCAGCACTGAGCAAACGACATAGCCGATAATGTAAGCGATGTGGCGTAACGGGCCTAGCAGATCGATTCTCTGGAGACCTTCGAGCATCCAGCGCTGCAGACCGGTCGGTGCCTTTTCCGGAATTTCAGCACCTTTCACGTTCAGGCTCCAATCGTAAAACGTGTAGCTGAGATCTGGCTCCTTTGCGAGCTTGGCGGCAGCGGTTTCCGGCAAGTGGGGCTTCACGGAGGCGACGAGATCGGCTTCCGTTTCGCCAAAATCGCTCCCGTACCATTTAAAGATGGGGGAGAGATGAAGCGAGCCGTCTTCGAGGTCGACGTAATTCTTGAATTCCTGTTTGAGGAAAACCCCGGCCTGTTCATCGAGCTGTTCGTCCAAGCGATCGCCCGAAAAGGCCTCATTCCGAAGCGGAGGGCAGCCGAGCGCCGCGCAAACGAGCGCGAAATGAACTCGAGGCTCGCCGTAGGCCAAAATTACGTCTTTCTCGAGATAGTTGAGAGTCGCCGGCTGGCCAAAATACGAAACGACTGGCTCCTCCCACGGATTTCCAAACACCCCGCCGATCAGCTTGATGCTCTTGATCGGATAGTGCTCGATCATCAGCTCGAGCGTTTCGGCGTTGTACTGATTGATGAGAAAAGCGAGCTGCTGATCGCGAGTCCACGAGTCGAAATCCGATTTCGGGATGAAAGCGAGTTCGCCGAGATAATCCAGCAGCTGCTCGGGAGACTTGGCGAGGGCGGCGTAGTCGACGAGGCCGTCCTCCACATGCTCGGCGAGAACCTGAGTCAGTGCGGAGTGTGAGTGATCGAATCCGCCGTCGTCTGACGAATTCTGGGCCGTGGACGGCAGAATCGTCGCGAGGAAGGCGACGGTTGTTAGGAGTGGTTTGGTGAAAATGTTCATTTTCGGGAATCGGAGGTCACGCGCATTTGAGGGAAAGGACTGACGATCCTTACATCGATCTGCGAACTTCAGGGAGGGGCCGGGAAATTCAAGCGTCGTGAAGGAACGGAAAGGTCGGAAACTGGGAAAGGCGAACAATTCGGATTGAGGACAAGTTCTTAAATTTGAAATTATCCGCGCCTTAAATTATAAAATTTGCGAAACATTCTTGCTTAACTAAAGATTCGACCTAGTATTGGCCTGTGCAGGAAGCTTCTGATTCTGAAAATTATAGCAATTCCAAAGATTCACTTGCGTTGAGCTTCCAATACGCCTAAACTTTTAGCCCGAGCAGAAATTTTAAAAACCTTGGAGGTGACTCAAATGCAGGTAGTGAAGGAAAACGAAACAACAAACAGCGCCGAAGCCGGTCGTCTTGCCGACTTTATCATGTTCACGCAGCGCTCGTTCCTGCTGGATTTATCCAAGGAGTTGAACAAGGGCAATATTTCTTACGCCCAGTTCTTCTTACTTGGTTATCTGGCAAAGGAAGAGTTTCTGACGATGACCGACATCTCGAAAAAGATGGGTCACTCGACAGCAGCTGCTACTGGCTTGGTCGATCGACTGGAAAAGCTAGGCTACGTCCAGCGTCTCCACGCAGCCGATGATCGCCGCAAGGTGATGGTCCAGATCACCCGCAAGGGCATGGAACTGGTCGAGCGGATGCGCGACGGAATCGCCGGAGAGATTTCCGGCCTGATGGAGCAACTGGCGGCAAAAGACGGCGACAAGATTCCGGCTGAAGTCAGCGAGTTTCTGGTTCGCCGCTGATCGAGCGGGGCTTTTTGGTTGAACACGCGATCTTTCGGCTTTGTCCCTTTTTGGGACCATGCCGATCAAGTTTAAAATCGCGTTTGCGCTTCTGGTGGTAATTCTCGGCTCGGCGGAGGCTCAAAATCCTGTTCTGACGGATTTCTTTGAGGCGCATTGCTTTGATTGTCACTCCGGCGAGACAACAAAGGGCGATCTCGATCTCGAGGAGCTCTCGGCTGATTTTTCCGATGCCGAAATCCGCCGCCGCTGGGTTTTTCTTCACGATCGAGTGGCCAAGGGCGAAATGCCGCCCGAAAACAAAAAGCAGCCGGACGCTGAATCTCGAGGCCGGTTTCTTGACTCTCTTGGCAAGTCCCTTTCGGACGCCCACGCCGCTTCTCGCGAAGTTGTCCTTCGCCGACTGAACCGAAACGAGTACGAAAACACGGTTCGTGATCTTTTCGGGGTTTACGTCGATGTTCAGCGGCTCCTTCCGGACGATTCGAACGACAACGGCTTCGACAACATCGGCTCCGTGCTCGCCCTGTCGCCTGAGCAACTCGTCCTCTACATCGAGGCTGCCGATTTGGTTCTCGATCAAGTTTTCGGGCCGCCGCAGGAGCCGGAACGCATTCACAAAACGCTAAATTTCACGAAGTCGCGGCGAGCCTCCGGTGCTGACATCGAGACGGAAGGCGGGGTTGAGATGTTCGGCCAGCGAGGTCTGCCGATGTGGGATTCCAGCGTGTCTTCGGTTGGAACCTACCGCCTTCGAGTGCAAATGAAGGCCGTTCGGAGAGACCAACCGGTCGTGGTTCGGGTCGACGGCGGGTTGACCGGGCAGATCGCTTCGCATGTCGTTGGTTTTGTCGAGGTTCCCACTGAGTTGACAACGATTGAGCTCATCGACCGAACTCGCGAGCGGAGCGACAATTGGTCCTTTGCGCTGGAGGGCGGATTTCCCTGGTGGAAAGTACCAGTCGAGACGTACGAAGGACCAGGAGTTTTCATCGGCGATGTCGAAATCGAAGGTCCGCTCGAAAAATGGCCGCCGCCGAGTCGTCAGCAGCTGCTGGGCGAAGTCGATCCGGAAAACGGAACGATCGACGATATTCGGGCGATTCTGAAAACCTGGCTGCCGCGAGCATTTCGGCGCGCGACCGATGACGGCGAACTTGAGCCGTACGTCGCTCTCGCGCAGCTGGCGTTCGACGAAGGAGCGGGTTTCGAAAATGCGCTTCGGCGAGGATTGAAGGGAATGCTCTGCGCGCCGGAGTTTCTGTTTCTTGAAGAGCGCGGAACTGAGTTCGTTGACGACTTCGCTCTGGCGTCTCGGCTTAGCTATTTTCTCTGGAGTTCGATGCCGGACGGCGAGCTGTCCGTGTTAGCCGGAAGTGGCGAGCTGAGCAAGCCTGACATTCTTCTAAAAGAGGTCGAGCGGTTGCTCGCAGATCCAAAAGCTGAACGCTTCATCGAGAATTTTACCGGACAGTGGCTGCGGCTTCGCGATATCGATTTTACCGTTCCAGATAACCGGGTTTATCCGGAATACAGCCGTCTGTTGCGGCAATCGATGCTCGATGAAACGCATTCGTTCTTCCGAGAAATCCTCAGCCAGAATCACAGCGTCCAGAATTTCATTGATTCCGATTTCGCGATGCTCAACCAGCCCTTGGCCAGGTTTTACGGCATCGAAGGTGTCGAAGGTCTGGAAATGCGCCGGGTCGAACTACCTGAAGAAAGCGTTCGCGGCGGACTTCTGACTCAAGCAAGCGTCCTCAAAGTTTCGGCCGATGGAACGCGCACTTCGCCGGTTCTGCGCGGCACCTGGATCTTGAAAAACCTCTTCGGAACGCCGTCCCCGCCGCCGCCTCCGAGCGTCTCGGCCGTCGAGCCCGACATTCGTGGGGCGTCGACAATTCGAGAGCAACTCGCCAAGCATCGCAATCACGATAGCTGTAATCGCTGCCACAAATCGATCGATCCTCCCGGGTTTGCTCTTGAGAGTTTTGATGTGATCGGCGCGGAGCGCGACTGGTACCGGACTCGCGGTGAAGGCAAACCTCTGGATCGGTTGATCCATCCATTCGGCACGGGAAGAGTTCAATATCGGCGTGGCGCAGACGTCGATTCGACTGGAGTCACAGCCGACGGCCGAGCATTTTCCGGCATTCGCGAGTACAAGCAGCTGCTGATTGAGAACGAGTCGGCGATGGCGCGCGCGATTGCGAGTCAGCTCCTGAGTTATGGACTCGGACGAAATCTCGGATTTTCTGATCGGGCCGAGATCGAGCGGATCGTCGCCAACGCAAAATCGAGCGACTACGGGCTTCGCTCAATTCTTCACGAAGTCGTCAAAAGTGAAGCCTTTCGTAGGCCCTGAGAATCGAAAAAATGAACCCTGACAAATCCCCAAAACCAGGACGGCGTAAATTTCTTCGGAGCGCCGGAGTTGGTCTCGCGTTGCCGGCCCTGGAAACATTTGCGGTGTCCGATTCACCTGAGCCACGCCGGATGGTCGCGATCTGCTTTGAGCTTTCGTTCTACCCGCCGAACCTCATCCCGGAAAAGCCAGGCTCGGACTACGACTTGCCGAGATACCTTCAGCCGCTGGCCGATTTGCGGAACGAATTTTCGATCATTTCTGGAACCTCACATCCCGAGGTCGATGGCGGGCACGCTGCGTCAAAATCGTGGCTTAGCGGCGCGGTTCATCCGGGTGCGGCGAATTTTAAGAACTCGATTTCGATGGATCAGATCGCGGCGCGGCAGATCGGGCTTCAAACCCGGTTCAGCTACCTTTCGCTTGGTGGAAGCAGCCTCTCAATTTCGCCGAACGGCGTTCAACTGCCGAGCAGTTCGTGGCCTTCAAATCTCTACAAGCAGATGTTTATCGAAGGTCGGCCTGAGGAGAAAGCAAAACAGGTCGAGCGTCTGGCCGAGGGAAGGAGCGTGCTCGACACCGTGCTGGACGCTTCGAAGCGGATGAGTCGGCGCGTTAGCAAAGCGGATCAGGAAAAGCTCGA
>JBLHKS010000241.1:0-10086 GCA_047620505.1 Verrucomicrobiales bacterium | reverse complement strand
TGGCGCTCGGGAAACGCGGACAGCAGCTCGGTCAACTTCCGAGTGGGCTCGCAGCATGCGCTCGATCTCGCCGCGATGCCCGCGAACGCCGTCGATTTCGATCGCTTCGTCGATTCGGCCGACCATTTCTATTTCGCCGCTGGGTAGAAATTTGCCGATTTCGCCTGTCCGGAACCAGCGCAGTTCGCCGCCACCTTCGGCCGCTTCGCTCGGGAAAGATTCGGCCGTTCCGTCGGGATCGTTCAGGTAGCCGCGAGCGAGCGAGTCGCCGCCGATCCAGACTTCGCCAGGAATCCCAATCGGCGTGTCCTGACGATTTTCGTCGACCACTCGAATTTTCGTGTTCGCCAACGGCAGACCAGCCGGGACGACGAGCGAATCCGTCGGCATCTGGCGAGTTTCAAAACTCGTGGCGAGCCCCGTGGTCTCTGACGATCCGAACGCGTTGAGCAGGGTCGCGCCGCCGAACAGCGCCTGAAATCGGCGCGCGGTGTGGACACGCAGCGGCCCGCCTATGGTCAACCAAAGCCGGAGATCGGGCAGCTCGTCGCCTGCGGTTTCGCGCTCTCGAACGACGTCTTCGAGCACGACCGGCTGCGAGACAACTCGGGTGATTCGACTCGTCGCGAGAGCTTCGAGAAACTGGCGCGGCTCCTTCGTAATGGCCGAATCGAAGAAAACGACGGGCGTGCCGGCCAGCAGCGGAGAGAAAACTTCGAAGGGAAAAACGGACGTGTTCGCGATCGCTCGCGAGCCTGCGATTTCGCCTCGATCAAACGGATGAACGCGCCAGACCCAGGCGAGCCGATTGATCAAAGCGCGGTGGGAGCTCATCACGCCTCGAAGCGGGCCGTTCCTGCCGGCGGGAAAAACGATCGTCGCGATTTCATCCGGCGTGACGGGCGGGCGCGCGCCTGAATCAACTGGCGATGCGAATCCGGCGGGTGGAAGCGATTTCAGCTCGATTGTGCGAAGAAATTCGTGCCGAAGATGCGGCTCGGTCTGGCGGCAGACGATCAGCGCGGGACGCGCGGCGGTGAGGATCGCTCCGACCTGCTCTTCGGGCATTCGGGAGTCGATCGGAATGCAGATTCCGCCCGTTTTCCAGACCCCGAGCATTCCGCCGATAAAATCGAATCCGGGCTCGCCGTAAATCGCGACGAGCGTGCCTCGACCGGCTCCGTTGTGAGCGAGATACCAGGCAATCTGCTCGGCATGGCGGTTGAGATTTTCGAACGAAATGTCCGTTCCGCCAGCGACGAGAGCCGTCGTTTCGCCGCGCTGCTCGACCTCGTCTTCGTAAAGTTCGTGGAGACAGCGATCGCCCGGGTAGTCGCTCCCGCTGATGTTCCAGCCGGTCATCGACTCACGTTCGTTTTCAGTCAGCAGCTGCAGATTTCCGAGCGACTCCGACGGGTTCTGAATCGCGTCCGCGAGCAGCCCGAAAACGTGGCCGAGAACGCGATTCGCGCCGCCTCGAGTGAAGCGAAACGTGTTGTACTGGAGCGTCAGGCCTTTGCCCGGCTCAAGCGAGAATGCGAGATCGCAACCGGCCGCAGTGACGCGCGAAGATCGGTAAGAACCGAAGACGACCGGCAGCGCGGGGCGAAGACTCAGGAGATTTCGCTTCGCCAACGTCTGCATCCCCTCGGCGGGGAATCCCAGCTCGGTATCGGCTGGAATCATCGCCTTCAGGACTTCGGTAAAAGTCGTGTTTTCGTTGAACTGGACCTCCGCGACGCGAGTCGACGTGATGAAAGCGAGAATCAGGTCAGCGATCGCGTCATCGCAATGGGGCCGATTGGTCGGTGTTGGAGCCGAGCGCCCGATGCGGATCGGCGAGCAGCTGCTGGGGTCGTAGCGATGCATCACGCAGGCCAAAGCGGCGCACCAGACGTCTTCGATCGACTTTGCGCGTTCGCGGCGAACGAGCTGGAGCAGCGCAGTGTCGAGGCGGACTTCGATTTCGCGGCTCACCCGAGCGTAGTGAAAAGCCGGCGTTGCGCGGGCGGGTAGATCGTAGGGCAGGACAGGCCGCTCGAGAGTGCCAGCGAGCCGGTCCAGCCAATATTCATCAGCGCTGACGCCGGCCGTAAGTCCACGGTCAGGCGGCGAAACGGCGCTGGCGGCCCCGGTCGAAGATGGGAGGAAATCGTTAGCCAAGGATCGGGTGGGAAGGCGGTTGCTCGGGGTGACGAGAATCAGTTGGTCAACGTGTGAATTTTTCAGGCGAATTCAATGTCTTTCCTCGAACGATCTATTGTTTTTATAATTTTGAAGCGATGAGCCAATCCGATTCCAACCCAGATTTCTTCCCATCAACCAGTGGAGATCTGGCTGTTTCCTGGGAAGGAAGGGGCTCTGAACAGGGCGAGCTTAGCGGAGAAAGTCGAGCTTGCGAGAAGTCCGCGCTGAGCGATTTCTCAAATTATGCTTGCGGAATCATTATAAAAACCGTAATTTTTAAAATTCAGACATCTTAGAATTACACTTGTGATGAATCAGCTTGGGACTACGCCGCCGCACTACGAAGAATCATCGTCCGATACAGAGAGGTATCCGCTCCCGGCTATGGGTGCCTCCGAATCGGTCGAGAGCGAACTTCACGAGCTTCGACAAAAGGTCGCAGAGCAGGAATGGACGATGAAGCAGCTCGACGGAATCGTTGCTGAATTTTATAGAAAATATCCAGAGCACACCAAATCCGTCCCTATTTTGCGGCCCAGCGAAAATCCGCTGATCGCGACGCTCCGTTGCATCGTTTCGTCGCTCGACAACAAGGCAACGCAGCTCGAAAAATCCAGCACCAACGCCCAAGCCGATTCGAATTCCAAAGACTCGTTTCTGGCCTCGATCAGCCACGAAATCCGGACGCCGATGAACGGAATCGTTGGAATGCTCGATCTGGTTCTCGAAACCGATCTCAATGCCGAACAGAGCGGTTATCTTCAGACGATTCAGCGCTCGACCCGCTCTCTGCTTCGAATTCTGAACGACGTTCTCGACTATTCGAAGATCTGCTCGCATGGCGTTGAGTTGGAAGTGCGGCCGTTTTCACCGGAAGACGTTCTTGAAGAAGTGATTCAGGTTTTCGGCCCGAATGCTCACGCAAAAGGCCTTCAGATCGGCCACACGGTCACCGACGTAACGCCGCAGCAGGTCATGGGCGACGATCTCCGCGTCCGCCAGGTGCTCTGGAATCTCGTCAACAACGCCATCAAATTCACCGCCCAGGGCACGGTCGATATTTCCGTCTGCTCAGCCCCGGCTGGCGAGGGAAAATGGGATCTCTGGTTTGAAGTTACCGACACCGGAATCGGGATGTCAGCGGAGCAGCTTTCGCGTCTGTTCAAGCCCTACGAGCAGGGTGAACCCTCCACTGCGCGGCGCTACGGCGGCACTGGGCTTGGGCTCGCGATCGCAAAGAATCTCGTCGAACTGATGGGTGGCGCGATCGAAGTCGAAAGCGAGCCTGGCTTGGGATCCATTTTCCGATTCCGCCTGCGGCTCGACGAAGTTCAACCGCTACACGCAGTCGATGAGCCTCCACAGATCCGGCCTCTCTCGCCGCCTGCGGCTCCGCAGCGCCCGGTTTCGGCAGCAGCTGCTCAGTTTCCGAGTCGACTTCGGGACATTTCCGACGAAATCCTGGTTTCAGCCCGCGACGCGAGCCAGGGAACCGCGTTCCAGCCTGCGAACCCGGCTCCGCAACACACCACAGGCCATGTCGCGGCTCCCCGAAAAGTTTTCCTCCTCGTTGAAGACAACGAGATCAATCAGATGGTCGCCAGGTTGACCCTTGAGCGACTTGGCTACGAGGTCGACACCGCCGACAACGGATTGGAGGCAATCGAGGCCGCCAAAACTCGGACTTACGACGTGATCTGCATGGACGTCACGATGCCGGACATCGACGGACTTGAGGCGACTCGCCGAATTCGGCAGCTGCCCTGCCCAACGGCTCATGCGAAGATCATCGCGACCACTGGCCATGCCTATTCTGACGACCGCAAGCGCTGTTTGGAAGCTGGAATGGACGAATTCATTTCGAAGCCCTTTGAGATCAAACAACTCAAAGAAGTGATCGATCGAGTCCTTTCGATGGGGCGGATGCCCTCGCAATCGCCATCGTCGTCGACCGAGCGAGTGACGGGATTTCAGCGGACCGCTTGAGCGGCGGCCAGGCGACGGAAATTCTCTCCCAGGATCAATCGGCGATCCGCCTCCGTCACGTCTGCGGCGGTCACCTTGCCGAGTTCCGTCCCTAACGAACGCGACGGCAGGTGACTCCCGAAAATGATCCGCTCGGCACCCAACTCGCGAACCGCCATTTCGATGAATCCCGCCGTCGGATCGAACCCTGACGTTTCCACAAGCACGTTCGGCTGAGCCCGCACCGCGCGAATCCCCTGCTCCCATTCGCCACCCGCATGCGCGCAGATAAACTCCTGCTCAGGAAACCGAGCCGCTAACGTCGCCAGCTCCGCCGGAGTCGATTCCACCGGACTCCCCTTCCCTCCCGTTTTATTCCAGGTGTGCTGCATGATCACGCCTTTCAACTCCGCGATCCGCGTCACGATTGGGTCAAAGTCAGGGTGGCTGCACGGCGCGCCGCCGAGAAAATAAACGCCGATCATCGGCCCATCTCGAACCCAGCGATTCAGCAAATCGATCGACCCACGAACATCAGCCGCGTTCAGCCGAATCATCGCGATCATCAAATCCGGCCAACGCTCCAGCGGCGCGAGAATTTCCGGGTCCGCCGGATCGGCAAACAGGCAAACCCGCTTGAACGCGCCTTTCTCCAGCGTCGGCATCGTTCGCTCGATATTCGCCAGCAGCTGCTGGCCGCGCCCCGTCGGCGTGAAGTACGAATCCCAGATTTCGTAACCCTCAAGCCGCTTGCGGGGCGGCAAACCGAATTGCTCAGACATCATTGGATTGAAACAGGGCTTGGAGTTCGGATTCCGTCAGGTCTGACTCGTAAACTTTGATCAGCGCCGACTCATAAATCTGGAATGGCGCGTGCGAGCCGAACCACACGCGGCCTTCCGGAATCGCCCGGATCAACTTCGCGATTCCGTCCGTTGCCTCGACCCTCGCCGTATCAAAAAACACCCCCGGCGTCGTCACCAATTTCTCAAGTAACGGCCCACGCGGTCGCCAGTTCAGAATCTGGACGCGCCCGGATTTAAGCTTAGCCAGCGGCGTCAAATCCACGTCCGCCAGATGAACCAACGGATGCTGCGTTCGCCCGTCCTCCATCGTCGCCGCAACCTGGACCAGCAGCCCGCGCTCCGCCGCCAGCGCCAGCAGCTGCTCACAACGCGGATCGTCCAGCCCGTAACCGTGATAATTCGGATGCAGCCGGATTCCCGGCATCTTGTGAACCTCCTGACAACGCCGCAAATCCTCTTCCCAATCCGGGAAAGCCGGATTCACGCAACCGACCGGGATCAGTCGCTCATGCCGCTCGCAAGCCTCCGCCAACCGCGCGTTCACCTCGCCGAAATCGCGATGCAACAGCGCCTCAAAACTCCCCGCCCAGGCCTCATCGATCTCCAGCGATCGCAGTTTCTCCGCCAGCCGATCCGGCTCATCCAGCGCCAACCGCCGAAACGGCCACTGAAACAAACTCACGTTCGTATCGACCACCCGGTGCGCTCGCTCCACTCCGTGTGCAGGAGCAACTGCGGCGGCGACTCCCGCCAGCGAAGTTTGAAAAAGAGTTCGGCGATCGATTGGCATCGCGCTCATTCTGACCCGGTTTGCAGACGCAACGCAACTCTTTGCTCAAAGTAGGATGGGCTTCCAGCCCGTCCCGCTCGACCGGCGCGGCTCCCGGCTATTTTTTCGGAAACTCGATCCAGTTCAAGCCCAACACCGAGCCCTTTTCTTCGAAGCGCGCCACGACGCAGAGGTCGATCAAGCCAGCAGCTGCTGACAACTCCACCGGGATCTCAGGAAACTCGCCATCGCCCGAAGGCTCGATCTCAACGGCGGCAAGCAGCTTCCCAGCCGGACTTCCGATACGGAGTTCGAGCTTGCCGGTCGCCTCGCTCAAACTTCCGGCGCGGACGATCACGCGTTTAATTCCATCCAGATTCAGCTCGCGAAAAATGATCGAATCGCCGTCCTCAAAATGACCGATGATGCCTTTTTCGGCTTCGACTTGCTCGACGTACTGCATTCCATGATTCTCATCATAAAGAGCAGCCTTCTTCCGCCTTGAGTGGAGCACGACTTGAGCTTCGCCACGCAACGCCGGCGCGCCTTCGGCCCCTTGATCGGTGTAACCGGCGGTCAGGACGAGCACGCCTTCGTCGACGCGAATTGTGGGTTTGTCAGGAGCCGCGTAAGCGCCCTCCGCACCCGGACGCGGCGCGCTGGCGGCGTTCTGGGCGAGCGCGAGAATCCAGTCGATCATGCGAAGGGATTCGTCGATGCTGTGCTGCGGATGCGGCGGCATCGGCAGTTCGCCCCAAGCACCCGTTCCACCGCTGATCACCTTTTGCGCGAGGAGATCGCGAACTCCGGCCTGGTCCTTGTATTTTTCAGCGACGGCTTCGTAGGGCGGACCAGCCGAGGGCGCGTCTGACAGATGACAGGCGAAACAAGTACTGCTTCGCATCAACGTCAGGCCCGGATTGCTTAGCTCGGCGTCTTCGTCGGTCAGGAAGCGGCGATTGCGGAATTCGCCATTCACAGCCGTCAAGGCAGGCGCGACTTCGCTGTCGGCGTCGCTCACGTCGATCTTGTAGCCGATCGATTCGCCCCAGTCGAAAAACGAGCCGTGAGCCGGTGACTCGAAGCGAACCTCGGGCCGAGAGTTCCCAACGTGGATCGTCTGAGTGGCGATGTCTTCGGCTCCGTTCGAATCACGAACGACCAGTCTGACCTCGTAAGTTCCCGGCTCGTGATAAGTGTTTTTCAGTTTCCGGATTTCACCGAAATCCGCCGAATTGACGCGCAGCGAGGCGTCTTCACCCTGCCTCCACTTGAATTTCAGCGGATCGCCATCTGGATCGCTCGAGCCGCTGGCGTCGAACTCAACTGTTAGCGGATGTTTGCCGGCGGTGACGCTCGCAGTGATAGCAGCTGCTGGCGGGCGATTTCCACGCCGATAGACAATCCGCGTGATCCGGCTGTCCGAGTTTTCCCACCAACGATCGCCGTACTCGATCAGGTAGAGCGCTCCGTCTGGCCCGAGTTTCATGTCGATCGGCCGCCGCAGATTCCAGTCCGCGAGAAACGGCGTGATCTCAGGCCCTTTGGACTCCAGATCGACCGTCTGAATCCAATTCCGCATCCACTCATAAATAAAGAGCTTGCCGTCGAACTCCCTGGGCAGGCGGATCTCGGAACCTTCGAATTGGTCGTAGTGATAGACCGGTCCGGCCATGATCGATCGGCCGCCGCTGCCGAGTGTCGGAAACTCCTTCGAGGGCGTCGTCGCGTACCAGATCAGCGCCGGATTCGCAGGCGGCAGGTCCTTCGCGCCGGTGTTGTTCGGCGACGGGTTTCTGGGCTTGTCAGGATCGAATGTCTCGATCACTTCGTTCTTCTCAAAATCGAAAATCCGATACTTTTCGTTTGGCCCGATGAAGAGCGGCCAACCGAAATTTCCGGCCACGGCAGTCGCGTTAATCTCCTCGTAACCAGCCGGCTCGATTCCCAACTCCGGCAGCACGTTCGGACCGACATCGCCAAAATAGAGAATCCCGGTCGTGTCGTCCACGGTCATCCGAAACGGGTTGCGAATTCCCATCCCATAAATCTCTGGCGCACCGTCTTTGCCGTCCGCGAAGAGATTGCCCTCCGGAATGTCGTAGCCGCCCTCGGCCTTCGGGTGAATTCGCAGAATCGCCCCGCGCAGGTCGCGCGAATTCCCAGCCGAACGCAGCGCGTCCCAGCTTTTTCGGCCAGGACGCAGATCGATCGGCAGCCCCGGATTCCAGTGGCAATTGTCGCCGTTGCCGATGTAGAGATCGCCCTTGCCGTCCATGAACATCGCCCCGCCCATGTGGAAAACGTGCTCGGTGTCGTAGGGCCATTCCAGCAGCAGCTGCTCAGACTCCGCAGGCATTTTGCCGTCCTTTGCCGTGAAGCGACTGACCCGCATCGTGCCTTGTTTTTCCTCCGGGCAGAACAGCGCGTAGATGAAACCGCTTTCGAGAAAATCCGGCGCGACGGCCATCCCTAAGAAACCCACTTCGCCCTTCGCAAACGTGTCGATGTGGCCCAGCGTCGTTACCGCTTTTGTCTCCGCGCTCCAGAATTTCACGTCGCCCCAGAACTCGGCAAAGACGATGTCGCCGTTCGGCAGAATCTCGAACTGCAGCGCATCACGGCTCGCAGGGACGAGGATTTCGCGCTCGAATCGGCTCGGGTCGTAGGCTTCCTGCGCAACCACGTTGGAAGCGAACGCGGCGAGGAGAAAAATCAGGGCGAAGAGTTTCATTCCATGATTTCAGGTGTTAGAGCGGGTTTCGTCAAGATGCAGCTGCGATTCATCCTTATCATTTTGTCCTTTTTTTTGGCGGCCGCGGGTGCCGAACCGCCTGTCGACACCTCCACGCTCAAGGGGAAAGTCATGGTCGGCTATCAAGGTTGGTTCACGTGTGAGGGCGATGGCGCGGAGTTAGGCTGGATTCATTGGGCGCGCAATCGGAGCAAGCCGTTCGGCCCTGGAAACGTCACGGTCGATCTCTGGCCAGACGTCTCTGAATTGGGCGAAGACGAACGTTTCGAGACCGAATTTCGGCACGCGGATGGCAGCCCGGCTTACGTTTTCAGTTCGCACAATCGCAAGACCGTGCTGCGGCATTTCGAGTGGATGAAGAACTACGGAATTGATGGCGCGTTCGTCCAGCGGTTTGCCAACGGGATCGGAGGCGGCCGCCTGACCGAACACAAAAACGCCGTTCTCGCGCATGCTCGCGAAGGCGCGAATTTGCACGGGCGGGCTTGGGCGGTGATGTACGATTTGAGCGGCCTGAAGGCGGGCGAAGTGGCTCGAGTCCAGGAAGATTGGCGGAAGATTCGGCCTGACGGAAACGGCTCAGCCTACCTGCATCACGAAGGTAAGCCGCTGGTCGCAGTCTGGGGGATCGGGTTCAGTGACGATCGCAAATACAGCCTCGGCGAATGCCAGCAGCTGCTGGAGTTTCTGAAAGCGGACGGCTGCTCCGTCATGCTCGGCGTACCGAGTTGGTGGCGCGAAGGGAAGCGCGATGCGGTTGACGATCCAGCGCTTCAAAAGTTGATCGCGACAGCTGATGTCGTCAGCCCGTGGACGATCGGCCGCTACGCAAATCCGAAGCAAGCGGCGAAGCATGCCGAGGAAGTCTGGGCACCGGATCTGGCCTGGTGCCTCGAGCGAGAAATCGATTTTCTGCCCGTTGTTTTCCCAGGTTTCAGCTGGAAGAACCTGCATGGCGGCGAGTTGGCCCAGATCCCGCGTTTGAAAGGCGAGTTTCTCCAATCACAGTTCGACGCCGCCTTCGAAATCGGTGCCGAAATGATCTACGTCGCGATGTTCGACGAGGTCGACGAAGGGACCGCGATTTTCAAATGCGCGAACGACCTACCGGTCGGCGATGGCGTCGAGTTTCTCGGTTACGAGGGCCTGCCGAACGATCACTACTTAAAACTAACTGGTGCGGCGACGAAGCGGCTTCGCGAAAGCGATTGACCGATTAGGCTTGCGCTTTGGTTTCTATTTTGGTTAATCTTGGGCATAGCTAATTCTGTTTAGAAAAACTGCCCAATATCATGACCACTCAGAGAATATTCCTCTCAACGATCATCGCCGTATCAATAGCGAGTTCGGCCTGTACTCAGGACGAGCCGCTGAAGTACACCCTAAATGGTCTGGAGGATGATAAGAGCTCCGATATCAGCGGAATCGCAACCCTCAAAGGTTCAAACGGATTCATCGGCTCGGACGAAGGTAAGACCATTGAGGTGCAACGCTTTTTTGGACCAGTTTGTTGTTTAGTTTAGTGTCAGGATGGAGTTTTCGAACTGGCTCGGTGAGAGGTAGCCGATCGCTGAATGCTTGCGCTGAGTGTTATAATACGCTTC
>JBLHKS010000240.1:0-10196 GCA_047620505.1 Verrucomicrobiales bacterium | reverse complement strand
TTCCCGAATTCCCGCCGTGATTTTCTGCGAGCAACGGGCGCTGGATTCGGTTCACTCGCCTTGGCGGGCCTCGCCAACTCGACAGCAGCTGCTGACGCGGCTCGAAACCCGCTCATCCCGCGCAAGCCGCATTTTCCCGCTCGGGCGAAGCGCGTGATTTTCCTTTTCATGCGCGGTGGGCCGTCGCAGGTCGACAGCTTCGATTACAAACCGGCGCTCGATAAAGTCGACGGCCAACCGGTGACCAAGGGGAATAAAAATACCTACTGGAAGTCGCCCTGGGCCTTCAATCAGTACGGCGAAAGCGGAATGTGGATTTCGGATCTTTTCCCGAACGTCGCGCGCCATGCGGACGACCTCTGCGTGATCAACAGCATGCACACCGATGTTGGGAATCACCCACAGGCCGTCGTTCAAATGCAGACCGGGAGTTTTCAGTTCGCGCGGCCGTCGTTAGGCTCGTGGGCGACCTACGGGCTTGGAACGGAGAGCCAGAATCTGCCAGGATTCATCACCATTTGTCCATCGCCAGCCTCGGGCGGGGCGCAAAATTACGGGAGCGCGTTTCTGCCATCGGCTTGTCACGGGACGCCTATTTTGTCCGAGGGTCAGGATCTCACGGACGCGGTAAATCTTCCCAACACCGCGAGTAGCGAAGGAGTCGAGCCGCTTTCACGCCGGACGCTGGATCTGGCCCAAGCGCTGAATCGGGAGCGGCTGAAACAGGACCGCGTGAACCGGGATCTGGAGGGCGTGATCCAGTCTTACGAGTTGGCGTTCCGGATGCAGACGGCGGCGCCGGAGGTCATGGATTTGCGAACGGAAAATCCAGGAACGCTCGCGGCTTACGGGATTGGAACGAAGGAAACGGAGAATTTCGGTCGGCAATGTCTGCTTGCGCGGCGCTTCGCCGAGGCCGGTGTGCGTTTCATCCAGCTCAACACCGGGCGCTGGGATAATCACTCGGATCTTGAGCCGATTCACGGCGAGTTGGCGAAAAATACCGACCAACCGATCGCGGCGTTGATCGATGATTTGAAGCAGCGCGGTTTGTTCGAGGACACGCTGATTGTCTGGGGCGGAGAGTTCGGGCGTCCGCCGTACTTGAACACGACGAAGGGCCGGGATCACGACCATCTGGGTTTCACGATGTGGATGGCGGGCGGCGGCGTAAAGGGCGGCCTGAACTACGGGATGACAGACGAATTCGGTTACAAAGCGGTAGAAAATCGCGTTCACCTGCACGATTTCCACGCGACGATTCTGCACTTGTTAGGGCTGGATCACGAGCGCCTGACCTATCGGTATTCGGGGCGCGATTTCCGCCTCACGGACGTGCACGGAAAGGTCGTCCACGATCTTCTTTCTTAATTCCTAAGATTCGTGTTTGGGAAGAAGGTCGTTTGTCGAAAATGATGTTTTGAAAGATCTGGGGCGCTGTTAGAGTCTGACTAACATGGAGCTAGAGGGCCTCTCGATTCACCTCGAACTTCCAGATCTCTGGCAAGCGGATGCGATTCGCGCCTTGAAGGCTGGACGAGATGTGATCGTTGACGCGCCGACCGGGGCTGGCAAAACCTACGTTTTCGAGAAGTTCGTTAAATCGAAAGGGCTCAAGAAGGGCCAAGCCGTTTACACGGTGCCGACGCGCGCGCTCGCAAACGACAAGTGGCGGGAATGGCAGGATGCGGGCTGGGACGTCGGGATCGCAACGGGCGATCTGGCGATCAATGTCGATGCGCCGATTCTGGTGGCGACGCTGGAGACGCAACGCGAGCGATTTCTCAAAGGCGAAGGGCCGACGCTGCTCGTCATCGACGAATACCAGATGATCGGCGATCCCCGCCGGGGGATCAATTATGAGCTGGCGGCCGTGCTTTCGCCTTCCTCCTGCCAGCTGCTGCTCTTGAGCGGGAGCGTCGGAAATCCGGCGGACATCGCAGCTTGGCTGAAGAATCTGGGACGCGACGTGGAGCTGATCCAAACCGCAGACCGGCCGGTGCCGCTCGAAGACATCCCGATGTTGGCGATGCCGTTCCGAGCACCGAACCAGGTGAAAGGCTTCTGGCAGCGGCTCGCGATCCAAGCGCTGATGGCTGATTTTGCGCCGCTCTTAATTTTCGCGCCGCAGCGGCGAGCGGCTGAGAAGATCGCTCAGAAAATCAGTGAGGCGCTTCCGCAGGCCTCGACCCTGGAACTTACCGATCAGCAGCAACGCGCTCTGGGTCCGAAGTTGACGAAAATGGTTAAGAATCGCGTCGCCTGGCATCATAGCGGCTTGAGCTACGCGCAGCGCGCCGGCGTGATCGAGCCTTTGGCAAAAGCAGGGCAACTCCGGGTGATCGTGGCGACGACCGGGCTGGCAGCAGGGATCAATTTTTCGGTCCGATCGGTTCTGATTTCGGACACGCGCTATCGGCAAGGACCGTTCGAGTGCGTGATCGAACCGGACGAGCTACTCCAGATGTTCGGCCGCGCGGGACGGCGCGGTTTGGACGAGGTCGGTTACGTTTTGTCCTCAGACACGAGCCCGAGGCTGAACGACGCTCAACCGAAGCAGCTGACTCGCAGCAACCAGATCGATTGGCCGACTCTGCTGCGGGTGATGAAATCGGCGACGGATCGCGACGAGTCGCCGTTTGCGGCCGCACGCGCGCTTTGCGGGAAGCTGTTTTCGAAGCAGAGAATCCGGCTTGGTTTCGAGACTCGCGCCGAGATCGAAGGGACCGAAAGCAGCGACGGCGATCTGTTCGGGTTAGGGCCGGTTCGCCGGGAAATTCTGAATTCTCAGGGAGACTGGGAACGCGAGGATTCGTCAGCAGCTGCTGACGTGCCGCTGAGCGAGGCGCTTGTCTTCAATTCGAAAAAGAAGACGTGGAGACCGGCGCTTCAGACCGGCTTGTTCATGCAGAATCGGGTTGGAGCGATGGGCCGGCTCTGCAAGCTGCGAAACGGCGATCAGCCAGCCGTTTACGGAGTCGAAATCGCCGTCGGGAGCTTGGCCGAAGACGACAAAGTTCGACTAACCAAAAAGTGGCGCAGCCTGACGAAGACGCCAAAGAGCGGAGACGAAAAATCGCAATCCCAAGTCATCGATCTGATCACGCCGACGCTAACGGAAACGGAGCCGGGAGTTTCGATCGACCAGGTCGTGACGCGCAACAATCACGTGGTCGCGCTGCTCGATTATTCCAGAGTTAAGACGGACGGCTATCGCGATTCTCACGGCGTTTGGCTGGTCGAACCGGAGAGGCGAACGGTCAAAGTTGAGTTCGAAACGGGTTACGTCGATGAGAAAACTGGATCGACCCGCGAGCCGGCCCCGGGGAGTGCGGCTCACGCCTGGCGGAAGCTCAGCCTGATCGAGCCTGACGGAACGCCAACTTTGCGCGGGCAGATCTACAGCTTCTTCCAGAAGGGCGAGGGCCTCGCCGTCGCGGCAGCGCTCGAGGACGAGAGTTACCCGATCGAAGAATTCGTCGTGCACCTCGCGAACATTCGGGCCGGGCACCGTTTCGAGGCGATCGCTGAAGGCGGAAGCGATCGGCTTGCGCTGACTTGTCGCCAGACGTTTGGCCCAGTCGATTATCCCGGTTACCTTCGTCTCGGGCTTCCGACTGGCTACGGATCCGGCGCGGCTGAGGTCATCGAAATGAGCGATGCGGGCGAGTCGATTCGGCAGCACGATCCTGACAACTAACTTGGCGATGGCGACGTCGAGCGGGCTCGAGTCGAGTGGTTCAGCCTGCTTCGGCACATCCGCCATGCGCCCGATCTCGACCACGTCCGTTGGCGCGAGCTCAAGTCAGCAGCTGCTGGCCTGGTCGCGGAAGACGATCGGGCGCGCGGCTCGATCCTGAACGTTCCGACGATTGCTCGCCACTTGCTCCAGAAACCGGTTAACCATCGACTTCATCTGCGAGAGGCAAATTCGTTTTCCCGGTTCTGACGCTTTCGCCGAAGGTTGACCGGCTCTTGATCGGCGAAGAAGAGTAGGCATGAGATTTTTTCTTCCGATCGTTTGGTTGGCTTTTTGTGCGTCGGCGATTGCCGAAATTTGGCCCGGGTTTCGCGGTGATGGGACGAGTCGAACGGATGCGAATCCGCCGACGACCTGGTCTGACGATTCGAACGTCGCTTGGACGGCGGAGCTTCCGGGTTACGGCCAGTCGAGCCCGGTTGTCTGGGGCGATCTGGTTTTTACGACGAGCACAGAGGGCAAATCGAAGGACTCGCTTTTCGTTGAAGCTCGGGATCTCGAAAGCGGCGAGTTGGCCTGGTCGAAGAAGTTGGAGACGAGCCTCAAGATCGAGGCGAGCAAAATGGTTTCGCTCGCCGCGCCAACGCCGGCGGTCGACTCCGAGCGGGTTTACGCGTTTTTCGAAAGCGGCGACTTGATCGCATTCGATCATGCCGGCGAGGAAATCTGGAAACGCAGCCTGACGACGGAGTTCGGCGCGTTCAAGGGGATGCACGGGCTCGGAAGTTCGCTCGCTCAAACGGCGGACGCGCTCATCGTGCTTGCCGAGCACGACGGCGAGGCTTATCTGATTTCGATCGACAAAATGACCGGCGAAAGCCTCTGGAAAATCGATCGCGAAGCGCGCGTTTCGTGGTCGAGCCCAATCGTCAGCGGTAACCGGATTCTGATCAGCTCGAACGGAGTGGTTGAAGCCCGAAACGCAGCCGACGGCACGGAAATCTGGAAGATCGAAGGGATCGAGGGCAACACCGTGGCGTCGCCCAGTGTCTCGGAGGACGGCGAACGAATCGTGATCGGCTCATCCGCGCCGCGCACCTGCCAAGCGATCGATTTCGGTTCCGGGAAATCCATCTGGACCGCGAGCGCGACGAGCAGTTTCGGTTCGCCGCTGGTTTTTGACGGCCTGGTTTATTTCGTCAACCGAGCAGGTGCGCTTCAATGCGTTGATCTTTCGGACGGAGAGCTTCTTTGGGAAACTCGGCTTCCCGGCAGCTGCTGGGCTTCACCGATGGCCGCTGGCGGGAAAATCTTCTGTTTCTGCAAGGACGGAGGAAAGGCTCTGGTCCTGGAGCCGAATCGCGATGAGCCGAAAATCATCGCTGAAAACACGCTCAGTTCGCTGGGCGCTGAGGGCGATCGAATTTACGGCTTTGCTGCAACGGAGAATTCGATCGTGATTCGGTCGGGGTCTCGATTGGTCTGCGTGCGCGGCGAGTCGAAAGCCCCCTGAGAAATTCGAGCGTTCAGGCACAAAAAAAGGCCGACTGAACGAATTCAGCCGACCCTTTAAAAAATAGATCGTCAGATTTTAGTAAGTGCCGATGTCGTCGTTTTTGTTCTCGCGGCCTTTGCCCTTTTCCATATTCGGGCCGTAGGACCAAACAGCGACGTTGGTGAAGATAATTTCGGTTCCATTGCCGGATTCGCGCTCGGGCACCTCGAGCTGATCATCGTAGTTCGAGTCAAAGGCAATGATGTAGGGCATACCCCATGGATCGAGGAGGCTGAAGGTGTTTCCCTTCTTGTGAACTCCAGGAGAGCCTTTCTTTTTCTTTGCCATTTTGGAGCTGAAATACTGCTCACCACGGCGATTCAGCTTCTCAGTCGCAGGATGGCCGGATACCGCCATCAGAGCAGCGATTAATCCTGTCGAACCGTCAGTAAAAATTTCCGTATCCTGTCCGCTCCCTTGATTAACCGGGGGGAATTTTTTGTACTCGGTGTAGTAGTTTGTAAGCGCCGTGCGTAACTCGGTCGCGGTTTTGCCCGCGGTGGTTTTTCGCATCGATTTCATCACCTGGCTACCGACCGGAAGTAGAATCGAGGTGAGAATCCCGATGATCACGATCACTACCAGAAGTTCGACCAGCGTAAAGCCTTTGCGCCTTTTTTGGGTTTGGAAGGGTTTCATTTGATTTGGATTTGATTGGTTGCTGTTGAAATCAGCGGAATCTAGCAGGATTCAAGAACACCGTAACAATTTCCGGAAGCGACATCAAGCATTTTGATTCGAGGCTTTTCTGCCCGCTTCAAATACCCGTTTCGGGCTGCAAACCCAGTTTCGCCTCCGCGGTGCTCCGCCCTCGACGGCAGCTCCCCCGGCCCAGGGTGAAAAAGCGGGAAGGGTCCAGCACTCGGGGCCAGTTTTTGGCCGATCTTGGATCAAAGCCGGCAGTTTGAGCCGCAAACCGGCCCCGTCATTCAGCGAAACGGTCGGATGCGAGTGCCCGCGAATTTCAATCTGATCTTCGCCCGGCGCGAGGTCGAGATGTCCGTGATGAAAAAAGAAACCGGCCAGCGAAAGCGATTCTTCCAGCCTGACAAGCCGCTCAATCGGCCCCCGATCGTGGTTCCCCGCGATGTAGGAAACCTCCGGAGCCAAAGTCCGCGACATTTCGCAAAACTCCTGCGTCTCCGCGACCGCTCGCCTACCGTGGACGATGTCTCCGAGCAAAATCAGACGCTCCGGCCGGTAGTCGGCGATCAGTTCGCGCAGCCGCGCCTCGATCCGCTGCATCCCCCAGAGCGGGAACAGCGCGCCTGCCCGGCTCAGCTCGACCTCGTAGCCGTAGTGGAGGTCCGCGACCGCGAGCCAGCCCGCGCGTTTGTTGGAGATTGCGAGGCGTCCGTCGAGGATCACGTCGGGATGAATTCTGGCTGTTGCCGACACGCCGAGACTTGTAGCCGAAAGAATTGGTTTTTTCCGCAATTTGAGTCTTTTTCCCGCCTGCCGAAAACCAGGCAATTTACCATGTCCAAGAAGCCAGCCCAGAACGCGCCCGAAGAAGTCAGTGAGCACAAATTGATTGCGGTTCGTCGCGAGAAACTCCAGCAGCTGCTGGACAAGGGGGTCAATCCGTACGGGGGTCGTTTCGACACGACGCATCAGCCGGGTGAGCTGCGCGCGAATTTCGAGGAGGGCAAAAACGCGACGATCGCAGGCCGGATGGTCGCGAAGCGTGGGTTCGGCAAAAGCAGCTTTATCGAGCTGGCCGACATCGACGGTAAAATCCAGGTTCACGTCGCGAAAGGCGAGGTCGATGACGAGTGTTTTGCCAACTTCAAGCTTCTCGACATGGGCGATTGGCTCGGGGTCGAGGGCGAGACTTTCAACACGCAGACTGGCGAGCCGTCGCTCCGCGCGAAGAAGCTTACCGTGCTCTGCAAAGCGCTCCGGCCGCTCCCTGACAAGCACAAAGGAATCGCCGATCGCGAGCTGAGTTACCGCAAGCGCTACCTGGATTTGATCGCGACCGAACGCAGCCGCGATATTTTCATCAAGCGCAGCCAGATGGTTTTCGAGATCCGGACATTTCTCCGTGATCGAGGCTTTCTTGAGGTCGAAACGCCCATGCTTCAAGACGTCGCTGGCGGAGCAGCTGCTAAGCCGTTTGAGACGCGTCACAACGCGCTCAGCATGGATCTTTATCTTCGGATAGCTCCTGAGTTGTACCTGAAGCGACTTCTCGTCGGCGGCTTCACCAAAGTCTTCGAGTTGAACCGGAATTTCCGGAACGAAGGCATCAGCACTCGGCACAATCCGGAGTTCACGATGCTCGAGGCTTACTGGGCGTATGCGGATTTCGAGATGATGGCCGACATGGTCGAGGAAATGACTTGTCACCTCGCCGAAAAGTTTTGCGGTGGGCTCAAAATCGAGCACAAAAACAGCGACGGCGAGGTTACGAAAACCATTGACCTCAGCCGTCCGTGGAAACGTGCCAGCTACCGCTCGTTGATCGAAGAAATCGACGCCGACTGGTTTTCCTACACAGATGAGAAGCGCCGCGAGCGCTGTGCCGAACTCGGCGTTCAGATCAGCCCTGACATGGAAGATTACGAGGTCACTCAGCAAATTTTCGAAAAGCTGATCGAGGAGCACACCTTCGATCCCTGCTACGTGACCCACGTTCCCAAGGAGCTCGTCCCGCTCGCGAAGCAGAATGCCGAAGACGACTCGGTTGTCGATGTCTACGAGCTGATCATCAACGGTCAGGAAATTTCCCCTGGATATTCGGAGCTCAACGACCCGGTCGTCCAGCGCGCCCGGCTTGAAGAACAGGCCGGCGAGGAGATTCAGAACATCGACGAGGATTTCCTCGAAGCGTTAGAACACGGCATGCCACCCGCTGGCGGGATCGGCGTTGGGATCGATCGCCTGATCATGATGCTGACCGGCGCGGAGTCGATTCGCGACGTCGTGCTGTTTCCGCAGCTGAAACGGAAGGCGGATTGAACGATCCAAATCATCCGCTTCCCAAGTTTCTCGCGGGCGAAAACCCTGAATCTTGACTTAGAGTGCGGACTTGAATTGGCCTGCTTTAAGACTGATAATGGACTAAATGAAGACCTATTCCATCAGCGAAGCCAAGCAATCACTCGGCGCAGTCGCAGACGAAGCGCTGATCGAACCCGTCGTCTTGGTTCGCGGTTCCAAATTGCTGATCATGCAGGAGTACGACCCTCCCGTGCCGATTCCCGTTCGTCCACAGGGGTATTTTGACGAGTGCCACTCAGAAGAAGACGTTGCGTGGGAGAATTTCATCACAGCCGACGCCACAACTGATCTCGTTCAATGAAGCAGTGGGAAATCTACCTGTTTCCGTTTCAGAACGCCGGACCACACCCAGCAGTCATCCTTTCGAATGACGAACGCTGTGAAAACCCGGATTTGACGCACGTAAATGCGTTGATTTGCACCTCAGTTCGCGTCACGCGGCCCGCGAAGCGCAATGAAGTTATTCTGGATCGGGCCGATGGTCTCGACTGGGCGACCGCAGTGAAGTGTGATCTGATTCACATGCTGCCCAAATCGGAATTCACTCAAAAGCGAGGCGAGGTTTCCCGGCTCAGACGAGTGGCGATGGGGAAAAGGATTATCGACTGCCTGCGCCTCCCACATTGAAGTTTCAATTTCCACATGACCGATCGCCGCCACTTTTTCAAGACAGCAGCTGCTGGTGCCGTGCTCGGGCCGTCGAGCCTGCTTTTCGCGCAACAGGCAGAAGGCCGGGCGCATCCGAATCTGGTGAATGGCGAGGTGCTGCGAACCAGCGGCACGATTTCTGGTGACCCGAATTGGTTTGGCGAAGCGGCTCGCGAAATTCCAGTCGCGGGACGAACGCAGGTTATCGTCTGCGGCGGCGGGCCGGCTGGGATTGGCGCGGCGTTGGCGCGGCTCGCGCGGGGGCGGACTCCCGCTCGCGAAACAGAATGTCGAAGATGACTCGGTTGTCGATGTTTACGAGCTGATCATCAACGGTCAGGAAATTTCCCCTGGATATTCGGAACTCAACGACTCGGTCGTCCAGCGCGCCCCGCTTGAAGAATAGGCCGCCGAGAAAATCCAGAACATCGACGAGGAATTCCTCGAGGCTCTCGTCAAGTCACTCATCTGGAAGAAAACTAGAGTAAGCCGCCTTACAATTTAGGATAGAAGCCGCATGTCCAGAAGTGGTGTCGTTCTGTGGTGAAAGCTGAACTTGTTTTTGCAAATAATCATTCTCATCCAATTCTAACGCCCAAGATGCCCCAGTAAAAAATTGAACCGGCAATTCATAGTTGGAGAACATGTAAGTTATCGTCGAGCCAAACGCGACTACAGACGTGATAACAACAGGTTCTCCGGGATCCTTAAACCGAATTTGAAATTTCCCATTGCTGTCAGTCTCAACCGCAGCAATCGACTCAGGTAATTCCGTTTCAAAGTAGAAATCCGCAGGAGGAAACTGCAACTGTGCCTTTTTACTATTAGAGACCATCCAACGGAGGTGCGAAATCATTTGCAGGCCAGCTGGATTTCCAAAGAAATTGCTATCTTTTGCAAAAGGCTCAACTTCTGCAACTCTCTCTTCTGTTTCTTTGATCCCGGTGTCAAAGGTTTGAGGCGCTTTCGCAGCCTCCGCGCTCCTTTTCTTAAAGAACTCTTCCAACTCAGATTTGCGAAAAATCTCTACGGGTGCTCCAACGCTAGTTTCTTTACTTCCGTCAAAATACTGAAACCGAACTTCGCCTTCGATCACGATTATTGCTTCAGAGGCAACGGTGTGGAAAACTTCCCTTAGAAATTGGCGTAGATTTCGTGCAGTCTGTCCACTGCCCGGTTCCAGGGAACCTCGCGGTAAACGAAGGCGCGCAGCCACCGGATAAATTTCAGGCTTCTTACAGTGCAGCGCTGGAGGAAGGTGGCCACAAAGTTGGCGCCGCTTTTTTG
>JBLHKS010000239.1:0-10215 GCA_047620505.1 Verrucomicrobiales bacterium | reverse complement strand
GTGATTCCGACTCTTTTCGAGACTGATTCGAAGCCTGTAGATTCCGTCTTCTCAGCGTTGGGCTGCCGACCTCCTAGACCCCACTCGGCATCAAAAAATCCAGAAAGTTTTCCACACCGTTGGATGCCCTATCGTTTGCTCATCGAAATCGATCAGCCAAACGACGATCAGCCATCGCTGGTGTACTCGGTCGAAATCGACAACGCCGACCCTCGCGCGTTTCAGCTTTTGGATCTGGTCGGCTACCCGAAGCGGGAAGAGGATGACAAGGACGGCAAGGAAGTGTGGGCTCTCTATTATGTAGACTATACAGATGAGCGATTCGGATCCGTGCTGGAAATGATCGATAGCGCTCTGATGACGATCGATCGCGATCAGGAGGGGAGCAAAAACTAACGTCGTTTGCGGACACCGTGCTCCGGACTTTTTCCGCCAGCAGCCAGTTCGTGTTCGCAGATGATTTCGGTGATCGGCCCGTGTTGATTCAGCTCTGCAAACGGGCCAATCGCATCGCGGCTGATTCCCTTCGGCAGCGAGCCGGTCAGCATCTCGTAAAACATCACGCCGAGGCTGTAAATGTCGGTGCGATGATCGGTCTTTTGCGCGTCTTCGTAGCTCTCCGGCGCGAGATAATTCGGCGTTCCCAGCACGTATCCCGTCATCGTCAGGTTCGAAACATCAGCCCCGCCGTCCCCGGCTGAAGTGAGCTTCTCGAGGCCGAAATCGCCGACTTTGACGAAGCCCTCTTTCGTCACCATCACATTCGCCGGTTTGATGTCGCGATGGATGTAGCCGTGACCGTGGGCGTATTGCAAGGCCTCGCAAATCTGCCGAACAACATCGAGGGCAGACTCCGGCGTCAGCTCGCCGGTCTTGATGAGCTGCTGCACGTCAGTCCCATCGACAAACTCCATCACAAAGTAGAAAATCTCGCCAACGCTGCCGTAGTCGAAAATGGTGACGATGTTCGGGTGCTGAAGCTTCGCCATCGCCAATGCCTCGCGGCGAAAGCGCTCGGCGAAACCCGGTTCCTCGCCAAATTCCGGCGGCAGAAATCTTGATCGCTACCGGCCGCTCCAGCGATTCCTGCGTCCCCCTGTAAACCGCGCCCTTCCCGCCGTGGCCGATGACCGCCTCGATCGCGTAGCCCGGCAGTTGCTGGTCGAGATCCTCGGGAGTCGGCGGCGTCCAGCGTCTGCCGCTCGGCGTCGTGGAACTCGGCCTCGGCGCTGATTCATGCGTGATCGGCTTGAGGAATTCGGTATCCTCGTCCGCTTTGAGCAGAGCCTCGACTCGGGCGCGCAACGTGGAATTCTCGTCACACGCCCCGTCGAGGAACGCCCTGCGCGCGGCCGCATCATCGATGTCGAGCGCGTCGAAGAAGATCTTGCGCTCGCCTAAGCGAGTCTTCGTGCTGTTGCCGGCGGAGTCTGACATAGGCTGCGTTCAGTGGAAACGGGAAACGAACGCGGCGCATTCAAATTCCGGTCGCTTCTGCGAGCAACGAACTTCTAATCAGCTCGGTCAGCGCAATTGACCGGCTCGACATCGGAGAGTCACGGCTTCTTTTTCAACTTGTACACCTTTAGGCCGAACTTGAATTCGTTCGTATCCCAATTGTAGGTCCCCTTGCGCACGGTCGGCTTCGGAATGTCGTCACGGTTTTCAAATCGAAAACGCGATGAGTCGAAGCGCATCTGCCACGTGGCCTTGCCGCTCTTGTCAAACACGATGGTTCCTTTCCACGAGCCAGAGCGGACTTGTGCAGTAAAGTCCCCATCCTCTTCGTCGTAACTTTGCAGTACGAAAGAATCGCCATTTTTTGTTTCGTAGACCTTCTCCTCTGCGGAGCCAAAGGCAGGCAGAAGGGCGAACGTGAGCAGGGCGAGCAGGGCGAGCAGGGCGAGCAGGGACAGGGATTTGAATGGATTGGTTTTGGTTGTCATCAAATTGGGCTCGCAGGAAATACCACTCCCATCCCCGCAGATCCGGCTCTCCTGCTTCCGGGGCGCTGTCCCGCAAGTGCCGCGCGAGGTGCTCCGATGCGCCAGGCCGGTTAAACGCTTCACCCGCGAGATTCATTTTGGCGTTGTAGAGCGACTGCCGCAGGGCATTGCCGCGCTCATTCGCCACCTGCTTCAAAGCGGCTTGATTCATCGCCGTCAGGGGGCCACCAATCGCCAGGACCAACACCAGAGCCGCCGCGGTTGCCGAAAGAGCCGCGTGGACCGGTTTGCGCCGCGTCCACTTCACAATGCGCTCCGGAATGCCGGGCCGACGCGCCAGAACCGGTTCGCCGCGCAGCCATCGCTCGAGGTCATTCGCCAGCGCAGCTGCCGACTCGTAGCGATCGCCCGGGCTTTTCTCCAGGCACTTCATCGCGACCGTCGCCAGATCGCGGTCGACACCCGTCAGCGGCGGCGGCGGCTCGTTCTCAACTTGACGAAGAACCTCGCTCACGCTGTCGCCCCTGAACGGCTTCTCGCCACCCACTAACTCGTAAAGAATATCGCGCCAATCCCGTAGACATCGGTCGCGATGGTCAGCTCGTGAGTCCGCCCGGCGGCTTGCTCCGGTGCCATGTAGTAGGGAGTGCCCATTACTTGGCCCGTCACGGTGAGATCTGACTCTTTTCCCAGTTCCTTCGCCAGCCCAAAATCGGTCACCTGCGGCTCACCTTGATCGTCAATCAGGATGTTCCCGGGCTTGATATCGCGGTGCAGAATCCCGCGCCGATGAGCTGCATCGATCGCCCGCGCCACCTTCGCCAACAGTTCAGCGGCCCTTTCTGGCGCGTTGCTGAACTCCGCCAACCGGTCTTGCAGCGATCCGCCGGAAATCAGCTTCATCGTAAAGTACGGCTGGCCCTCGTGTTCGCCAACTTCGAAGATCGGAACGATGTTCGGGTGATCGAGCCCCGCGGCCGCCTCGGCTTCCAGCTGAAATCGCCGCTTTTCCTCCTCCGTCGCAAGCAATGCGCTTCGGATCAGCTTCAGCGCCACTTCGCGTCTCAACTGAAGCTGTCGGGCGCGGAAAACAACGCCCATGGCGCCGCGAGCGATCTCCTCGATGATCTCATAGTCCCCAAAATACGCCAGCCGATCCCCCGTATCCAGCAGCTGCTGGGTTTCTTCTACCGCGGTGCCGCCCATAAAGCTGCCGGCCTCGCTGTCGTTGGCGATCAGTTTCTCAACCCGCGCCCGCAACTCCACGTCAGCGCCGCAGACTTCGCTTAGAAACGCCGCCCGCGCGTCGGTGTTCCCAAGATCGAGGGCCTCGATGAAAATCTCACGCTCGTTGGGATGGAAATCAGGCATCGTCGTCGGGATTGATAGTGTCGAATCAATGGCCGAGCGGCCAAAAAGGGACCTTTCGCAATCTTTTTTGGCCGCTTCGGGCCAGGAACGGCGCTTTGGCCCTTGAATCAAACGGATCAACTCAGTTCCAGAAACCATCACCACTACCAAAATATGACCAACCATATCTTACGAATCGCCGCAGCACTTGCGATTGCCTCTTTCATCGGAACGGCCCAAGCAGCCGCGCCTGAGGCAATTATCAAATCAGTTCACGAACTCGATAAAGACGTCGCTAAACTTAAGATCGACGTTAAAGTTTTCAGTCGAGACCGGGAATACGATCATCTGCAAGAGGACATCATTGCCTTAATCGACTTAATCGAGGACCTCGACCGCTCGGCTAGTCTCAGGCACCCCGATCTCGATGACTTCAAGGCCGACTTGGGCAAGCTAACCAAACTCATCAGCGTGATCCACGATCATGTTGATGAAATGGACCCAAGAGATCGGGAAACTGCCATTCATGACGATCTGGAACACATCGAAGAACATGCCAAGGAACTGATCAGCAAGATCAGCGCCGAGTACGGGCCTCGCTCGCGGGTCCGTGAACCGGAACCTGAGCCATCCAAACAGGACAGAAAAGCCGCGCTCCTCAAAGCTATACTGGATCTCATCGGAGAAGACTGATACTCTCTTAGCTCACTACCCGGAAATGCCCCGTTTTTCTGGCAATTACCACGACTCCAAAATCTGCAACCACAACTTTTGACATGATTAACCCATCCAATTTGGCTCGCTCTCGCGGCAAGGGCACGCTCGCCGTACTGAGCCTCGCTCTCCTCACCCTTGGTGGTGCCGCCGCCGAAGTGCCCGGTAACACCCTTAAGGTCTACACCATCTCCGGTGATCTCGCCGAAGGAATGATCTGGGAAGAGCACATCCCTTTCGAAAGCGAGCCGATGAAAGTTCCTCGGAATGCCGTCACTGTGTCTGCTCGTGGCGTCACTTACTACCGCTGGAGCAGCTACGACCGCTCCTCCTACTCTACCAATGTTAGAGGGCCGCTTTTGCGCGGCAAGTTTGACGAATGGCCACCCAAGAATTGGCCCGGCGTGTCGATGCCAAACTTGCACGAGAAGCCAGACTACGACCCGCGGAAACCGAGAATCATCGGCCAAGGCACTACGAGGCCAACGAATAGCTACGCTATTCTCGCAGGGCGAAGCCATAAATGGGTTCAGGCTGCCAGCCCGCCCGACAATACGATTTCCCTTTCCGAAGGGCCCGACGACGAGGAGTGGAACAAGGCCGAATTGATCAAGCGCCTGCCAGTCCGAATCGACGGTAAGCTGGGGCGTTGGGATCCCTCCAGAAATGGAGCTTGGATCTACAAGAATGACCTGCGAGGAATCGAGTTCGTCAGAGCTGGCCGGACTGAGTTCCTTGTCGCCACCCGGACGCGCTCGATCGGTCGGCCGACCAAGGGATCGGAAAAACCTCAGCCAAGACAAGATCCCGCGCCGGAAGAAAAAGTCGACACCAAGCCCAACAACCCGATCGGCGGATTGTTCGGGTTCAACGACAAAAAACTGCGTGAACAAGCGCCCGGCCACTACCGCTTCTTGAAAGACACGAAAGACGGTCCGTATTCAAGCGGTCGGATTACCCTCGAGGCCAATGGCAAGTATCGCTGGACGACGAAGAGCGGCGTGGCTTGGGACATGACCGGCGATCCCGCCGCGAAGACTCTGACGCTCCCCTCCGACCACTTTTATTTCAACCACTACAAGGATGGTGCCGGCAAAGCTTTCCAGTTGGACGTCAAAGGCGGAAAAGTGAAAGGGTTCACTCACCAATATACCTATTACACTCGGGTCGAGGACTGAGTCACGCCGGTGCTCGGTCGTCAGCGAACAACGCTCCACCTCGATCAGTTTTCAATTTCCTTACCATGAGCGGCTCCCAAGATACGGGAGTCGCTTGTTTTCCTGCTTTTGCCCTCGTTGACCGCCAGCAGCTGCTGATAACTGGTTCTCTGCAATCTGCTTAGCCAAACTCCAATGAAATACACCACTTCACAGTTATCGGTCGCCGTCCTCTGCGTTGTCAGCATCCTTTCAACCGCGAACGCCGCCCTTCAGCCGCGCGACCCGGAAAATCTCGACAAGGCCGCTACGCTTATTGTCTCCGGCGTCGCCACCGAAGTCGTTGCATCGACCAGAGGAACAGGCCGGTTCGTCGACTCGATCGCCACGGTCGAGGTCAAAGTCGAATCCGTCTCCAAAGGCGGAGCAAAGGTTGGCGAAAGCATCAAGATCCGCTGCTGGCGTCCGAAGACGCGGCCCGAAGGCTGGGCTGGCCCGCAAGGAAGCGGCCCGATTCCCGCAAAAGGCTCGCAATTCAAGGCCTGGCTGCGCAAAGGCGACGACGGCGTCTGGGAGTCGCTTGAGCCGAACGGGATCAGCCTGGGCAAGGGCGGTGCGGCGTTCAGTTTTAAAAAGGCGAAGTCTTCGAAACCGGGGTTCTTTCGGCGCTTGTTTGGAGGCTGAACCTGGAGATTGAAAGAAAATACCAACCAACCAGTCAATTAAATGATGAAAACCTATTCCTATTTCTCCTGCCTTATCATCGTAGCCTTCGGTTCTCTCCTCGGAACATCCGCTGCCGATGAAGTTGAACGCGTTTACGAACTCGAATCTCTAAAATACGTCTACACGGTATCGCTTACCATTTCTGGCGATCAGGTATTGGGCTCCCTTCAATGCCAGGAATACGAAGACGGGCGCGGTGAACAGATTTCGTTCACGGGGACGGTCAAAGGGAGCCAGCTGACGATCAAACTTAAGAGCGATCCCGAATACCTCGCCGTCGCCGATCCCGATGATGAGGGCTTCCACAAATGGAAGGCGACCCGGAAAAAGCTCCTGATTCCGATCCACTCAGCAGATGATGACGGAAACCCGATGGTTGTCGATATGCCGCTTCGGTTGAAGAAGTAGCTGGGTCGCCATTGAGGCGGGGTGACGCTTTGGTGGTAGCTGGGCGTTGCGTTCTGCCAGTGTTTGGCGATCATTTCGAGCCGTGATCGCCCCAAACGACCCTCAAATTTCACGCCGAAGCCTCCTGCACCGCGCTGGTGGCGGCTTCGGTTCCGTCGCGCTTTCGAGCCTGCTCGCTCAAGAAGGAATGCTCGCAGCAGCTGCTGACCCGCTCGCCGCGCGAAAACCGCACTTCGACGCCAAAGCCAAGTCGGTCATCTGGCTTTTCATCAACGGCGGCCCCAGCCACGTCGACACCTGGGATTACAAGCCGGAGCTGGAGAAAATGGACGGCAAAGAGCTCGACGGATTCGACAAACAGACCGGCTTTTTCGCCAACGCCGTCGGTCCGTTGATGAAATCGCCGTTCGAATTCACGCCGCGCGGCGAGTGCGGAAAAATGGTCTCGTCGATTTTCCCGAATCTCGGCGAACACGTAGACAAGATGGCCTTCATTCACTCCGGGCACACCGAGTCGAACAACCACAGCCCCGCGCTCTTCGCGATGAACTGCGGCCTGCCGCGAATGGGCTACCCCTGCGTCGGTTCTTGGGTAACTTACGGCCTCGGCAGCGAAAGCCGGAACCTCCCGGCGTTTGTCGTGATGTCAGACCCGCTCGACCGCGGCCTACCCAAGGGCCACGCTGCAAACTGGGGCGCGGGCTACCTCCCGAGCGTCTACCAGGGAACCTGGCTCAAGCCCAAGGGCGACCCGATCGACAACCTCAATCGGCCTGCTCACATGAACGATGAGCAGCAGCAAAGGCAGCTCGAATTGCTCAAAAAACTGAACGAGCAGCACCTCGAAACGCGCCCCGGCGAAGAAGACCTCGAAGCGCGAATCAAGAGCTTCGAACTCGCCTACCGAATGCAGAACAGCGCGCCCGAAGCCCTCGATATCGATCGCGAGCCGGAACACATCAAGAAGCTCTACGGCATCGGCGACGAAAAGTGCGATCACTTCGCCAAGCAATGCCTCACGGCGAGGCGGATGGTCGAGCGCGGCGTTCGTTTCGTCCAGATTTACTCCGGCGGCATGGAAAACCAGCGCTCCTGGGACGGCCACAATGACATCGCCGGAAATCATAGCCAGTTCGCTGGAGAGACCGACAAGCCAATCGCAGGCCTCCTCACCGACCTCGCTCAAAGCGGCTTGCTTGACGACACCCTCGTCGTCTGGGGCGGCGAATTCGGGAGGCTTCCACTGACGCAGAAATCCAAAAAGCCGGGCCGCGATCACAACCCTCATTGCTTCACAACTTGGATGGCAGGCGGCGGAGTCAAAGGCGGCGTCAGCTACGGCGAGTCCGACGAAATCGGACACAAAGCGGCGGTCAACAAAGTTCACGTCAACGATCTCCACGCGACGATGCTGCACTTGTTAGGGCAGGATCACGAAAAGCTGACTTACAATTATAACGGCCGCCGTTTCCGACTCACGGACGTCGGCGGGCATGTGATCAAAGACATTATCGCTTAAGCACAATGGACGCAGAGATTCCCATCACTCACTGGCTCAAGGAAGCTGAAATCGGCGACGAAGCGGCGCGCCAGCGGATTTGGGAATTTTACTACAAGCGTCTTGTCGGCTTAGCTCGAACGAAGCTTCGCGAAGGCTCGAAGCGTATCGCCGATGAAGATGATGCCGTGATCGCGGCGTTCGACGCGTTTTTCCGCGGCGCTGAGGAAGGGCGGTTTCCAGAGTTGAATGATCGCGGCGATCTCTGGCAGATTCTCGTGATGTTGACCTGCCGCAAGTCGTCCGACCAGATGAAATACCAGGACCGTCAGCGCCGCGGCCAAGGAAACGTGCGTGGCGAGTCGATTTTCCTGCGGCCAAGCGGCGAAGAGAGTTCGGCTGGTTTCGACGAATTCGAAGGAGCGGACGCGACGCCGGAATTCGCTCTCGAGGTCGCCGAAAACTACCAGCAGCTGCTGGCGAAGTTGGGCGACGACAACCTGCGCCAGATCGCCGTCTGGAAAATGGAAGGCTTGCAGAACACGGAGATCGCCGAGTGCTTGGAGACGACGACGCGGACCGTGGAGAGAAAGTTAAACCTCATCCGCCAACACTGGGCGGATGAGGTTTGAAAATCGCCCGGGCGGGTTGGTGCTGGGCGAGTCACTCGAATCCTCTGTAGTCTTTCGGGCTGTACCCGAAGATCCGGATCAGCCCGTTCCCTTTCTGGTAGTCGAATCCGGTCTTTGAGAGCAGCTCTTCAATGTCAGATGTGTGATCTTCGATCTTTGGAGGAAGCAGACGGCCGAGCGCGGTTTCGTGAACGGTCTGAATGTCGAACCACAACACAGATAGAAATGGAAACGGCAGATGATACCACCATTCGCCGTCCCACGACGCAATGGGACCATCGACACACTTGAACCGGAACTTCGGAATCCAGCCCGCTGACAGGCGGAAGTGCGTGATGAGTTCGTTCCACTTCGTGTTGTTGGCGAGCCCAACCAATTGGAGGCGCTCAACGGCTCTGCGTAGTTTTTCGAGTTCTTCCGGAGTACTCGATTCCGCGAGTGGTTTAGTAAAATTCATCGATTCGTTGGGGGTGGTTGAACCTCTATGACTAGCGCCAAACGGCGTTTGCGAAGGCCTCAATTGGTCAGCGTCGATCAAGTCCGAGTTGTTGTCTTCTCAGCAGATTCTCAATTTGTTCAGCCTGCAACAGCGACTTCTCATAGATCAGTTTGATGATCTGTTGGTTGCTTTTGGTCTCGCCTCTCTTTCCGCCGGCGACATCCATCGGTTTGAAGGCGATGCGTTCCATGTTTTTACTTCCGACAGGAAACTCGATTTTGGCCTCGCCCTTTTCGAAGAGGTCTTGGAGGGCCTTCAAGCCTGCCAAGCCCCCTTCGATGTTCTTCCCGTTGAGTTGAGGCCCCTCGCCTCGGACCTCCTTATTGGCGCTTTCATTTGCGGCTGCCCAAAGCTTGATCTGTCGGGCTCCACGAGACTTTGTCGGCGTTTCTTCGTTATATTCCTGTTCGGCAGCCAAAAGGATGATGCGCCAATCTCCTGTTTCAAAGGCGACAGGGTAAAAGGAGTCCTCGTCGTCGGGAATGACGATCTCCTGAGCTGGAGCAAGGCTGCAGGACACGAGCGCTATCCCGAGGCACGTCGCGAATAGGGTCAGATTGGTGTGAATGGATGTCTTCATTGGATTGTTTCGTTGAATGATTAGGTGGTTGATTTGGGATCCGTCATCGGATCTTGAAGCGGATCTCGATAGAGCCGTGGGCGACCCGACAGAAAAAGTGAGTATTCTTGTCCGTAAGGAGGCGGAACTCAGTGATCGTGGAGCAACGCGAATACCCCGGCGCAGACTCTTGAGGATAGAGCAAACCTCATCCGCCAACACTGGACGAATGAGGTTTGAAGACGCATCGATCATTTTTCAAGAGCCATCTACAGGTCGGGGGCTTCTATCCTCCCCAACTCACATCTTTTCTTGTGTAGGCTTCTTTAGTCGTGATGAAATGCAGTTTCTTGTGGCCCTCCCGGTCGAGCACTCTCTTTACCCATTTCACCAATCTCTCGAAGTGGATATCGGATTCTCCTTCACACGGGATGTAAGCTCCTGCATCGGGTTGCCTGTCAGAGAGATACTGCACTCTGTCGTGAGGCTTGGCCCTTTCGTATTTCCAGATCACGTTCAGATTTTGGCTGCCCTCAGTCCGAGAAAACGCAGCGATCATTTCTTTGGTCAGCTTCTGGCCTCCCCTGCCCGCTCCTTCTCTCTGGCAACGGTGTGGAAAACTTCCCTTAGAAATTGGCGTAGATTTCGTGCAGTCTGTCCACTGCCCGGTTCCAGGGAACCTCGCGGTAAACGAAGGCGCGCAGCCACCGGATAAATTTCAGGCTC
>JBLHKS010000238.1:0-10358 GCA_047620505.1 Verrucomicrobiales bacterium | reverse complement strand
GGTGTCATTTGGATGGATTGAAGGTTAATCCTTCTTAAGGACTCCGCATCGTGGAGTCCTCCAATCCATCAGTGTTTTAACGATGTTAGGGACACTTCCCAATCTGGTTCGACCTACATCTCGTTACTAGAATTTGCGAGTCCGCTGAATGGCGGCAGGCGGTGAGTGGCGTCATCAACAAAAAAATGGGGCTCCGTTGTCCAGATGAAGAACACCGGGAGTATTCCGTCGCCAAACATGAGCAAAAGCAGGAAGAAGTATTCTTGCCACCGTTCGAAAAAGTTGAAGCAAAGATCGCGGGAGACTCACAATCGGACTCGGAGTCAGGGCGTGCGAATGCGGCTGCACAAAAGTGCGACTTCCATGGGGTCGGATTCAGCCGGGATGAACCTCTCGAATTTCAAACAGTTGCCGATTCCGCAATATTTGTGGAGCAACTTCTTCTCGCTGATGGGACAAAGCCGGATATGTCCACTCGAATGATCACGTCGAACGACGCATTCGCTCACCCGATCGATTGTTACTGGGTTAGGATCGATGGCAAGACGGTCTGCGAGCTGTTTTGCTATGGATACGGACTGAGTAACCACCAGCTGCCGCCGAGTGGGTTCCGATTGAACGATCCCGATTTCTATCACCGGCAAGCAAGCATGCTCGATGTGGTGAGTCTCCCGGATCAACACGAATTCAATGGGATCGGATACACACAAGAAAGGCCGCTTCGCTTCTACAGTATTGAAGACGCCGGGGATTACCTGAAACAACTCATTTTCAACAATGGAATCGTGCCGGAAATCACGTTGCGACAACTTTATCGTAATCCCAGTACGACGGGGGTTTGTGCGCACTATTTTGTCAGATTTGGCGGCGAGATTGTCTGCGAGTTGTTCGTGGACCCCAACGCCAGATTCAATCAACAGAGAGCGCCGAGAGGGTTTGTTTTCAGAGATCCCAAGTACCGGCCTTTCAAGACTGGAGATCAGAATCCAATCGTTTGGTTGGTGTGGCTTGGCGGAATAGGCGCTGCCATCTACGTGGTTTGGAAGATTTGCAGCGGAAGCTGAGGACCTGAATCTCTACGACTCGCCCAGATGGAGGCGCGATCTTCGAAGCAGATACTGATGTCAAGGCACGGGCGTCACGTCACTTCGCAAAAAATGTAAAAAGGGACAGGTTACCCATGGGTTAGGTTAGAGCAGGCCAACGAAGCTTGAAATCAGAATCCCAAACTCTAACGCGATCGCCACGAGAAAGTGCGCTTGAAAGTGATTTCCACCGGCTAAATCGACCACTCTTCGATCGTTAGATCGGGGATGGCTTGGAAGTCAGAGTCTTTCGTGACCACCGTGCAACCAAGCGTCAACGCAATCGCCGCGATTTGAATATCAACTTGCTGCATGGGCCTTCCGATTTGCCGAAGCTCGGCCATCAGTCGCCCGAATTCTGCTCCGGCGGGTTTTTCGAAGGGCCAATGGCTGAGATGACGCAGTTTTCGTTCGAGTTGAGCCCGATGCCGTGGCGGACCGTTGCTGCCTTCCACTCCAGCGACTAACTCACCATACACAGGGGTGCAAATGCCGACACGATCTCCGCGTCTGAAGGCTTGGGTTACCTTTTGGCGAACTCCAAGCCGATTATTGACATAGTCGCTCGCGATTCCCGTATCCAAGAGGTAGCGAGTCATTCGAAGAGATTATCCGCTGTTTCCCAGCTTTGCGCTGTCAGCCTTTTCTGTTCTTCTTTGGCATCGGCGAGTCGTTTTTCGAACTGCTCCAATTGATCCGAAGCCTCAAAGAGAGGCGACATTTCTTCGATCTCCTTGCACCACGCCTCCATATCTTCCGGCGTTTTGGGCGAAGGTCCGTCAGCCGAGTGATCCGGTTCGCATTCGTCAACCACAGCAACTCTGACAGCTGTTTTTTCCTGCCAGTCGACCGGCTCGTCGAGAACGACGGCGCCATTCTGATAAGTTCCTGAAACAAGGGTCGCCATTAGGGAATTCTACGTTGCTGGCAAGAATCTGCAACAACCACGCCGATCAGCAGCCAAGGCTAAGCACGCGCAGCCAATCCCGAAAGCTTTCGTAATCGCGATATCCCTGCGGATCGTGGCGGCGGCGATGGGGATCGGGCGGATACCGAAAGGCGTCCACCGCTACTTCTGAGCACGCCGCTCCAGATGGGCGATCAGTTCCTCAATCTGCTCTGTGGGATAGACAGAATGATATTTGAATCCGCTCACTGGTCCAATAGTCCCAGCATCTCCTTCGCTCGATCTTCGGAGATCCAGCGGGATTCATCCGTGTCATCAAGTTTCGCGGCCATTCGTTGCGGATGGGACGGATCGTCTTCGAGTCGCTGCATCGACACCAGCTTGGCGATCAAGCGTTTCCGCTCATCGCTCGGTAACGAGGCAGCTTCCATTTCCAGCGTTTCAAAACTCATTTCTCAAACTACGACTCAGCTGGATTCGCTCAAGAAAGATCTTCCAAGCTCTCGAAACCTCCGAATCACTTGCCGAGGAGACTTGGCAGGGGCTTTTTCGTGGTGTTGGCGGAATTTGAATTCCCAACCAAAGAGACGTAGCTTCTCGTCGATGAACCGACAATTCACCGCTGTGATCGAACGCGAAGATGATGGCTACGTTTCCCTCTGCCCTGAGTTGGACGTTGCGAGTCAAGGCGACACAATTCAGGAGGCGAGAGCCAACTTGAAGGAGGCGGTTGAGCTGTTTTTCGAATGCGCTTCCGAAGAAGAGATCACGCGCCGCAGCGGCGGTGAGATTTACGTGAGTCAATTGGAGATCTGCGTTGGGTAAACTCGCCAATTTGTCTGGCAAACAGATTTGCCGGATTCTCTCGCGGCATGGATTCGGCGAAGTTCGGCGCAAGGGAAGTCACATCATCATGCAAAGAGGCAATGGCGGAACGACGACCGTGCCGGTTCCCGATCACAAAGAAGTGCGCCGAGGAACGCTTCAATCGATTATTCGGCAGTCAGGCGTTCCGAGGAGCGAGTTTGAGACCTGATCCGATCTCAAGATTGCCAACAGAGTCAGCGTTTTGGATTTCCGAATCCTTGCATCCAGTCAGTTCGTCTCCACAATGACCACATGGTCACAAACCTTCGAGACGCGAAGACCCGTTTCAGCGAACTGGTCCAGTTGGCCGCAGGCGACGAGGAGATCATCATCACAGTGCGCGGCCAGCCGACGGCGCGCCTGATCACCGCAAAATCGCCCGAAAACGCCAAAACCGACCGCGCCGAATGGGTCGCCGAACTCTCAGCAGCTGCTGAGGCGGCACAAGCTAGCAACACCACATCAACGCCGCAGTCCTTCTGGGACGAGTCACGCGAAGATCGCTTCTAACCAAAGATGAAGGACGCGGTTTACTGGGACACCTCTGCCCTACTGAAACTCTACGCGCCGGAGGCCGATTCGAACGATTACCGCAGGCTCCTGACTGGGCAAGCGGGCGATTCGCGATCAGTTTCCTCCATCGCGTCGAACTCTGGTTCGCCCTCCGCACCAAGGAAGCGCGAGGCGAGATTGTCGTAGGATCAGCAAAGCTGCTGTTCGATTCATTCGAGCGCCACGTCACCGAGGGCCGCTACTTTCTCATCCCGCGGGAGAAGATGTCGCCAGAGAAGCCCGCGAAGCGCTAGAAACGTGTCTGTCCGCCAGCCCGCCCATGAAACCTGCGATTGGTTGACGGTCTCCATCTTGGTGCCGCTCTGGCCTCCGGGATCACGAAAATCACGAAAATCACGAAAATCACGAAAATCACGAAAATCACGAAAATCACGACTGCCGATGTTCGGATGCAGAACGCCGCCACTTCATTGGCCATTCTTCTCGCGAATCCATAGCCGCACTTTCCATTTCGAATACGGCGAGGATACTTTCTGGCCGAGATGGGCGTAAAGCTTCAAGACTACGCTCGTGAGAGCGACGCCCTGATTGAGAGGCTTCGTAGCAACAATTGCCCTCAGCTGCAAGGCTCGCTCAATCGCGAAACAGCCAAGAAGGTCCAAGAGGAAAAAGGCGTCGAATTCGACTACATCGTTGGCACGATGATCGAACTGCCGGAGCTGAACTTTTTTACAACTCCATTACAGATCTCGGAACTCCTTGACCTATCGTCTGCCCATGACTTTTCGATGGTTTCATTCAATTCTGGCGGCCGCGCTGCTTGGGGCATCAGCTTCAGCTGGCGGCGAGAAAGACCGGCTTGCGGAATTTGAGGCGCGGCTGTTCGAGGCCGATCCGGTGAAGCAGAGTGAGTTTTTCTACGATACGATCAATGGCGAATATCACGATCTGTCTCCCGAAACGCTCTTGCCGCTGGTGTTGCGCTACGCCAAAACGATGCAGTCTCGACCAGAGCCGAAGGAGCGGGCCGGGCGCGATCTCGCCGTCGGCGAGCATTTGTTTCTGAAACGATTTGCGGAAAAGATCGGCGAGCCCCTGGCTCCCGAATTGCTCCGCCTCGCTCGCGAGCCGGACAACTGGTGGTACTGCCGCATGAAAGAGATCGAAATGCTCGGTCGGCTGATCCCGGAAGACGCGGAGTTCCACGCCCAGTTGATCGAATTTGTCGGCGATCCGAAAAAGGACGTCGCGCTCGTTTCCGCGCGGCTCCTGAGCGAGTTGGAAAAACCGACGGCTGAGATGCTCGCCGCGATCGAGGCACGAATCGCGCTGGGCGACATCCAATCGCAATCGCAGCTGCTGACCTTCGGCGCGGCGATCGAGCGCAAGCTGCATCCTCTCGACCCCGACGACGCGCGTGAGATCGTCTCCCGACCCGAGGGAAGGCGCTTGGTCGAAGTCGCCGCGGCAATGCAAACGGCCCGTGAACTGGACGGTTCGGAAGAAATCAGCCGCCGACAGATCGACGACCTATACCACGCCTACCTCGACGCGATCGAGCGCCAGCCGGACCAGCGGCTTGGCAATCTGGCCCGGAACCACCTCAAAGCATTGCCGCCGACCGACGCGGATGCTGTCGCGACCCGGTTGCTGGAGTTTCTTCCGGAGCGGCATCCCAGGATCGCGCTTGCGGTCGTTCTGGACAACATTCGCCCGTTTCCTCCCCGTCATTCCGCGCGGCTGATCGAGATGGTCGGTTCCGAGGAAATGGCCTGGAATCCGGACAACGATCGGATGCTGCTCACAATTCTGGCGGAGCAAGGCCCTCGCTCCGCGGCCGTCCTGCCCAAGATTCTCGCAAAATTCGAAGCCATTGTAGCGGTGATCGTCCGCCAGATCGAGGAGGCGGAGTCGGACGATTGGTTGTCGCGCACCCAGTTCGGCAGTCACGATCATCTGAGGAATCTCCTCGGCTACATGATCGCGATTGGCCCGGGAGACAAGGCGGTTCACCAAGTGCTGCTGGAGCGTTTTGCGCCGGACAGTCCTCTTGGAAAGGCGTTGGCGAGATACGACCGGGCCGCCAACCGGAGAATGATGTCTCAGCAGCTGCTGATGGCGGCTGAGTTGTCGTGGCCCGATCTCGAGTCCCGCAATCGCGATCTGTTTGCCCTAGCGCTGGATTTGCTGGCCGAGCCGGAAGCAGCACTCAACGAGCCCGGCTGCGATCTGCTCGTCCACCTCGCGCCGGGCCTGACCGATGAGCAGGTTTCTCAGGCTCTGCCGTTTTTGATCGAGGGGCTCAATGCGGTGCCGGATGAAACGAATCAGTCCGACTGGCATATTATGGTTCGCCCGCATCCGACGTTGTCGGCGTTGAACGCGCTCGGTCCACGAGCAAAACCTGCGTTGGAAGCAGTCGAACGATTTTCGAGTCGGGAGATCCCAGAGTGGCATCACTTGGGCAATCATGGGCTGGTCTCGTTTCTCCAGCTGGCGAAAGTTACTGAGCAGGCGATCCGCGGCGAGGCTGAGCAGGGTGAGAATGATTGACCTGCCCTGAACCCCATCCAGGCTCTATTACTGCGGAATCGTAGACGACCACCGGAAATTCCCTAGTATGACTAAATAAGGGGGATTGGAGCATTTAAGAACGGCTGCGAATTGATAGATTAATAAAATTCTCTACCTTTTCCATCAGAGAGACGGTGTCATAGCCGCCTTTTCTGAATTACCCTCAATGAAATGGGAAACCATGACAATATTGAACCAAGAGAATCAGACCTCAGAACCTGACCTGACTCGGAACCATGAAAACATCCAACTACCGTTTGTAGTATCTTGGTTCAAAAGTCGCGCGCAAGTAGTAGCAAGGGCGGTGGCCACCCACCGCTCTGCTACTCGTGCCGTTAGCTAAAAAGAATATCTCAGCGCCTGCAGATTATTGATGCGGCAAGGAAATCAGCGGGCTGGAAATATATTTCGGCTAAGCGGCTCGAAAACTTCCTCATAATTCCACACGACCCCACTGCGAGAGAAGCCGGTTGCCCTTGTGCGTCAAGCATCGAGCGCGGCGCGAATTTCTTCGAAACGAAAATTGGAGGCCATCTCGCGGATCGTTTCACCTGCGCGATTGTCATGCTCCGCAATCTCGTCGCTCAATTCCAGAATAGCGTCGGCGTCACGTGCGACCGTCACCGTTCGGAGCCGGCCGACGAGGTCTTCGGACAATGCCTCCAGCACGAGGGGCTTTTCTTCGACCTCAGCTCCGTCCGTCGGTGCTGGAAGAAGCTGAACACCCGCGTGCCGTCGGATCGCTTCGATGACGTCGTCAGCCAAAAAGGGTTTGCGAAGATATTCGCAACTGCCGGCGTCGATGACTCGTTGAGCGTCTCCAACGAACGCGCTTGCGCTGATTCCGATGATTGGAACTGCCTTGCCGGAATCGGTCGCCTTGATTCGGCGGGTCGCCTCAATGCCATCCATTTCTGGCATACGCGTGTCCATCAGGATGACGCGCGGCGTCCAGTTTTCGAGGGCTGAAATTGCTTCGACGCCGGTACAGGCTTCCCTAACGTCAAATCCAATTGGTTTGAGGATGTCAACGAGCAACCTCCGGTTGGCGGCGTTGTCATCCACCACGAGTACGCCTGATCCCAGATCGGCCTCGGCCAAGCGATCTGAAATCTGAGCGGAGGCAGTTGAACTCTGCATCAGCAGCTGCTCGGAAAGCCGTTCCGGAGCTCGACCCACTTCGATCGTAAATCCAAACGCCGATCCGCGGCCCTCTTCACTCTTTACATCAATTTCACCACCCATCATACGGACATAGTTGCGCGAAATTGCCAAGCCCAGACCGGTGCTCCCTTCGCAAAGTGCGCCAGCAGCCGTTTGCTCGAAGGCATCAAAAATTCGCTCGACCTCGCCTTTGGGAATCCCAATACCGGTGTCTTCAACTTCGAATGTCAATCGAATCCGATCATCGCCAATGTCTTGCCAGGCGACGGACAGATCGATCCCTCCCTTGTTTGTGAATTTCACAGAGTTGCTAAGCAGATTCACAAGCACCTGCCGCAGCTTCTTCTCATCGCCGACAACCCATGGAGGCAAATCCCTGGCCATTTCAATATTGATTTCGACGCCCTTTTCTTCAGCCTGGCGTCCGAACATAATTGCAAGATCATCGACCAGTTCCCAAAGATGGTACGGGGCGACATGAAGCGGACAGCGGCCGGCTTCGATTTTAGACATCTCGAGAATATCGTTGATCAGAGTCAAGAGATGCTCGCCGCTGCGGCTGACGGCTTCGATGTATTGCAACTGATTAGGAGACAAAGTGCGGTCGTTTCGGAGCAGTTGCGAAAAACCAAGGACCGCATTCATCGGCGTGCGGATTTCATGACTCATGTTCGCAAGGAATGCGCTTTTGGCGTGATTGGCGAATTCAGCTGCGACCTTCGCCGTCACCAGTTCAGCCCGGTCTTCGCGCCTTCCTATTATGCCTGCGACAAGTTGGCCCACCATCTGGACGAAACCGAAATCGAGAGCGCTAAACTCAGTTTCCTGGGGTTTGGAGGACGCAAAGCAGAGGACGCCCCAGCGTGTGCCCGCAACGAACAGGGGAACGCCAAGAAACGACTCAATTCCCTGTTGGTGAACAAGCTTGCAATGGGCCGATTGAGATAAACTCTTCATTGCGGTTGGTTGATCACGCTGGAAAGTCATCTCGCACAGCGTCCCATGTAATGAGCTTTCTATGGTATGAGATGCCGAAGGGAAGGCGATTTCCAGCGCAAGACGACTCCCGGCTTCCTCTGCTCTCCCAAGGATTCCGAAGTCGAGCTCCAACTTGTCCACACAGAATTCGAGAATCGCGAGCAGGAGTGAGTCAACATCTCCGGGTGCGCCGTCAGCCACAATCTCGTTGAGGACCTTCATCCGTTCGGCCTGCTCTGCCAGTAGGTGCTCGGCGAGTTTTCTCTGCGTAATGTCGAGAATCGCGGAGTCGACATAAAGCGGCTCGCTCGAGTCGTCATTGATGACTCGTCCGCGTTCGTGCACCCAAAGTGTAGAGCCATCGCGGTGCAGCATCCGATACTCGAGGTTGAAACCCTCCGAATCGCCGGTACTGGATTCAATCGCGACGCGGACCCGTTTTCGGTCGTCAGGATGAATAGAATGCGCTGGAGTGATCCCGTTCTTTTCAAGGTATTCCTTTGCTGTATAACCCGTAAGCTCCGAAACGCCTTCGCCAACAATGAGCATTGTCCGGTCCTCGTCGGGCAGACCGCGGTGTACGATGCCGGGTATATTACGCATCAGCGAACGGAAACACTCGTGGCTCGAATTGAGATTTCGCTCTGCTTCTCGCCTCTCGGAAATGTCACGCGCGAACACAAGATGATAAGCTTCGTCTTGATATTCCATCCGGTTGATCAGGACTTCGACGGGAAATATTTCGCCGTTTTTCCGACGATGATGCGTTTCGATCGATCGCGATTCACCCGAGGGCAAAGACTTCCACCCATCACCAAATTCTTCAGCGGAAAACTCCGCGTGGATGTCGAAGACACCCACTGTAAGCAATTCCTTCCGGCTATAGCCGAGCGCTTTGCAAGCCGCCTGGTTGACATCGCGAAAACGCGCCTCGCTGTCCACGAGATACACAGCTTCCGAAGTGTGATCCATCGCGTACCGCGCGAAACGAAGTTCCTCACGTCCTTCATCGATTCGCTGTTCCAGTGTCTCCTGATAGGCCCGCAATTCGGCTTCGGCATCTCGACGGCGTTCGATTTCCCGCTTGATCTGCCCGATGATCGGACGAAGCAGCAACAACATTCCGGCGAGGCCGATTGCAATCAACGCCAACGCAACACCTACAAGTTGTAGCGACTGCGCCGAACTGCGCGCGAAGAATGCCTGCTGTTCGCGATTCCCCACCAGCGCCCAATCGATTCCCGGGACTGGCTGAATCACAACGATCCGGGCGATTTCTTCTGTCTTCTGCTGCACCACGCACCCGTCGCCCTCCTTGTTCAGCGCACACACCACCTCATCAAAATCGATCAAGCCCGAATCCCGATCCGAAAATTGCTGTTTGATCGGGTAGATTTGCCGGACTTCATCAGCAATCATTGAAACCAGCCTTAGTTCGCCGCTCTTCCCGTTGCTGGCCGCTTCTGCGAAAACCCGCTCGATCTCGTCGCTACGAAACAAAGTTAAATCGCTTCCAATTACCACGCCATCCAGAGTGATAATCGGCGTTCCGACAACCAAACGGGTGTGTCCGCTTATTTCCAAGAAGCTGCCAATGCTCGCAGAGCTTCCCTCCGGAATGAAACGGGCTGACTCAGGAATCTGCTCGCCAAGCGCGACGATCTCCCGTCCATTCCTATCCTGCCTCGCAACGCCAGTCAACGTAAGCGAGTGCCTCAGCGCATCGTTCAGAATTGGACTCAACGAAGTCCGGACCTCTTCGATAGTGTATTCGCCGCGCTGAAAAGCCTCCAGCAGTTGCCGACCTCCGGTGCTGCCAGCAACCTGCTGAGCAGCATCCTTTTTCTTTTCCAGCATCCGGCCGATCGCCTGTGCATGGAGACGGCCGACCAGCTTGAATTGCGTCAGTTCGCTCTGCCTAAAATGGGTCCACGAGGGTATTATCGAGACCAATGCGACCGTCAAGCAAACCAAAGTGAGCGTCAGCGCCGTGTAGAGAGGAATTCGGTTAACAAGCCGCCTGGCGGAACCTGAAAGATCAGAAGAAGAGTGCGAGATCATGGAACGGGAGGAATCTGACAATGACATCTAAATCAAATTAATAAATTTTCCATAAAAATAATAATTCAACAATGCCTGAATATTGGTATCCTCCATCAAATATGGATTAAGAGGTCCTGAATCTCAGACCGCGCGTGCGCTCATCCAAAGATTTGACTTCCGGCCCCAGAAGCGTCAACCAGAAGTCGCTTCCAGCGCCTTTTTGGTCT
>JBLHKS010000237.1:0-10423 GCA_047620505.1 Verrucomicrobiales bacterium | reverse complement strand
GATGGCGGCTGGAAGCCACCACTACCCCGGGCCAATGACGGCGGAGATCGTCCACCAAAGGGTCGCTTGTTGAAATTCGCGGGTGACGAGGCGCGTGAACCCGGATAGTTTTCGCATCGACTCATGGACCCGAATCTCGAACGCATCGAACACCGCACTCGGCGGCACTTTTTCCAGCACAGCGCAGCCGGCATCGGCGGAATGGCGTTGAGCAGCCTGATGGCGAATTCGGCTTCCGGCTCAGCAGCTGCTGGCCCCAATCCGCTCGCGCCGAAGAAGGCGCATTTCGGGGCGAAGGCGAAGCGGGTGATTTATCTTCACATGACGGGCTCGCCGCCGAATCTGGATATGTTCGATTGGAAGCCGGAGTTGGTGAAGCGCAATGGCGAGGATTGTCCGGATGAGTTTTTGAAAGGCCGGCGGTTCGCTTTCACGAGCGGGGTGCCGAAGTTGATGGGTTCGCCGCGAAAGTTCGCGCAGCACGGCAAAGGCGGAACGTGGATGTCGGACGCGATTCCGAATTTTCACGGGGTTGCTGACGAGATGTGCGTCGTGAATTCGATGAACACGGATCAGTTCAATCACGCGCCGGCGGAGATGCTGATTTACACGGGTTCGCCGCGCTCGGGACGTCCTTCGATGGGAGCTTGGACGACTTATGGGTTGGGATCGGAGAATGAGAATCTGCCGGGGTTCGTGGTGCTGATTTCGAGCGGGGTTCAGCCTAACGGAGGCAAAAATTCGTATGGCTCGGGGTTTCTACCATCGGTTTATCAAGGCGTGCAGTGTCGATCGAAAGGGGACCCGGTTTTGTATTCGTCCGACCCGAAAGGGATGGATCGCGACATGCGTCGGCTTAGTTTGGACGCGCTCGCAGAGCTGAACGAGCTTCAGGCTGAGGAACTCGGCCACCCGGAAACGCGGACGCGGATTTCGCAGTACGAATTGGCGTTTCGGATGCAGATGGCGGTGCCGGAGGTGATGGACATTTCGCAGGAAAAGCCGGAAACGCTTGAGGCCTACGGGGCGGAGGTCGGCGGTGCTAGCCTGGCGAACAATTGCTTGTTGGCGCGGCGTTTGGTCGAGTCGGGCGTGCGTTTCGTCCAGCTTTTCGATTGGGGCTGGGATTATCATGGAACCGGGGAGGGGACGGGTCTCGAAAGCGGCCTGACGAATAAATGCGCGACGATGGACAAGCCGATCGCGGCGTTGATCAACGATCTTAAAGAGCGCGGTTTGCTTGAGGACACGCTGATCGTCTGGGGCGGTGAATTCGGCCGCACGCCGTTCCGCGAGGGCCGGACGGCGAAGAGCAAAGTTCTCGGCCGCGATCACTACCCGGATTGTTTTACGATGTGGATGGCGGGCGGCGGGACGAAGGGCGGTTACTCGCATGGGCAGACCGACGATCTCGGTTTCGGCGTCGTAGAGGACAAGGTCCACATCCACGATTTGCAGGCGACGATTATGCACTTGCTAGGCTTTGATCACGAGAAGCTGATCTACCGATTCCAAGGCCGGGATTATCGCCTGACGGACGTCCACGGTCATGTCGTGAAGGATCTGATCGCTTAATCGGCTTTCGAGCTGGATCAATTTTCCAGAGTCTCGCGCAATTGCCGCCGAGCGGACTTGCTCGACCGATTTCGTGATCGAGTCTTCGACCTGAGTCGGTTTAAAATCTTGCATCTCGATCGATCGGAACTCACCCTTTTCCACAAATCTCCACAATGAAAAAGCTACTCAGATTCCTCACGATCGCGGCCATCCTTGGCCAACTCTCAATCATCGCTCGCGCCGCCGATGCCGAGCCCGTCCGAACGGGAAAAGGGATCATGACCTTTGAGACTGTTCCTGGATGGGGGCTGGACGAAGACGGCAAATCCGTCCTCGGGGCTACCCACGGCGGCGTGGTCATCGACAAGGAAGGAAGCATTTATGTGAGCGCTAACAAAGGGTGTGTCGTTTTCTCTCCAGATGGTAAAGTGCTTCGCTCGTTTGTTGACGGTGCCCACTCTAATATGCACGACATGGAGATCCGCGACGAGGATGGCGTGGAATACATTTACGCGGCTCGTAATTCGAATGCGGAAGGGATTAAGTTTCGCGCGAGTGATGGAGAAATTGTCCTTAAGCTGCCGTTCCCGAAAGAGTCTGGACTCAGCCCGCTCAAATTCAATCCCACTGCGATTACCGTGGCTGCCAATGGTGATATATATTTGTCTGACGGTTACGCCAGCAACGTGATCTTTCGTTATGACAAGAGCGGTAAGTATCTAAGTCACTTCGGAGAAAAAGGAAACGAACTCAAGCAGTTCAACACCGCTCATGGAATGACGCTCGACACTCGTTACGATCCGCCTCGCCTATTGATTTGCGATCGGAATCACAAGCCAAAAGGGCGTTTGCTTCACTACGGTCTGGATGGGCGGTTCATTGGAGAGGTCATCACCGGCCTTGGTATGCCAACATCCGTCGCAGTCCAAGGCGACTACGTTTCTATTCCGGATCTGCAGGGAAAAGTGGTTATTCTCGACAAGAGCAACGCTATCGTCGCGGTTCTCGGACAAAACGACAATCCCAAGACACGTGGCGCACACGGCGTGAAGCAGGCGGACTGGATCGAAGGCGTCTTCAGCGGCACCCACGGTTCCTACTGGGACAAAGACGGAAATCTCTATGTTCAGGACTGGAACGTTGACGGGCGGATCATGAAGCTCGTGAAAGTGAAGTAGTTTTCGGAGTCGGGAATAGAGGCAAACACTATTACGATCATGCCAGAGATCGGACACATCTTCTCAAAAGGCGGCGGAGAACTCACCGAGTTCGGAAACGACTACATCTGCGTCAAAAACTCACAGATTAACGTCGATGTTGACGGCGCTAACGGCCAGCACGGAAAACCACCGGCCTACGCACCGAGCGGTTACGGCGGTCAAGCGCCTCTCGATAGTATGGGCGACGCAGGAACCGGCCAGGGTGATTGGTGGGCATTGGTCATGGATGGCGACGGGAATCCCATCGTCCAAGGCAATTCGGATCCATGCCCCGGCGCTTACGTTTCCGAAACATCGCTCTACATGCTGAAATCGGACGGTTCGCAATTCGACCGGATAGATCCGATGCGCTATGTGGACGCGGCGACTGTGCCCTTTCTTGTCATCTGCCCGCAACTCAAGAATGGAGTCGCTCCGATTGTCCTGGGATGCCGAGCTGTCCTGACAAACACGGAAAAAAACATCAAGATCGAGGCGGTCGTCGCTGACGGTGGCAACTCCGATGAAATGGGCGAGATCAGCCTCGCCGCCGCTCAGCAACTGCAGATTAATGCAAATGCAAAGGCCGTGATTGACGAAGGTCACATGCTGACGATGGAAATCTATCCCGGGACCGCTGCGGTTGTCGATGGCGTGACTTATCCGCTTCAATCTTCCTAAACGCTCGTTGCGGATGGTGATGTTTTCATATCATGCCGCAGCTGAGTGAAATTTACCTCGACGTTTCGGACTCGGATCGAAACGTGGAGTTTTATGTCGAAACGCTCGGGATGCGGCTTGTCGATGAGAATGATCGATCCGACTACTCGCTTTCCTACGAATCAGGCGCGAAACTGAAGCTGCGGCAGCGAAAAGAATCAGCGCGCTACGACCCGACAGTTCAAGACGCCTACTGGAAAATCGGAATTTCCATCGCTGACGTCGACATCGCGCGTGAGCAGCTGCTGAAACAAAATATTGAAGTCACTCAGCCACAACAGTTCCTCGACATCGGATATCTTTGTCACTTCGATGATCCCGATGGCTACTGCATCGAACTGCTTCAGCACCGATTCGAGTCGAACCATCGACCTCGGCCGCCTGTGGAGTCGGAACCCCTCGGCAACAAGCCGATCATCGGTCAGGTCAGCCTGAATGTGGCGTCGATCGAAGACAGTCTCGCGTTTTATCGGGATCGGCTTGGCTTGAATCTGCTTTCTAGACAGAAGGTTCCGAGTCGCGGATTTACGCTCTACTTTTTGGGCGACTGCGAGGAAAAACCGCCTTCCGACGATGTTGATGCGGTTGAAATTCGAGAGTGGCTCTGGCAGTTGCGGTCGACCGTTCTGGAGCTCCGAGCCTTCGACGATGACGTGTCCGATTTCACGGCTCACCCGCCTGACTCCGAACTTGGGTTTCGTGGAATCGGTTTCACGAATACGGAAGCTGAGCTGGCGCTGAAGGATCCGGATGGAGTTGATATTTTCGCGCTCCGCAAGGACGTTTGATCCGATGCGATTCCTCTTTGCGACAGCCGCGCTTTTTTGCTTCTGCCCGTTCGCAAACGCGGGGACGATCGCGCTGGAAATTCGGCATCTCTGGAAAGGCGAACCGCTTCCGGTTCCCAGCGAAGAGTTCAAGACGGCGGCGGGCGAGACGATCAACATCAAACGGCTTTCCTATTTGCTGAGCGAACCGCGTTTCCGGCCAGCAGCAGCTGACGTGTGGCTTGGCCGTAATGACTGGTTCGGCTTTGTCGATGCGGATGAGGACGAGTGGTCAACATTGAAGCTTGGGGGCGTGCCGGACGGCGGCTACACCGGATTGCAGTTTCACGTTGGGCTGGATGCCGAAACCGACGGGGGGGATCCGAATCAATACGGGCCGAAGCACCCGCTTAACCCGCTCGTCAGTAACCTCTATTGGACGCCGCAGAAAGGTTATATTTTTCTCGCGCTTGAAGGTCGGTCGGGGCCGAGTGGATTTTCTTATCACCTCGGGCATGCGCGCAACCGCGTTACGGTCACCTTGCCGTTGGAACTCGAACTAGCTGGAGCGGCGACGATCGCGATCGATTTTCATCTTGATCGGCTGCTGGACGATTTCGAAACGCAAAAACAGCGCTCGACCCACTCTCGCGAGGGCGATCCGGTCGCCGCGCGGTTCCAGCAGCTGCTGGCGAAGGCTTTCACGATTCGCGAGATTCGCGCGGCAAAACCCAGTTCGGATTCGCCGAGTTTCAATCCTAAGCCGCTCGTGGGAACGCCGTTCCAGTTTCGAATCAAAAAGGGTTTTCCAATCCCGGATTTGCCAACGGATTTCCCGCTAACCAACGAGCGAGTCGAGCTTGGCCGTGCGTTGTTTCATGAAGCGCAGCTTTCGCGGACGAACGAGATTTCCTGCGCGTCGTGCCACCAGACAGAGCACGCCTTCAGCGACCCCAAGCAGTTTTCCATCGGCGTCGAAGGCAGAACTGGAACGCGCAATTCGATGACGCTTTTCAATCTGGCGTGGAAGAAGCCTTTTTTCTGGGACGGGCGTGCGGCTTCGCTTCGCGAGCAGGCTCTCATGCCGATTCAGGATCATCTGGAAATGGACGAGTCGCTTGAGAATGTCGTCCGCAAACTCAGCGAACAACCCAGCTATCCAGAAGTGTTCGCCAAGGCTTTCGGTGATCCGGAAATCACCTCGGAACGGCTCGGAATCGCGATCGAGCAATTCATCCTGACACTGACCTCAATCAACTCGCGTTTCGACCGTGCGATGCGCGGCGAAGAGGCCCTGACAGAGCTCGAACAACGCGGATTCCAGCTCTTCAACACAGAGCACGATCCGCGTCGCCAACAGTTCGGTGCTGACTGTTTTCACTGCCACGGCGGTGCGTTTTTCACCGACAATCAATTCCACTACAACGGCCTCAAACCGACCGATGACCCTGGTCTCGAGAAATTTACGGGCCGCGAAACGGACCGAGACAAATTCTCCACGCCCAGCCTTCGTAACATCGCGCTGACCGCCCCCTACATGCATGACGGTCGGTTCGCGACGCTCGAAGAAGTCATCGCGCACTACGCTGGCGGCGTTCAGCGGACCCCGAATCTCGATCCTAACCTCGCGAAACACCCGGATGGCGGAGTGCCGTTGAGCAAGGAAGATCAAGCCGCGCTGGTCGCATTCCTGAAGACTCTGACGGACGATCGCTACGAGTCTGAGTGAGCGGACGTCTTGCTCGATTGGTCGGACGGAAATCCGTGGCCGGTCGGAGTTTACCTCGCGGTGATGGCCGTAATCACGATCGTCTGCGTCTGGCTAGCTGACGAGACGCATCGGGGCAGTCTCGAGAGCGATTAGTAAATTTCTGAACGATTAGTTCAGCCCTTGAAGGGGATTCACGCTGTCTTTCGCGCCGATCGCGAGCAGCAGCTGGGTCAGGCTCGGGCAGTGGCGCACGATGTCTTCAGCGAGATCGCGGAGTTCCTCTTCAGAAGCGAGGGGCGCGGTCAGCTGGCGATCGGAAGCCGTTTCCAGCCTGGGTTGGTTGGGATGCAGGTTCATAACTTGGGCTTATGGTTGGTTGGGTTTGTTGGGGGCTGAGGTCGGGAAACCAGAGAGGGAGGGGGAAGCCAGAGAGGTGGGAAAATTTGGGATCAGCCGTCGCCGGGGCTGTCGGCATCGGCGGAAGTTTCGAACGCGCCGGGAGGAATCATGACGAGCTGGCTTTTGAGGAGCATTTCGCTGATGCGGTCGGCGATGAGTCGTTCGGCCGCTTCTGCAGGTGTCTTTCCATGCAGGCCGGCACCCGCCAGTTGTTCGAGGTAAGCTCGAACCTGGGGAGTCGTCGAGATCGTGATCTGCGACGTCTTTACGGTATTTTTTTGCCGCGCCATGCTTTCTTGCCGGAAAGAATGGCATTTAAATCCATTAATTACAATGAAATTAAGGGTTTTTTCAGATATTGTTTTTCGAAATGAGATTTTGAGGCGCTAATTTTTTCGAATTTCTGAATTCCGGTTGCCGGTTCCGGCGTTCGGCGCGATTTAGCCAAATGGAAGAAATCGCAACGTTTGGGGCAGGCTGCTTTTGGTGCGTTGAGGCTGTTTTTGAGCGGCTGCCTGGTGCCAGCGACGCAAAGTCCGGTTACATGGGCGGCGCGGTTGAAAATCCGACCTACGAAGCGATCTGCCGGGGCTCAACCGGGCACGCTGAGGTAGTTCAGGTGACCTTCGATCCGGAGGTGCTCCCGTTTGAGCAGCTGCTGGGTTGGTTTTGGAAATTGCACGACCCGACGACGCTGAATCGGCAGGGTGGGGATGTCGGAACGCAGTATCGGTCGGCGATTTTTTACCATTCAGAGGCGCAGCGCGAAACTGCCGAAACGTCCAAAGCCGCAACGGATGCGTCCGGCGCATTTTCGAGCCCGATTGCGACGGAAATTACGGCCGCTGTTAAATTTTGGTCCGCCGAGGGCTATCATCAGGACTTTTTTACGAATAACCCGAGTCAGCCTTACTGCTGCGCCGTGATTCCGCCGAAACTCGCTAAACTCGGCCTCGATTGAGCGATGTTTAAAGATCTTCGCAACCTCATCCCTTCACTTTGGTTCAACGATTCATGAATTCTCACCGCCGCAAATTTCTCCACCGCGCCATGGCCGGCAGCGCTGCTTTTTTCACCGTCCCGGGCGCTTTTTCTGAGGCCCTGACATTGACCCCGAAGTCCACGGAAGGCCCGTTTTATCCTAACGAACTCCCGCTCGACACCGACAACGATTTGGTTCAAATCAACGACGGAATCACGCCCGCTGTTGGCGAGATCACCCACTTCAGTGGCCGGATTTTTGATGGGGATTCAAAACTCGTTCGCAATGCGATGATCGAAATCTGGTCCGCAGACGCCGATGGAAATTACATCCACACGCAGGGAGCCGCCGAAGGCAAAAAGCGCGACGCGAACTTTCAGGGCTACGGCAGATTTTTGACAGGCTCGAACGGACGGTACAATTTTCGGACGATCAAACCAGTCCCCTACGGCCCTCGCACGCCGCACATCCACGTTGCGGTCAGCGTTGGCGGCGAGCGCGTTTTAACGACCCAGGTTTACATCAAAGGATACGAGCAAAACGCTCGCGATCGGCTTTTCAACGATACTCCGGAGAAGCTGCGAGGGCTGCTTGAGACGGATTACAAACCGGTGGAAGGCTCGGAGACGGGTGAACTTTTCGCTAACTGGGATGCGGTGATCGGCTACACGCCGGAAGACGCAGGCGCTGATCGTCAACGCCGAACGGGCAGCAGTACCGGGTTCCGGCCCGGCGGTAAGGGGAAGTAATTTGGGTAGAATTGAGTAGTGCGGATTATCACTGGAAAAGCGCGCGGGACTGTCCTGAAGGTGCCCAAGTTTGTCGTCAGACCGACGACTGACCGCGTTCGCGGGGCGCTTTTCGCGATGATCGGCGACTTCATCGTCGACGCAAAAGTGCTCGACCTCTTCGCCGGCTGCGGGTCGTTAGGCCTGGAAGCGCTAAGCCGTGGGGCGAGGTCGTCGCTGTTCATCGAGCAGGACCGCGGGACCTGCCGGGTGATCGAATCTAACCTCGAACGAGCGAAACTCGACGGTGGACGAGTCGTTTGCCAGACGTTCGAGAAATTTCTGCGAGTTGGAGGTGCCGAGGACCTGGATCTCGTCTTCGCCGATCCGCCTTACGATACCGGTTACCGCGAGCAGCTGCTGGAGTCGCCCGAATTTCTCGCGCGAGTTCGACAGAACGGAATTCTTGCGATCGATGCGCCTGCGGAAGCTTCGCCGCCCGAAAGTGAGGTGTGGAACCTGCTGGAAAATCGCCGTTACGGCTCCTCCGCGATCTGGTTGTTGCAAAAGGTCTGAAACCCGCCCAAGATCGGCGCCCGATGAGCTTCGGAGTCGTCCTGATTATCTATAACTTGTTGTTTCCGATCGCCGTCCTGATCGGCTTGCCCACGTATCTCGTTAAAATGATCAAGCGCGGCAACTACGGCCGCGATTTCTGGCAACGGTTCGGTTTTTACTCTAACGAAGCCAAAAAACGGCTCAGTGGCGAGGCCCCGATCTGGGTCCACGCCGTCAGCGTTGGCGAAGTCATCATCGCCCAAAAGCTCATCCGCGATCTCCGAGCTCAAGCTCCAGAAATCCCAATCGTCCTCTCCTGCACGACCTCCACTGGCCGCGAACTCGCCGACAAAAGCGCCGAGTCGATTGGCTACATCGCGGTCTACAATCCGCTCGATTTTCCACTCGTCGTTGCTTCGGCGTTTCGAAACATCCGCCCTCGTCAGATCGTCCTCGTTGAAGCCGAAATGTGGCCGAATTTTCTCTGGTGGGCCAAAAAGCGAGCCATTCCCGTAACTCTCGCCAACGCCAGGCTCTCCCCTCGATCCGAGCGGCGCTACGCCAAATTTCGCGCCCTGACAAAGCCCCTATTCGAGCGCCTTGATCAAGTTCTCGTCCCAACCGAGCCGGACATCGAGCGCTGGACGAAACTTGGCGTTAGCCCCGAGAAAATCACCTGCACCGGAAGCATCAAATACGATCAGGAAGGCATGCCGGATCCGGCTGAGAAAGTTCGGGAATTCCAGCAGCTGCTGGAGCGGGTTCGCGGGGATCAAACCGGCCCGGTTATTCTCGCTGGAAGCACTCACGCCGGCGAGGAAGCGTTCATCGGCGAAGTCGTGCTCGAACTGCAGAAGACTGCGCCGGACATTTTCTACGTTGTGGTCCCAAGGCACTGGGAACGCGGAAAAACCGTCGCCAAAGACCTAGAGAGCGCAGGTTTCGCTCCGATTCTGAAAACCGAATTCGAACCGGAAAACCAGGCAAAAAGCACAAACAACAAACCAACAGCGTTGATCGTTAATACGACTGGTGAACTCTCAGCCTGGTATCATCTCGCCGACATCGTCCTCATCGGAAAAAGCTTCCTCGCCGAAGGCGGCCAGAACCCGATCGAGCCGCTTCTGGCCGGCAAGCCGTCCGTCGTTGGTCCGAACATGCAGAACTTCGCCGCGTTGACCGAAAAGCTCCTCGCTGTCGACGGCTGCGTCATGGCCGAAGGCGCTTCTGGTCTCGTCGTCGCGCTTCAGCAGCTGCTGGCCGATTCGGATCGCCGTGCCCAGCTCGCTGCAAATGGCCGAGGGATTTTGGCCCCCGACCAAGGCGCGTCAGAACGTAGCGCGGGCGAAATTCTGGCTTTTGCAGACGGCAAAAATATTACCGAGTGAAAAGCTAGAATTTTCCCTTGCAGAGAGCCAGGAAATGGACAAAATACGCCTCCCACGCCCGCAAGGGCGTTTTTGGTCCACGACCCGTTCGTCTAACGGTTAGGACTCCGCCCTTTCACGGCGGCAACACGGGTTCGAATCCCGTACGGGTCGCCACTTTAACTGCCTCAGTTTCAGTGTATTAGCTAAGTTCCAAATCGAGATCTGTTGACATTTATGACAGATTTATGACAGTAGAGACATGGCGATGCCTCGAAAGTTCCCCCAAGTTCTTCGTGAAGGGAGCCTTTCCGTGCGCATTTACAAAACCCCTGTGAACGGCTCGGACGCATTCACTGTTTCCTATTACGAGGAAGGCAAACGCAGGCGAGTCATCCGCGGGAAATATGACGATGCCCGTCAGGTCGCAGACGA
>JBLHKS010000236.1:0-10522 GCA_047620505.1 Verrucomicrobiales bacterium | reverse complement strand
GGCCGGCCGGGAGGCTTTGCCATCGCTTGTCTTCGGCGTAAACCGTCTCGGTTGAATCGCTTGCAATCCCCGTTCTTTCATGAGCCGACGGCCTGCGGAGTCTCGGCAACGAGGTGGGCCTCGCCGAGGGTGAGGAAGACTGCGTTTTCCGAACGCGGCTCGACAATGGCTGGGCCGACGAGCTGCAAACGTGCTCCGGTTTTGAAGATCAATTCAGCGGAACCGGCGGAAAGTTCGATGCGCCGGCCACTCACGATGGCGTCCCCGGTCGCGACGCGGGCCGCCGAATCCACCCAACGACAATCCCGCAACTCGCCGAACCTGGCGACGACCGGCGCGGTTTCGGATGAGGTTTGCGATCCGGCCCACCACCAGAGTCCGCCGAAAACACTCAGGACCACGATTGCTGCGGCAGCCAGTGCTGGCGCCCAGCGGGACTTGCCGCGCTCCTTGGAAGAGTCGGACCGGAACTCGGTCACGGAAATTTTTTCCCCGATCGCCGCCGGCAAGGCGGCATCCACCCGCGCGCAGGCGAGAAAATCGGTGCGCAGTTGTGGATCCTCAAGCATCAGCGCCTCCAGGGTTTCGACTTCCTCGAAGCTTGCCTGGCCACTCAGGTAGCGACCGACCAGATCCATGTGGGTCTCGCTCGATTTCATGCCAGCCCCCTCTCTTGTTTCAAAAACGTCTCGATGCAGTCGGCCAGCACCATGCGAATCCGGTGCAGTGATTTGTAGAGTGCCATCGGAGTGCGGCCGGCCTCTTTCGCCTGTCAATCCTCGCGCCCGGCCCGTAGGCGACTTCGACGAGTTCGCGCTGCGCCCGGGGCAACTTTTCGAGGCAGTTCTCCAGGGCACGCTCCTCACCGCGGCTCTGCTCGCCGGACGCGGCCGCTTCCTCTTCAAGCAGCGCGATCAGGTTGTCGCTGAACACATGCCGGTCCCGCGCCCGGTCGCGTCGAAACGCGAGCGCCTCGAACTTAGCCACGCCGAAGGCCCAGCGGCGAAAGTCCTCCGGAGAATCGAGCTGGTCAAACTTCCGCCACAGCACCGCAGCGACGTCCTGCATCACCTCGCGGGCATCCTCGAGGGTCGGAACCAGCGACGACCGCACGAAGCCCCGCAACGCCTCTTCGTTCTCGACGTAGAGGCGGAGAAAATGATCGTTCTTGTCGTGGCCGGAATCGTCCATTCGGAAAGAACTCTCCAGCAGGAGCCGCCACTTGCCGAAAAAAATTGAAAGACTATGGGCGAAAAAGAGGCCGCGGGTGGTTCGTCAGCCAAAAACTCGCCTTCTTGGCTTGCCAATTCACCACACGCCTAGCACACGGTTTTCCGTTTCAGAATGGCCCTTCGATCGAAATCTCAAACCGATGAATCGCAGTAAGAATGAGGGATTCGGGATCGCCAACTCCTTGAGGCGGGGGGATTTACGTTCCTTGCATTCCGGGTTGTAACCCGTTGATAATAAACGTTTTAAATGGAGGCGAGGGGAGTCGAACCCCTGTCCTCATGACTTTCCGTAAGAGCTTCTACATGCTTATCCGGTCTGAGTTTTAGAAAACAGCCTGCCAACCGGCGAACGAGCTTTTCTCGATTGCCCTGTTAAATTTCGCCTTCAAAACCCGGACACCCGATCCGAAGACTAGCCTGTTGTCGGCGCCGATGTCCCCTAACAGGCGTCAGGGCAACGACGGGTCGCTATTTAAGCGGCCAATGCGAGATTTTCGTCTGCATTTAAGTTTTTTGATCCGATTTTTTACGAGGCCAACGAATCATCCTCGGCATGCTACCCTAACTTCAAACCACAAGTCGAAACCAGAACGCCCCCAGTTTCGGCACCCCGGTTTGAACCAAGAGTGATTTGCCGAATGTAATCGCCATTCCCTGCGATTCAACTTGTGTTTGGTTTCTTGCGAGGGATCAATACCCGACTAATCCAGTCTAGAATGAGTATTTCGAAGAAGGCCGAGTATGCGTTGCGGGCGCTGACGATTCTCGCGACGCGATCAGCAGCTGCTCCGGTTCAGGCACAGGATCTGGCGGCGGCGGGTCAGTTGCCGGTGAAGTTTCTGGAGCAGATTTTGCTGGCTTTGAAGCGTGCTGGGCTGCTGCGGAGCAAGCGTGGTGCGGGCGGGGGTTATCTTTTGAATCGGACACCTGCGGAGATTTCGCTGGCAGAGGTAATTCGTTCGGTCGACGGGGCGCAAATGGACGAGGCTTCTACTGGGTTGAATGGGCTGGATTCGAGCCCGGGTTGTCAGGGGCTCGGAGAGTGTCTTTCCGAGTTAAGCCAATTGGTCTCGGGTTTTCTGGAGCGGGAGACGATTCAATCGCTTTTGGCGAGGGAAGAACCGGGTGTTCTTGCGTTTGATATCTGAATCAGCCAACGATCGCTGTCAGGCTGCGCCCGAGTTTCGGCGAAACCAAGCGCTAGCACGCTTGACGGCCACTCCGTAGAATATCAAGAGCACGAACCTAACGATGCACACCGCGATCAAGGCCCCGATTACGAACGCCATTAAGGTGTCTCGCTGTTCGAACGGCAAATCCTGAAATTCGGGAGTGTTCCTGAAGTCCATTTTGACCACCACCAGTAATTGGAAAAAAATGTGTACGACGGTCATCGCCAGAGTGGTCCACGCCATCGGGACGCCACTGGGTTTCCGCTTCAAAATCATAATCGCGGCAGTTAGCCCGAGCCCGCCAAGCAGGACGGTGAACAGCAGGTTGAGTAACTCCAAACCGTCTCCTTCGTTCGCGAAGAATCCGCAAATCGTAATCAGGTTGAACGAGCAGAATACGATATCCGTGATCATCCAACCTTTGACAAAGCCGGGAAATCGAACGCCAATGCCAAGCTGATTCGGATAAAAATTGGGGGTCTGGTACGGGTTTTGAACCGATGCCGGAGGGGGCGAGGCGTGGGCCGGAACTGCAGGGACGAGATGCGGGGCGACGGTGCTCAGCGGCGACCAATCTGTGAGAGTTTCGTTCCAGACTCGAGTTGCGCCGGTGACCGCTCCAGATTGAACGAGTCGAGAAAGCTCACTCTCCGAAATCGGTCCGAGCTGTGTTCCAGTGTGTTCGTAGTACCAATCCATCCTGCTTCTGGCCTAGAAATATGTGTCAGCGACGGCCAATCAAAATTGCCGCGTACTGCGAGTCGACTGAAAATAGGCGTTTGCCCGGCTGACGGCCATCCCGTAAAAGATCAAGAGCGTTCCCCGGGCAACGACCTGCAACAGGACGCCAATCATGAATGGGCCAGCAATTCCCCGCGGGACTCCCCCAATTGCAGACGTTGCGAAAATACCGACTGCGATCTGAACAATGGTAGCCACAAGCACGACCCAAGCGAGGGGCACGCCTCCCGACTTTCCATTTAAGATCATGATGGCCGCTGGCAGACCTAGTCCGCCGATCACGAGACTACATAAAAGATTGAGCAAAGTGATTCCCGTCGAGAATCCTTCCGCAAGCTGCACGGCAAATCCGAGAACTGCGATGAGATGGAACGAGCAGAGCACGATGTCCGTGATCATCCAGCCTTTGACAAAACCGGGAACTCCTTGCCTGACTCCCCCACCCCCGACTCCGGCACCAAAATTCTGAGGCGTTTGATAGGGATTTTGCACGGGAGCCGCGTGGACCTGGGCAGGCACAAATTGCGGCGCGGCGACGCTTAACGGAGACCAATCCGTCAGGTTCGCATTCCAAACTCTGGTTGAGCCGTTGATCGCTCCGCTCTGAACGAGACTGGCTAGTTCGTTCTCTGAAACCGGTCCATTTTGAGCTCCACCATGTTCGTAATACCATTCCATACTGGTCAAAGTTAGAACATAGTGAGGGTCCGGGAACAAGCACCTTTTTATCGAAACAGCGGCTTCGAAAAATCAGCGCCTCCTAGTCGTCTGGTATTTCTGGGCAGAGATGAATTTTCCGGCCTGGACGAGCCCGATGCAATAGCAAATGAGCAAGCCGGCCCTGATCAACACCCCGACCATCTGTCCAACAGCTTGACCAGCCTGCGCTGGACCGCTCATTCCACGTCCGTTCATTTCTGAACCGATGTTCAATGCCCAGAGCGACATGAGAAGGCTAACCACGGTGGCTGCAACCGTGATCCAGCCTAAAGCAATTCCCGCTGATTTTTTGTTCAGGATCAGGATCGCCGCTGGCAGACCAGCAAGAAAAATCACTAGCCCCGCGAGCGCTTCAATCAATACTGCGTTGTAAAGATTTTCGAGCCCCATTCGTTCGAGGTTAGACAACATGGCAACCCCGACAAGGACGAAGATCAGCCGAAACGAAACAAAGACGATGTCGGTGATCATCCATCCCTTAGCGAATCCCGGCAACCGGGGTTCCTGATTTGGATAAGCACCCGGAGTCGAGCCATAATTCTGGGGGGCCTGATAGGGATTTTGCGCGACAGGCGCGGCGTGTTGAGGAACGAGATGAGGCGCGACAGATTGCAACGGAGCCCAATCCGCCAACTGCGCATGCCAGACTCGCGTCGAGCCTCCTATCTGGCCATTGGCAGCCAATTGGGCGATGTAAGTTTCGTCGACCGGCCCGTTTTGAGCACCATTTAATTCGTAGTACCATTCCATGTTGCGGAATAGGCTAAACCACACTGTTCTGTGCCGACAAGGATTGATTCCCCCGATGAGTGATTTATTTGAAGCAACCGAACTGGACGCCCAACCTGGTGCTCCAGCAGCTGCTGGGTCGAAGAAGGCCGGAGTTCCGGGGTCTGCGCCCCTTGCGGCGAGGATGCGCCCGCGAACTCTGGACGAATACGCTGGTCAGGGCCACATTCTCGGCGCGGGAAAGCTCCTTCGACGCGCAGTCGAAGCCGATCGGTTCACTTCGCTGATTTTCTACGGACCTCCTGGAGTTGGCAAAACCAGTCTGGCTCAGATCATCGCCAACACGACGAACACGCGTTTTGTGAACCTGTCAGGCGTCGAAAGCAACGTGGCGGAGATCCGCGGCGCAGTTGAGATCGCTGCGACTTTTCTCAGCTCAAAGAAGCTGGTAACGACGTTGTTCGTTGACGAAATCCATCGATTCAACAAGTCGCAGCAGGACGTCCTCCTGCCCCACATCGAGCGCGGGACCGTCCGTTTCATCGGAGCGACGACCCACAATCCGTTTTTCTACATCAACAGCCCGCTCGTTTCGCGTTCGCAGGTTTTTCAACTCGAGCCGCTGAGCGAGGACGACATTCAGCAGCTGCTGATGGACGCGGTGGCTGACGAGGAGCGTGGTTTGGGAAAAACTCCGACGAATCTCCATCCTGAAGCGGCAATTCATCTGTCGAGATCTTCCGACGGCGACGCGCGAAAGGCGCTGACCGCGCTGGAACTCGGCGTCCTGACATCCACTCCAGATGAGAGCGGGATGATCGATTTTACGCTCGAAATCGCCGAGGAATCGATCCAGCAAAAGACCGTGGTCTACGATGGCGATGGCGATGCTCACTACGACACGATCAGCGCGTTCATCAAGTCGATGCGGGGTTCGGATCCGGATGCGGCGCTCTACTGGCTGGCGAAAATGCTCTACGCAGGCGAGGACATTCGTTTTATCGCGCGCAGGATCGTGATCGCCGCCAGCGAGGATGTAGGGATGGCAGATTCGAATGCGCTGCGAGTTGCCGTGGCGGCTCACCAGGCAGCCGAGTTTATCGGGATGCCGGAGGCTCGGATTCATCTGGCCCACGCGACGGTTTACATCGCAACGGCACCGAAATCGAATCGCTCCTACGCTGGGATCGACGCCGCCCTGGATGATGTAAAAAACGGAAGGACGCTAGCCGTTCCGCCGCATCTGCGGACCAAATCTCGGAAGAAACTGGCGAAAGCGAGCGGCACGACTGACGGCGATCTGGCTTACGCCTACGGTCATGACTCCGACGACGGCTACATTCCTCAGGCTTACCTTCCGGAGGGACGCCGGTACTACGAACCTACCGAAAACGGCTTAGAAAAACGAGTCAAAGAACGGCTCGATTTCTGGCGCGAACAGTTTGAGGCGAGCCAGGCAAACGGCTGAGCTATCCTGGAAAATTTCATGTCATCCTGAGCTTGCCGAAGGACCTCCAGTCGGCTTTCGATCGAATTTGCTGGGAAACATCGTCGTTGTTGAATGGCCGCCGAATGTCGAATCGGTTCGAACGCCAAAAGCTGGCTAGAGGTCCTTCGGCGAGCTCAGGATGACAAATTCGGTCGTAAAAGCCAAAGCCCGAACATCTCAGTCGCGTTTCCGCCGCATCAACATGCCCACAACGAGAATCACGCCGCCCACGACAACGACCGAAATCAGCGCGATCATCGCAACTTTCGGGCTCTCGCTCGATGCGAAGGCGGAAATATCGAGCACAAAACTGCTTTCTCCAGGCCACAGGCCCGCGAATCGCTCCTGTTTTTCGCCGCTGAAATAATTTTCGAAAACCACCGTCAGCGTCCCGGTTTCGTTCGACGAAACTTTGTAGCCAGTCGTCCCGGGCGGAACCCGCGTCGTCCACTCGCCGACCATCACCACCGGATCATCGAGATTTTCCAGCGGCTCGTCGCCGAGTTTCCGCCATTCCCAATCTCCGTAAACCGGATGAATCTCGCCCGAAGGCACAAATTCGATCACAACTCGCTCATCCAGAAACTTCTGCGCCGGAGCGATGTGCTCAGCCTTCTCCTCGTCGTCCATCCGGTCGTGGTACCACTTGAGCATGTAGAGCTCATCGTCCGGACTGGTTCCCTCAACATCGAGATAAGCCCGCCAATCGACTTCCGCCCGAATTTTAAGATTCCCACTGGAGTCGAAGTGGGACCGAATGGGAATGTCGGGAACTGGATGGGCCTGAGCGCTGAAAATGCTGAGGCCGATCACCACCAAAGTGATTGATTGAAGTCGAGTGAATGGATTCATGGAAATTGGTCTGAAAAGATCCTGGACCGGCGATTCTGACGAGCAACGCGGAATTTCCTAAATCCGAAAACTCGTTGCACTCGTTTCAAAAGACGCTTGGGTGAAATATTCCTGCGGCACGCTTGCGTGTAACGTTCGGATTCGAATCCATATTAAACTCCAAAAACAACACATCTAAAAAACATGAAAAAATTCATCACCGCTATCATTTCCCTCGCCCTCGCAGGCTCCGCTTTCGCAGGCTGCGGCAAAAAAGTGACCAACACCGGCGAATACAAGTATGATGCTGAGAAGAAAATGCTGACCGGCGAAGGTCTTGCAAAGCCAATCGCGATCCTCGCAACTACGGTTGTCAAAGACGCTGATGGCAAAAAGACCACCATCGACAAGCTCGAAGGCAAAATCACTGTTATCAGCGAGCACAACAAGGCCGATTCGGTCGCTCCTGCTAAAGCTAAGAAGGGCTAACCTTCTAAGTTAACAGCTTTTACAAAGGTCCGGGGGTTCGCCTCCGGGCCTTTTTTGTGCCCTGAAATCAAGGGGAAACCGCCAAACGCGAATCCTCTTCCTGCCGCTGCGTGTTGAAGCCGCTCTGTTTGTAGACCTTCAGCTGAAAGTGCGTCGACGTCGAAATCACGCCGTCCAGCGAGCTGAGCTTCTCCGCAACAAATCTCGCCACCTCGCGCAAAGTCTCATCTTCGACCAAAACCATCAGGTCGTAACCGCCGCTCATCAGGTAGCAGCTGCTGACCTGATCGAATTTCGAAATCCGCCGTGCGATCCGATCAAACCCGCCTTCGCGCTCCGGCGTGAGCTTCACTTCGATCACTGCGGCGACGCTCGTCGTTCCCGCCCGATCCGGATCGATCACCGCCTGGTAGCCGAGAATCGTCCCGTTCGACTCCCATTCCTTGATCCTCGCCTCCAAATCAGGCGCATCACGATTCAAAAGTTCCGCCAGCTCGGCGGCAGAGGCGCGGCTGTCGCGCTGAAGTTCCTGTAAAACGGGGTCGACCACGGCTGCGTTAGTTTGAAGATTGACGAATGCCGGGTGATGATTGTTGAGGTCCTTCAAAAATCAACAATCATCCCCCAGAGATTCTTCACTCAATTATCCGTCCGTCCTGTTCCAATGCCTCGGCTCGCTCTATTTATTTTCCTCGCCTTGACCGTCCTCGGCGTCCAACCGGCGTCGGCGCGCCCCCCCTACCCCGTTCATTTCGACTTCAAAGCGGGCGAGGCCTTCGCTTTCGTCGGTGACGAAACGACCTACGACGGACGGTACTGCCAGTACGTCGAAAATTTCTTCTACACGCGCTACCCGGACCGGAAGCTGATTTTCTACAACGCCGGCTGTCTCAACGACACTGCTTCGGATGCCCTCGTCCGCTTCAGCGAGGATGTGATCGAGCGGAAAATCGACTACGCGATCATCCAGCTTGGAACCTGGGACGGCGAGTTCCTCGATTACTCGCCAGAGCATTTCGAACGCTACAAGAAGGGCATGACGGGCATCCTCAGCAAGATCGACGGCATCCAAGCAACCCCGTTTCTGATGAGCCCGCCGATGTTCGATCGGCTAACGCGCGAACGCCGAATGAGCGACGATACTTTCCGTTATCGGCTCAAAGAAATGAGCCCGAATTACAACGGCGTGATGGGATTTTACACCAGCTGGCTTCGCGAAGAGGCTGTGATCCGCGGAGTCCGCTTCATCGACGCTTGGGGCTCTCTCAACGCCCACGTGATGCACGAGCGCCAGATAAATCCGGAATTCAGCCTGACGCCCGATTCTGTCCAACCCGACGCGGGCGGCCATGCGGTCATGGCCGCCGAGGTGATCCAAACGCTCTCTCTCGAGCGGGAATCGATCGGCTCTGTTCGCCTGAATTACGTCAATGCTGAGAAAGGCTGGGAATCCCAGACCGAAGGCGGCGCGATCACCGAAGTCAGCGGCAGTTCGACTCGGGTGAGCTTCATCTGGAAGCCGATTTCGTTGCCGTGGGCGCTTCCAGGCGAAGCTTCGTTCGGCGTCGAAATCGCGAAAATCGACGAGCGCTTCAATCACGAAATTGTGCGCGTATCAGGCCTCGTCCCGAACCGCTACGAGCTGCTCATCGCAGGCGAACTCGTTGGGGAAGAATTCTACACCGACCAGCAGCTGCTGGAAGGAATCGCGCTTCACGACTTACCCGAACGGCCTCAGTTTTCGCGAGCGAGACTGGTCGCTCAAATGAATTCCGAGCGCTACGAAACGGCAATTCGGCCGCTGCGCGATCTCTGGCAGAAGGTCAAACGCACCCGAGTCAATTTTCCGGACGACAAGACGCGTCTGACCAGTTTGATGACCGAACTGAAGCCCCAAATGGAGGCGCTCCGGCTTCAATCGCGCGAAAAGGCGGACAAAATCTACGAAGCCGCCAAGCCGCTCGGTCGACACTTCGAAATCCGGACTTACCTGACTCCTGAGGAGCGCAAAGTGCTCGAAGCAGCGCGGAAAAAGGCCGAAGCCGAAGCCGCCGCGAAAAAGAAAGCGGAAGAGGAAGCCGCCGCGAAAAAGAAGGCCGAGGAAGCAAATTCCAACTCCTGAAGATCACGAATCGTTTTCGAAGATTCGGACAGCTTCCCGACCTAATGAATCAGGCGGTGAATCTGTTGTAAATGCAACACCATGAGCGAGAACGAACTTGAAACCGAGAACGACGACGAAGGCTTCATCAAGGGCCTCAAACGTCGCGTGAAGCGGAAGGATCCGAGCTTGGGCCGCGAGGCGGACTGGCTCTGGGCGTTCGGCTCAGGATTCTGGAAAATTGCCGCTGTTCTAGGCGTTCTGTTCGCCGCGCAATTCGCATATCAGACCTACAGCATTAGCCAAGCCTACCCGGATCCAACTGAGGTAGTCTTTTATGCTCAGCCGGGAATAGAGCCTGGCAAATCCGTTACCGTCCGCGCATTTGTCAGGGAAGCCCAATATTATGCTCCGACGCCGAACGCGAGCGTGCTGCTTTTTCTAGATGGGAAACGGCAGGCGGAAGCGACCACCGGCGAAGACGGAATTTGCGAGTTGAAGGCCGAAATTCCCAAGGACATTTCGATAGGAACTCATAAATTCCGAGTCGAAGTCGAAGGCCCGACCGGTAAAGCTGAGGCAGAACAGACGGTGCGCGTGACGCGGAGTTTCCGAACGATGCTCAGCACCGATAAGCCGCTCTACCAGCCCGGCCAGACGATTCACATGCGGGCTCTGTCGCTCGAAAACGACACGCTGCTTCCGGTCGCTGGCCGTGATGTCGCGTTCGAAGTTCGCGACGCGAAAGGGAACAAAGTTTTCGGTTCAGCGGTCGAAACCAGCAGTTTTGGGATCGCAGCGGCTGACTTCAAACTGGCCAATCAAGTTAACGAAGGAAACTACACAATTGCCGTTACCGTCGGCGACACGACCAGCGAGCGCGAGGTCTCAGTCGAAACCTACACGCTGCCTAAATTCAAAATCGACCTGACTACCAATCGAAATTTCTTCGGTCCCCGGGACACGATAAAAATCGATCTCGACGCGAATTACACGTTTGGAAAACCGATCGCAAACG
>JBLHKS010000235.1:0-10535 GCA_047620505.1 Verrucomicrobiales bacterium | reverse complement strand
GCGGAAACTGACCGCTGTGTCTCGATCATCACGTATATCGAGTTTATTCAAGGGGCTAAGGACAAGCCCCAGTTAACGCTCAATCAAAGTTTCTTCAGCGATCTCAATTTCAGGATCATCCCACTGTCGCCACAGACCGGGAAGACCGCGGCAGAACTCATCGAGAAATTCGCGCTCTCCCATTCCATGCGCTTGGCGGATGCGCTGATTGCCGCAGCCGCTATTGAAACCGGCAACATTCTCGCCACTGGAAACGACAAGCATTATCGTCAGATCCCGGAACTTCAGCTCAACGTAATCCGTCCGTAGAATACGAGCAGCTGCTGGAGCTTGTCGAGACGGCATTGGAACCCCGGGCGCGCATGACAAACTTCGCGGGATGCGAACTTCGTGACCATGCCGAAAGAGCCGCCCGCCGGTTGATTGTCGAAGGTCTTGAAGTTCTGGAACTCCGGTCGGCGCAGCTCGCGCAGCTTCGAAAATGCGCTCTGCGTAAAACGCTGATTGCCCATGTAATTCGATCTCCCCGCCGCCCGCCCGGCCTGGAAACGTCGAACGGTCTGAATCCGACGTTTACGATCTTTCAGCGGTTGCCATCGCCTGGGCCATAACGAAAAACACGACGCTGCCTCAGCGCTGGATTGCGCAACGAGCACGAGCGAACAATTTGTGCCGGCTCGCCTTACTAATCCAAAGCCCCTATTTTGGCCCAATACAGAAAACGATTAGAAGCAAACCTTGACGAACTTAAAGACGAACATTTTCATTGTCCTTGGCGAACATACCAAAGAATCAATCTGTGGCTAGCTGCTGAGAGGTAAAAGTTCCCAAATTTGAAGACCTGTAAATATGGAGAAAGAGCAACAAAAAGAACCCCTGAGTGAGAAAGATATTGAAAGTATCATCCAGCGGAGCCTTTGGCAAAGGCTAACCGATTGGTTGTTTGGGTATGATTTCTTTTTGTCTTACCGTTGGTCGGATGGTCGAGAATATGCGCTGAGCCTTGCCAAAAACCTGAACGAAGCGAACTGCGATTGCTTCTTGGATTCGGAAGAATACAAGCCTGGAGCCAATTGGGTTCTAGCTGGGGCTCTGGCTATTCGGAAAACGACTCACTTGGTTTTAATTACGACTCCAGACGCGGTAGATGATCCTGCGGAACGCAAGGGATCAGAGGATCCTATCATAAGGGAAGTGCAAACTTTCCGACAGTCGGATCGGCATGTGATAAAGTTGGATCTGGGGTTGGTTGAGGATGATAAATGGAGCCAATCTCAACTAAGTGGATATTTTCGTGGTTCGGATCTCTATTTGAATGAGAAACCAGCAAATCGCCATCAACCTTCAGAACATATTCTCGGAGAGTTGAATCGGCTCTTGCGAATAAATCGCAGGGAAAACCGAAGAGTTCGGATTCTCAAAGCAGGAATCTCTATTCTTCTTACGCTATTGATTGCTGTAATCGTGGCTGCCGTTTTTGCTGCTGCCAAACAGCACGAAGCTCAACATCGTCTCGCTCTAAACGAATTTGAATCGGGGATCAATCAGATCGAATCCGGTGATCCATTCATAGGTCTGGCTACCCTTGGCAAGGCATTTGAAATTGCTCAACCAGGAGATCCATTACGAACTTCTATAAGAGATGTGGCAGGTCGATGGAGCGGTTCACTCGGAAACATATTTCCCGGGAACGTAGATGCGTGGGTGTTCAGTAGCGATGGGAATTCGTTACTTGCAGTGGCGCAAGGATATTTTTTGAAATGGGATCTACTGAGTGGAGAATTATTGTCTGAGTGGAAAATACCTGGTGAAATTCGAATCACCAATCACGCGCAAATATTAATAGCGGACACGGGGGATCTTCTTATTACGCCCCATGAAAGGGGCGGCCTGAACATCTGGGATCCGACCACGCAGAAATTTCTCTATGCATTCGAACACGACAGCGCATTTGGAGTAGCGGCGCTGAATCCTGAAGGAGATATGCTAGTCACCGGATCCCGTGAGGGATTAGTGAAACTTTGGAATCCAAGGACGGCTGTTTTGGTGGAGAAATTCACTCACGATTCTGCGATCGATGATCTCGTGTTTTCTAGTGATGGACGTTCATTAATTGTTGGGTGCAATGATGGCTCAATCAGAATTTGGGAAATAAAAAATTCGAAACAAATTCGGAAGGATGTTTATAGGGATGACGGTTCTTGCCCTTTGTTACTTCGACCAGATGGCCGTCAAATTGCGACTATGAAAGATGAATCGATTTACCTCTGGCCAATGAGAGATTCTGCTGAAGAGATTATTATCGATATGCCGGATGTAAAGGGTATGGCATATAGTCCGGATGGCCGGTTGCTAGCAGTTGGAGACCTGTATGGACAAATAGCATTTTGGAGGACCGATACCGGCCTACAAGACGGGCGAATGCTTGCCCAACCAGGACGAGTTGAAGCGATTCGTTTTTCGCATGACGGAATGACTTTGATTACTGGGGGCGAAGATTCGATACGGTATTGGAGCGTGACGGAAAGGTCGGAAGTGGGGGGGGCAGTTCGACGCACGGGTTGGATTCAAACGATGGAAATCAGTAGCGATGGGCGCTACTTGCTTGCCAGGGATTCCGACGGAAGGATTCAGACGTGGGACGTCACCATGAATCGCTCTCACGAGGAATTAGAGGAAGTTGTAGTATCAGCCACAAGTAATGCAGGAGAATTAGTCGCTATGGCAGGATATGGAGGCGTGCAACTGTTCAGTGGTAGCAGCGGAGATGCCATGGGCAACCCTATCAAGCATGGCAGTGAAGTTTTGGCTGTCGCGCTAAGTTTTGACGGAGAAATACTTTTGAGCGGCGGGGTAGACGGCCAAGCTAGGCTGTGGAGAACGAACGATAGAACGCCTATAGGGCCTGGTTTAAGCCATAGCTTTATTATCAGATCTGCAGCATTTAATCCACAGGGAACTCGAGTTGTATGTGGTTGTCTCGACGGAACAGCGAAGATTTGGCAAGTAAATTCTCAACAACAGATAGGTAAAACTATCAAACTCGGCGAAAGGAAAGGTATATGGGCTGTAGCTATGAGTCCTGACGGAAAGCTTGTCGTAACAGGTTCGGAGGAAGGAGATGTTTGTCTATGGAATAGTTTGAATGCTCAATTAATTGCCAATCTCGAAGGACATGTTGACACGGTCGTGCGAGTGGCCTTCAGTCCTTCAGGTCGCATCCTTGCAACGGGTAGTCTGGATAATACGGTGAGATTATGGAATGTGGAGAGTTGTGAATTGCTTTTTGCGCCTCTTCATCACAATGACATCATCAAGGATTTGATAATTACGGATGATGAAACAATAATCGTGACTGCTGGATCGGATGCAATTCGCATTTGGAATTTGAAGAATGGTGTATCCTTAACTCGTCCAATCCGTCCTGGCGCTGAGGACATTACGATCAATGAAGAAGGAACAATGCTTCTAACCGGGGGGGGGAATGGGGCACAGGTATGGGATTTGCGAACCGGTTCCCCAATGCTGGCACCTTTGATTCACTCTACCCCGGTATCTGTTGTTTCCTTTTCCAAAAACGGAGACAAAATCATCACCGGTGGGCCAGGTGGAGTTAGAGTTTGGCCATTTCATAATGATGTATCGACTTCTTCGGCGGATTTCATACTGCGGCTTCGGGCAAAAACCGGCCTCCGAGCAGATGCCAAGGGAGTGCTCAGACCGATTACATTTGATGACTGGGTTAAGATGAGAAGAAAAAACTAAATTTAGCGGTTGCGAGCCATCGGGGGGCGAAGGGACAGGCCCGCTCGTTCCCCTTTGGCGAACCAGGGAAAAACCCCACAATCGGTCACAATTCCTTGCAGGACCTAGTTTCAAATAATCTCCGAGTTGACTGCAGGCGCTCCCGCAGCTCTTTCTCCAAATCACCATCCTTGAGCCCGCGCGCGCAATTCACCGCCCGTTCCAACGTGAGTAACTCCTGCCGGGGCGTGACCTTCTCATCGGCAGCAAGAGCGAGATAGATGGAGAGCGCCTCTTCGAGTTTCCTCGCCCGCATGAGCTTCTTCGCCTTGTCGCTCTCGATAATGTAGTCCGTGACGGAAGGATCGGCTTCGAATCGATGCGAGGCCCCCTTGTGGAAGTAGCCGAATTTCATGGGAACGTGGAAACTCTTCGTTCCCGCGGGAGCAAAAGCGGAATGCTCGGTCCCTCTGTCGCGCACGCGCTGACGGCAACGGTTGATATGCCAGGGCAAGTCGATAGAGGGTAGAGGGCTGATTCCCGACGACCTGATGATAGGGATCGTTTTCGTCCTGCGTCACGGGAATGCCGATCTCGACGATCCAATGATCATCCGCAACATGAGTCGCGACCTCCGCCTGGGAGGACCAGCGCAGACGGTTGGCCTTATCCATACTCCGGTCCATGTCGATGATCGCTCCCGCTGGGTTCACCGTGATCTGGTAGTAGCTGTTAAGTTCGGTCTCCAGGAGAATCTCGACGGCGTCCCCATACCAGAGCGCGGGATCTTCATTCTTCTTCGTGGCAATTCGCAGGGGCTCCCCCGGCTTTTCTTCGCATTGAATCGCGAAGTAGACCGAGATGACTTGATTGCGGAACATACCGTGCCGGAGGTGCCCGCAGCCGCTGATGAGTTGACTGGTGCACGGTCAGAGATTGATGAAACGCCGATTGCGCTTCGGGAGTTCGCAGGGATGATCTAGCCGAAGTGAACATCCCTGGCGTCATCCATCTCGGCTCGCGGTATTTGGCTCGTCATCGGACGAAGGCAGTTCTGCTGATTTCGGCGATTACGCTGAGTTTGTTCCTGCCGTTGGGGATTTCTCTGGTGGTCAGGCAGGCGGAGGAGCAATTGCGGGCTCGCGCTAACAGCACGCCGTTGGTGCTGGGCGCGAAGGGGTCGCCGCTTGAGCTTGTTTTCAATGGGCTCTATTTTTCGATGCCGGATTTGACGCCGTTTCCGTTGGGCGAGGCTGAGCAGCTGCTGGGTGATGAGCAGAAGAAGGCGAAGACGGTGATTCCTATTTACTCTCGGTTTGAGGCGAAGAAGCATCCGATTGTCGGGACGTCGCTGGAGTATTTTCGCTTCCGAGGTCTCGAGGTGGCTGAGGGGCGAATGATGACTCGTTTGGGGGATTGTGTGATCGGCTCGGGGGTTGCGAAGAAGCTGGGGCTTGGGCCAGATGAGCGGCTGCTTTCGAAATCGGAACAGATGATCGGGTTGACCGGGGTGAGGCCGTTGAATATGCGGATTACCGGGGTGCTGACTCCGACTTCGGGGCCGGATGATCACGCGGTTTTCGTCGATCTTAAGACAACTTGGATTATCGAGGGGATCGCGCACGGACACAACGAGGCGACGCCGGAGACAACTCTGGAAGAGCAGGAGGGGAATACGGCGCTCAACGCGGCGGTGATTCCTTATAACGAGATTACCGATGAGAATGTGGATTCGTTCCATTTTCACGGTGAGACGAGCGAGTTTCCGATCAGCGCGGCGATCGTGATCCCGCGCGACCGGAAGAAGGCGGAGACGATGCTTTTGGGCGAGTACATCAGCGATACTTCGCTGTTTCAGATGATTCGGCCAGGGGATGTGATGACGGAGCTGTTCGCGACGGTTTTTCGGATCCGCGATCTCGTGGTGGTGGCTCTGGTGGCCGTGGGCTTGGCTTCGGCGTTGATCGCGGGACTGGTTTTTCTGCTTTCGAACCGGCTGCGTGCGCGGGAATTCGAGAGTCTGGCCAACATCGGCGCGGATCCGGCGACGACTCGCGCGCTGCTGTTTTTTGAGGCGGGTTTCGTGATTCTTTCGAGCGTGGTGCTGGCGGGAATTCTCCTGGCGACGCTGAATTTGATCATTCCGAAACTGCTGCCTGTGTTGATGGCGTAGCGGGACGGGCACCGGGCTTGCAAACGGAGTCTCTTGGTGTAAGCACTGCGCTTTTTAAAATCTGAGCGAATGTACATCCTAGGAATCAGCGAAATCGACAACGACGCCGGTATCACCTTGCTTAAAGATCGCGAGGTGGTTTGTGCGATCAGCGAGGAGCGGCTCTCACGGAAAAAGCGGCATCAGGGCTTTCCGCATTTGTCGATTGCCTGGGCGTTGGAGTTCGCGGGGATCACGCTGGACGACATCGATCACATCGCGATTGCGAAGGCAGACCCGGAGCTTGATCCAGAGCTTTTCAGTCGTCCTGGACGGTTCTACAAAAAGTACAACTACTTGGGAAAAGAGGACAAAACGCCGTTCCTGAATAAACTGGGCAGTCTCGTGGCGAACCGGTTCCGAAATGGTCCGGGATTTCAGAAACTCGCGCGTAAAATGGCGGCGGAGATTCGCGATTGGCTGGATGCGAACGGAGTTGCTGAGAAGGCGATCCGCGTGCCGCATCACTATTCGCATGCGGCCTGTGCTTACTGGGCGAGCGGGTTCGAACGCACGTTGGCGGTGACGATGGACGGTCAGGGCGAGGGCGCGACGGCGCAGGTTTACTTGGTTGATAAGGGAAAGTTTGAGTTGCTGAAGGAAATCCCGGTTCCGCACTCGTTAGGCGCGTTTTATGCGGGAATCACGAAGGCTTGCGGCTATCAGCCGGCTAAGCACGAAGGGAAGATCACGGGACTCGCCGCTTACGGAAAACCAACTGAGCAGCTGCTGGAGAATGTCCGGAAATTGGCGTTCTACAAAGGGGATGGCGAATTTGCGGCTCCAGGGATTTATGGAAACTACCCGAGGGTGGTCGGCTGGCTCCAAATGTATGGACGCGACGAGGTTTGCGCGGCGTTTCAGATGGTTCTTGAGGAAGTGGTCGAGCAATTCGTCGGCTATTGGGTTCGGAAAACGGATGTGAAGGACGTCGTGCTCGCCGGCGGGGTTTGCGCGAACGTTAAGCTGAATCAGCGGATTCTGGAGATCAAGGACGTCGATCGCGTGTTCGTTTTTCCGCACATGGCCGACGGCGGGCTGGGTTACGGAGCGGCTCAGCACGTTTATCGAGAAAAAACCGGCGACATGACGCTGGAGCCGATCACGGACGTTTATTGGGGGCCGGAGTATTCGAACGACGAGATCGAAGCCGCGTTGAAGGACGCTGATCTCGCTTACGACAAGCCGGAAGACTACGAAGGCGAGGTCGCGGCGTTGCTCGAGCAGAACAAAGTGATCGCGCTGTTTCAGGGCCGGATGGAGTTCGGTCCCAGGGCGCTCGGAGCGCGCACGATCATGTATCCGACGACGGACGCGCGGGTGAACGATTGGTTGAACGATCGACTTGAGCGAAGTGAGTTCATGCCGTTTGCGCCGGTGACGTTGGCTGAGGAAGTCAGTAAATGCTACGTGGGTTACGAGGGAACTGAGCTGACGAATCAGTTCATGACGATCACTTACGATTGCACGGATGAGATGAAGGCGAAATGCCCGGCGGTGGTCCACGTTGATGGAACCGCGCGGCCTCAGGTGATTCATCGCGACAAGCATCCGCGTTACTACGATATTGTGAAGCGGTATCACGATTTGACGGGTGTCGCCTCGGTTGTGAACACCAGTTTCAACATGCACGAAGAGCCGATCGTCTGTTCGCCGAAGGACGCGATTCGAGCGTTTTTGCTCGGCCATTTGGACTACCTTGCGATCGGGGATTTCCTCGTAAAGCAGCCGGGTTGAAAATTCCGCGATTTCGCTGGAATCGGTAAACGCCAGCAGCTGCTGGTGACGATGAACTGGAAATTTTTGTAATTTAGGGAGAAATACGTCGAATTTTGAACAGTGATTCAACTGATTTCGTCACAACTTCCGTTGTAATTACAAATAGTTGAGTAACTTGCGTCTGCGCGCTGTCTCTTTCTTAAATCCCTTTCATTTATCGACTGAAACCTTCTTATGGCTTCCGAGAGCAGCGCAAACCCAATGGGTCGAAAGAAAAAATCTCCGTTCAACATCATTCAACGGATTCTGATCTGGCTTTCCGGCTCTGCCGAAGACGCGTTGATCAAGTGTCCGCGTTGGGAACAGCGGAAATACGAAGCGTTCGGCGCAACGGTCCTGGTTCCGACGATCTTCGCGATGATCGCGTCGGCCTACGCGGTTTCGACTCTGACAACGGAGCCTTGGATCATTGTTCCTGTCGGGATTATATGGGGACTGATCATTTTGACGATCGACCGGGTGCTGCTCGCGACCTACCGAGCTTTCGCGAACATTTTCATCAAGATCGCTCAGTTCCTATTGCGAATTGTCGTTGCGCTCTTGGTCGGATTCACGATCGCGCACCCGCTAACGCTTTTGCTGTTCAAAGATACGATCATCGCTGAGGTCGAACGCGAACGACGGGCGGAGATGCAAGTTATCGTCGACGCCGCTGAGACTGAAAAGTTGGCGTTGGATCAGCGGATCACAGCAGCCGAGACGGGCTTAGCTCAGCAGCAGCAGCGTTACCAGGAAACGGTGACGGCAAATTTCATGGACGATCCGCAGGCCGGAGAGAACGGCCCGGTTGTCCCAAATCGCGAGCCAGAAGAACGCGCGGCTCTGGACGCCCAAGTCATTCAGGCGACTCAGGCCTTGAAGACTCAAGTTGCTTCGGTCGATGGCCAGATGGCTCAACATAACGAAGCCTACACCAAAGTTCAGACAGAACTTGGGCACTGGCAGGAAGAATACGAAAAAGAGGTCGATGGAAGCCGAAGCGGAACGGCCGGGATCGGTCCAAGGGCCAAAAGTATCGATCAGGATCAGTTAGGCTGGCGGAGGGACGAGATTAAGCGTCTTGGCAGTCTGATGACCAGTCTGACTCAGACGCGAAATCAGATTACAAATGATATCGCGTCGACGGAGAAGCAGCTTCGCGATGAGTACAATTCCGCAGTCGCTGCTGAAGCCGCTGACATGCGGGCCGGTCGCCAGGAAGTCGCTGCGCTTGAGCGGCAACTGCAATCGCAGCAGCTGAACATTTTCATCTCAAACCAGGAAGAGCTGCTCGAGCAAATTCAGGGTCAGGTTGATTCCAATGCCGCGAATGTGACCCGACTTAGAGACGAGGCCATGACTCTCGCGGCAGCGACTCAAGAGCAGGTGGGTGAAGTTTCGGAATCGCCGAGAAACGACCTTTTGACCCAGACGCTGGTTCTGCACAGCCTCTTCGAAGCCGGAAATGAAGGCGGTAGCTTCGCTTTGATCGTTTACGCGGTGATCGCTGGTCTTTTCATGCTGGTCGATACGATTCCGCTGGTCGTAAAATTCTTCTCAAAAGCCGGTCCTTACGACTACCGGATTCTTCAGGAAGAGCGCCTGGCGCAAGTTGCCGCGAGTATCGATCCCACTGATGAAGACGATTTAAACCGGATACTTGTGGATCGACGGATTGAAAAATTCGCGCGGCTCCGCGAACTTCAGGCGGCGGCGTATTCGGTTGGCTACAAACACGAAGGAGTTCAAACTATTTTAGAGCTTCCTCGAGAGGTTTACGAGAATGCTGAACCGATTCCAACTGAAGCCGAACCCGTAAGAACGGCCGCTGTTGCCGCAGCAGATGCTGAGGTCGAGTACACCGAAACGCGCGCACCTGAGATTCATGGAAATGGGTTTGGCGAGAGCCTGATTTTGAGAACTGAGGCTGATGAAGTGGTCCAAGCTCCTGCCGTCACACCCGAACCGGTCGAGATCGAACCGGCCAGAGTGGAATCCGATTTGGTTGATCGCGAAGCGTTGGCACTTTTTGGTGAGAGTTCAGAAAATGGCAATCGTTTGGACGTGGGTATCGAAGAGATTGTCTCGCCGTCCCAGAACGGAAATGGCAATGGGAACGGTGCGGATCAGCTGATTTCCCAAGCTCCGGTTGACGAAGTCGCGGCTGTCGAAACTCGTCATGAATGGGTCGAGCTGCCGCCGGCGCTTGAACCAGAAACCGAGCCAGAAAATCAGGTTGAACCAGAGGTTGTGCGGGTAGCAGAGCCGGATCCGAATTCGATTTCCCCAGATGACTTCGTTTCTGATCGGGCGTCCCTACCGCCTGAAACTCAGCTCGTTCACGAGCCAGAGCCGGTTGAACTCGAGCAAGTGACTCCTGAATTCGTTGAAGAGACGATTCCGAATGCGCAGTTTCCAGAAGAAGTCGAGGCACCAACAATTCCTGAAGTCGAAGAGCCGGTGTTTGAGTCGGAAATCGCGCTTCCCGAATCCGAAATCGTCGCTCCAGAACCTGAGCCGCAATTGGCGGCAGATCAGGCAAGCACAGAAGAAGCTTACTACCTTCAGCAGATTCAAGAGCGGCTCGCAGCCGAAGAGCAGCAACTTGCCGTGACTCCGGAACCTGCGGCAGAGGTCGTAGCACCGCCAGCTCCAGTTGAAGAGGTCGTCGCTCCGCCAGCTCCGGTTGAAGAGTTCGTCGCTCCGCCAGCTCCGGTTGAAGAGTTCGTCGCTCCGCCAGCTCCGGTTGAAGAAATCGTCGCCGCGCCTGCTCCGGTTGAAGAAATCGGCGCCGCGCCAGCTCCGGTTGAAGAGTTCGTCG
>JBLHKS010000234.1:0-10699 GCA_047620505.1 Verrucomicrobiales bacterium | reverse complement strand
AAAGCCTGAAGTCAGCAGCGCGCGGATTTCGGTCCTTTGCCAACTACCGCATTCGAATCATGTTTTTCTGCGCAAAGTTAGATCTCTTTCCGTTAGATAGTTGCCACGAAAATCCCTGAAGAGCCCCGAAAGGAATGAGATAACGGCTGTCAGGTCCCGCGGGAAAACTTTCTTTGTCGATTGTCCATGTTTTGCCACTGTCTTTTGAAATACAGACCCATGGCTGCAATGGTTTGCCCAAATGCGGCAAGCCCTCTGCTTCAGGATTGCCTGCATCAGACCAGCCTGAAGTAATCAGGATCAAATCACCATCGGCAGTTAACCCGGCCGCGACATTCATGCGGTTCTGTGCAGGTTCTCCACGCGGTGCGGCAACACTTCTTTTTGTCCATGTGTTGCCTTCATCTTCACTTGCCCAGCAGTCAACATCACCCGGCATCTGCCCATGGCTTGGCTGGTTGTGTATCAGAGCAATAATGGCGCCGTCAGGAAGCCTGGTAAGGTTTGGCCATGCGCAGGCATCTTTAACAATAATCTTTGGTTCAGGAATTTCACCATCACTGTCCACAACTCAGGTGATGTTGTTGTCCAAAGCCCATTCGACAGACCTGTCTTCGGCCCACGCGACGTGGCAACTCCACAGAGCGGCAACCGCGGTCATCAGTTGGATCTTCATTACGGCAGCAATGGCGCTCGAATGAAAAAAGGTGAAACGATTCATCGTGGGTAGAGTCATTGATTGATTAGAGTTGTCTATTCAGGCGAAGTGTCAGAAGGCCAAGCCTTCGGGCGGGCGCCGTTGACAGCCTGATGGGCAAATTCACGAAGCGATGCGGCCCGTTCACCAAGAAACCCTGGATTCCTCGTGATTTTCCGAACGTCCTCTCCAAAGAAAAACTCATACCACACACAGGCCGCCAGATAGCTGCCTGCGCCGTTGGCATGGGAGCCATCAAGTTTGAAGACTTTGTCGGCACCATTATTTTCTCTATCGGTGGGCTCTCGCCACGCAAAGCCGCCATTGAGTGAATTGGGTTCGTTGGGAAGCTCGGGATATTTTGGATTGTTGTAGTCGAAATCAGGATCTCTCGCGAATTTCCACTCGGGAGTTTCCTCTGCCAATTGGAAGGCATTGCCGACGGGAATAATTAGTTTAATCCTGACTTCGTTGGCGATGGCGTGGTAGTTGCGGGTGAGCTCCTGATACATAAATCCGGGAGGATTCTTGTCCATGTTTTGCCTGTTATGATCCGGCCTCCAGGCCCAAGTCTGGTGAAAAACAACCTCGGCCTGTGGGGCATACTTCTTGATGTAATCGTAGAGGTTCTGCGCGCATGGCCTGTAAGTGTCGATCTTGAAGCTATTTGGGCTGGATTGCTGGATGGTCACATAATCCCAGTTCTCGGCCGTCAGCATCTCTTTCAGAGTCATCTTCTGCTTATTATACTCGTATAGCATCGCTTTCGGGTCCTGAGGATTCGTCTCGCCAAGCAATGCGGCTTCATAGTGTCTCTGGATCGTGAACCCGCCCGGAGCAGCAACACCGAGAATAAGTTCATGCCCGGAATCCTTCACGATCCCTGGCAGCATGTTGGTGGCGTTCTTAAGAAAACTGTTGCCAATTCCGAGGATTTTCAGCGACTTCCTCTCGGTAGGGGGTGGTGCTTGGGCATCAACACTCTGCGTCAAGGCCAACGAGCACACTGCCACGGTCAGAGCTGCTGCATATCGAGTGATTGAGTCGACGTATTTTTTAATCTCAATTTTCATATTTGAACTTTCTAATTGATATTGGATTTCATAGTCCCTTCCGTAAACGGGTAACGTTAATTTTCAGTCTCGCCTCATCCGACACCGGCTTTCCCTCGCGAATGTCATCTTCGCGAAACACCGCCATCTGCACGGAGCCGACGCCTTCTTCACCGTGGCGGTTCAGGGTATAACGCTGATGATCGTAAATGATGTAGATCGTCCCATCCTCCGCCTGCACGCCATCGGGATAAGACGACTCGCGTTCGTCTAACAGAAATCCATCGCTCCACGTGGCGCCGTCGTCATCGGACAGGAACGCGGACAGGTGAGATCGTTTGCCGTCCGGCGCGTTGTTCCGAACCATGAGCAACGCGCCCGATCGCAATCGCCGAACAAAGAAGCGCTTGTTCGCAAACGTCCGGCCTTCGAGATAGATCGAGCCTTCCTTCCAAGTTCGCCCGCCATCGGTCGAGACGCTCTGGGCCATTCCGCCGGTGTTACGCAGCAGCATCCACAAACTGCCGTCGGGGCGCTCAACGATCATGTGTTCGTCCACGCGCGTGCCCGGGATGCGGACCTGTCCGATGCGCTCAAAGCTGGCGCCTTCATCGGTCGAGCGATAGACGTTCGATCCGCGTTCTTCGCCGAGGTCGTGCGTCAACATTTCCACGGTGTAGGGCGCGAGGTCGTCTGGATCGAAACTGACGTTAGGCACGTTGGTGTTGTCGCGCCAGAGGCCGATGCAGAGCAACCAGTCGCCATTTTTCAGCGCCGTCGGCTTGTTCAGCATCACGCCGTTGGCGATTCGGCGCGGCTCGGTCCACTCCGGTTTGTCGGCGCCGGGATTTTCCGTCACGATCGCCCAAACCCCCATGCGGCCGTCCTGAACTCCGGCGCTCTGAGCCCAGAAAAACCAGAGCCGCCCACGCGGATCGATCCAGAGACAAGGGTCGTAGGTATGGACAAACCGGGGCGCCCGGACCAGCAGCTGCTCGGACCACGTGACGCCGTCGTCGCCGCGCGTGGCGAGCACGACATAACTTTTCGAACTCTCCACACCTCGCGGGCTCGGTCCCGCATACCAGGATGCCCAGAGCCGTCCGTTCGCCGCGCGTTCCATCGCCGGAACACCCTGCGCGCCGCGAGCGCTCTTCACGGTGTCCGGGGCGAACTCCGCCGTTACCCGCGGCGGTTGCAAGGCGAGATCGGGAAGTTCCGCAGAGACCTGCGTCAATAGGGTGGCGGTGAAGGTTGCGAGGTATGCGGGGAGGAAGGTGGCTTTTGTCATGAATTGATGCTGGTTCGCTATTTCCGCACGAAGATGTTGCCCATCACGGTGGGTTCTCTGAAGTTGGTTCCGCTGGGGGAAAGCATGTAGTGCTCGGTGGTGTTGCCGGCTTTGCGCTGGCGGCAGATGTTGACTCCCCACGGGTAGTAGGGCGTGGGGCGGGCGCCGGAGAGGGGTTTGGCGTCGATGCGGACTTCGACCGTCCAACGGTCGGGGTATTTTTTCACTGCTGCCTTCCCAACCCGGTAAAAGGCGGGCAGGTCCTCGACCCGCCCGGTGATGCATTCGTCAAAAACCACCCCGGCGGAGTTGATGCCGATGAAGGGGCGGATCCCTCCCGCAGTCTCGAGGCGGATTTCCACCATGTCATCGCCGAAAATACGCATGGAATCGGGCTCTTTGCAGGATTCGACCAGCCGGTTCATCTTTGGCTCGCGACACTCGATGCCGACAATCAGCGCCGAGTTGTCATCGAGCCAACGGAACGCGACTTGAGTGTCCACATGGTGCGGCGACTCGCCGGTCAGCATGTCGCGCAGTGGCTGAAAGGCGTAGCCCTGGGGGTCGTCCGCCCGCCAGAATGGCTTGGTCAGGTCGCCATCGACCACCGGCGGCTCAGGGGCGGTTTTGATCTGGAGATTGGGGCCGGTGCGCTTGAGTTTTTCAAACAGCCGCTTGAGGGGCTCCATTTCCCCCGCGATGCCCGCGATGCGACGGCCATAGATGGTGTCGTCTCCCGCCCTGGCTTTGGCGCGCCCGAGGATGTCGAAGAAGCGGTCCACGTCGGCCTGTTTCAGGAAGCCGCCGGCGGTGGTGATCTGGCGCGGCTCGGGGCGCATCCACACGGTCTCGGCAAACTCAAAGAACTCCTTCATCTCGGCCCTGGCTGGTCCGTAGAAGAGTTCGTAATACTCATTCATGGTGGCCTGAATATCCAGGTCGCGGTTCCAGCATAGCTTGCTATGTATATAGAGCATGAGGTGGCTGATCCACGGCCGGGCCATGATCGGCATGTTCGCGGCTTTCGTGTTCGTCGTGCTCGCCGTCCAGCCGATCTCCGCCGTGAAGCCCAGGGCATGGTCATACAGCCCGTCGAAGCTTTGTTTCATCAGCGACGGAAAAATGATCGGGACGGGCGGGAAATTATAGTTCGGGGCGTGCTGCAGGTAGTATTCCCAGATGAGCAGCTGCTCCGGGCTGTTCATGGCGGCGATCCATTCTTTGCGATTGGCCTGTTCGTGTCCCCGTTCCGGCAGATTCCAGCCGGCGCTGGTCTGGGTGAAGCCAATCAAGACATTGTCGGGCACACTATCCAGGTGCGAGGGGATCCTGCTGGTTATGCCATAAGCAAAGAAGGTAAACTTTTTGTCGGGGAACTTTTTCATCAAGCGACCGCGGACATTCATGTTGAAATCCCAGGCGTAGTCGCTGTAGCGCCCGGATTGCCCGCGCTCCTTGAACTTGTCCCATCCCGCGGCGGCATCCTCGCTGTCGAGCAAACTCCAGCCATCGGGCTGCCCGATGCCGATGTAGCCGATCCCGGGAAAGTGTTTGTCCACCACCTCAAGATACGCGGCCGTGTCGGCACGCAGGCGCTCGTTGCTAAGCCGTGGCGTGTGGTAATCCACCCGGCCCTCCACCCGGCCGTAATACTCCTGCGGCTGTTGCCCGGGAGCGATCTTGGTGGGACCGCTCACGCTGTGGTAAAGGGGAACAAAGCGGTCGGCCCCAACGCGCATGGCCTTATACCACAGAAACTCGTCTGGAATGGACCACCCGACCCGGCAATCGGCAAAAAGGCGCACCGGAAACTCGGGCTCTTCCCTGGTGTTCTGAACTTTGACGGCAAGATTTTCGGACTCGGGAATGACCAGACCCAGTTCCGGAATCGGCGCATACCAGCGCATGCCCAACTGCTCGAGCAGCGCATAGATTCCGTAGAGTGTGCCGGTGCCATCGCCGGTGTGAAAACCAAACTCCTCGCTGAAGTCGCGGTAATCTGTCATGGGAGGAAATCGCCACTTGTGCCCGGTCAGCTCCTCCCAATTTTTTTGCCAGCTCGACCGGGCAACGTCCCGGAAGAGTGAAAAGGACTTGGCGAAGTTGTAAAACTGCGGCCCGGCCACGATGACATGGTTGTCCGCAGCGACGATTCTGAAGCCGTCGTGCTTCAGTCCCTCAAGTGAAAAGCCCAGCTTTCGCGTAGCGTCACTTTCGCCGACATAGACCTGATTTTTCACGCCGGGCGAGGCGGCATGGACCATCGGCAGCTCCGCCCCGGACATCGCGCGCAGGTGGCGCTGCAACTCCCTCGCAGCGGTTCGCACACTGGGGGTGGCATCCTTCGCCAGCACGATTTCGGCGACCGGCTTGCCAGCGACCACCAGCGGGACGTCGGCTGCGCCAGAGACGGCGGTCGCGAACAGGGACGTGAGGAGCAGGGTAAAAAATTTCATGAGATTCATGTGAGGCATCGTTTGAGAGAAGGAGGTTCGGGTTGGCGCTGACTTCTATGGATTCAATTCCGCCAGCCGCTTCTTCGCTTCATCGACCAGGGCGGCAGGAGCGCCTTGCGCCTTCGCAGCCTGTTGGTAACTCTGGAGAGCCTTGGCCTTGTCGCCCATGTCGTGGTGAATCTTGCCGCTGGCCATCAGCGCCGTGCAGATCCAATGCGGATCGTTGTTGTTGTTTTCGTCCAACTCGGCGACGTCTGCCAGAGCCGCATCATGCTTTCCGAGCGAAGAAAGCAGCAAGGCTCGCTCGCTCAGGGCCCGCTGCAATCCGCCGCCGCTGCTGGGCCGGATGCGGATTATCTCGGCGTAAGCCTCGAGCGCGCGACCGTCATTCCCGACGCGTAGCGCATTCCCGGCGATCAGGTTCCAGGCGGCGGCCTGGTTGCTGAGGGAGATCGTGTGTTTGACCGCCTGCAAGGCATCCCTCTGGGCAGCCTCCATCTCGCCGAGGGCGGAGTAGGCGCGGGCGCGGGCCATGAGTGTGGGATAGATCAATCTGTCCGGCCACGTCGCCGCATCGAGCATCTCGGTCGCTTCGAGCAGCTCGGCCCACTTCCTGGCGTCCAGGTAAATCTCGATCCTGGCAAAGTGGGACTCCGGCTTGAGCGGAATCTGGTCCGCCAGCAGCAGCGCCGCCTCGATCTGTTTGTTGCGGGCGGTGGCCAGGGCCGCGTGCCGCAACGCATCGGCCTTCTGCTCCGGCTTGGCAGCGGTCTCCGCCAACTTGACGAAAAAAGCCGCCGCCTCAGCGTGCTTTCCGCTTTGCGTCAGTTTGAGCCCCTCCTGCCGCTCGGCGATGAAGTGGGGCTCAGCCAGGACGGGCAGCGGGGCCAGTGGAGCGAGAAGGAGGGCGATGAGAGCAGCCCGCCAAGATGATTTCAAAGTGACGCCGGCAACGATGAGTGGGTTTTTCATGTGGATCTTCTAATCTAATCAGGGACTTGCGTTCAGCAGCCTATCAAGAGTGGGCCCCATCGCCTCCATCCACCGCGTAAAGCCGGGGCCGGCGACGTGGAGTTTGTCGGGCATCACTGCCGGGCTGATGCTTCCATCGGGCTCGACGAGATTGTCGCCGACGTCGAGGTAGAAGACCTGCTTTTGGTCGGACAGCGTCGCGAGTTTGGCGTTGGTCTGGCGGATGGATTCGTTGATTTCGTCTTTGATCGAGGCCCCGCGCGGCAAAATGCCCAGCACGAGAATCTTGCTCTGGGCGGTCTTGCTCTGGATCGCATTGATCAGCCTGCCGATGTTTGCCGCGATCTCGTCGGGAGTGAACTTGCCCGTTAGATTGTTCGTGCCGATCAGCAGCACGACGACTTTGGGGGCGGCCTTGTCGAGCGTGCCGTTTTGCACGCGCCAGAGGACGTTTTGAATCCAGTCGCCACCCATGCCGAGATTGAGAGGACGATGTTTGCCAAAGCGCGCCTCCAGCACTTCCTGCGGCCAGCGTGCCGTGATGGAGTCGCCGATGAAGACCAGCTCCGGGCGGGTCGCCACGACGGCTTCGCACTGCGCTTGGTGCCTGTCGGCGTAGGCGGCGCCGATTCGGCCACTCACTCCGAACTGCGGCGTGGAAGCGTTAAGTGCTGGGGAGATGATATTGGCGGGGGCCTCTGGCAACTGCCCTGTTGGGCAGTCTTCGATGACATAGAGGAGTCGGCCACCGGTTTTCCTCGAAGTCGCCGGAGGAGCGATCGCAAGGTGAATCACGTCATCCTTCTTCAATGGGCCGAGCTTGAACTGGAAGACATGGGCGAAGCGGTCCCGCGCGAAAAGTTTTTGCGCCTTCAACTGCTCATTCACATAAACGTGCACCTCGGCGCCATCGGCGAAGGGCGTGCGCAGGTTCCCGTGGTTGATCCAGACATCGCCTCGGGCGTTGGCGCCGAGTTTGAATGACGCGATGTAGCAGCGTGCGACACCATTCTTGTCGGGCATGGCGTAAACATCGCGCGAAAGGGTGTGGCTGGGTGCATTGGTCCGCAGCGCCCCTGACGCATCCCGCACGCCATACGCCCCGGCCTTCTCATCGTAGCTCAGCGGTTCATAACCTGTGGAGTCACCGAGATTGCCGCGCTCATTCCATTGAAACGTCCAGCCCGCTGACGGGGACGGGGTCGCAGCGGCGTCTCCATAAACGGCGATGATTGTCTCCGCTCTGGCATCGCTCGCTTTCAGCGCGCCGTCCTGAGCATGAATGAGGAACGGCAGCGCGAGGAGAGGTGTGAGAATGCGTTTCATGGAGAGAGTTGGATGGCTCATTTCTGGAGAGGTGGCTCTTGTCATGAATTGATGCTGGTTTAAGGGCTTTCCTCAAACGCCTCGGCAATGCGATCGAGCGCCTTCTCGACGATCCCCAGTTCTTCAGGCTCCAGCGCCCCGTAAAGGGTTTCACGGATTTCGTCCGAGTTGTTCTTGAGTTGCGCGTGGCGCGCCCGTCCGTTTTTGGTCAGAAACACCTGCCTTGCGCGGCCGTCCGACGGGTCCGGCTGACGCTGGACCAGACCTTTGTGTTCGAGCAGCTCGATCATCGTCCCGATAGTCCGCGCGTCCGACGAACACCGCCCCGACAGCGCCTTCTGAGAGATGCCGTCTTCTTCCGCAAGGAAACACAGCAGGACATACTGATCCGCCGTCGTCTCAAACTGAAGGAAGTGTCGATTCGAATGACGATGCAGGGCGAAATACGCCGCTCGCAGCCGCATCTGGAGGGTCTCGCGATAGGGTGTTGGTTCGGGCATGGCCATGAGGCGTCAGAGTCTGAAGTAATGGGTATGCGGAGTATATATTTTTGTCAATGGCAGCCAGCCGTCAATCGCCGTCAAGCCTCTGTCGGTGGCGCAGCGCTCCTTGCTGGTGCCCGGCGATGTGATTGCGGCGGGCGACTGGGCGGAAATCACCCGCTGCGCTGGGGATGCGCGCGAGATCGCCGGGACTTGATCCAGGCCGCGAAGTCCGGATGGTTCGGGCATGATTTTTCGGCTCGCCCTTCTTTTTCTCCTTGGTACCAGCGTTTTGGCCGCGCAGGAAAAGCCTAACTTTATCATCATTTTCTGCGATGATCTCGGCTACAACGATATCGGTCCATTCGGCTCGGAAAAACACCGCACGCCGAATCTCGATCGGATGGCTGAGGAAGGCCGGGTCTTTACGGATTTTTACGTGACCAGCGGCGTTTGCTCGCCCTCGCGAAGCTCGCTGATGACGGGCTGCTACCCGAAACGAGTGGGGCTTCACGAAAACGAATCGGGCGGCTGGGTGCTGTTTCCCGGAAACAAGAAAGGTCTGAATCCTGACGAAATCACCATCGCCGAAGTTTTGAAGGAACGGGGTTACGCCACGGCGATTGTCGGAAAATGGCACCTCGGCGATCAGCGCGAATTTCTGCCGACACGCCAGGGTTTCGATTCGTATTTCGGGATCCCGTTTTCCAACGACATGGGCCACATGGATCGGCCTGAGCCTTTTCGTTACCCGCCGCTGCCGCTGCTGCGGAACGAAGAAGTGATCGAGGAGGAGCCCGACCAGGCCTACCTCACCCAGCGTTACACCGAGGAGGCGCTCAAGTTTATCGAAGCCAATCGCGACAACCCGTTTTTCCTCTACCTGCCGCACACGATGCCGCACTGGCCGCAGTACTCGAGCCCGGAATTCGCGGGCAAATCGGCGAACGGAAAATGGGGCGACACGGTCGAGGAAATCGATTGGTCGACTGGCAAAATTCTGGATTCGCTGAAGGAATTCGGGATCGATGAGCGGACGCTCGTCGTCTTTCTGTCAGACAACGGCGGGGCCACTCAGCACGGCGCGAGCAACCTGCCGCTGAGCGGCGGAAAAGGCTCTACGCTTGAGGGCGGGCAGCGAGTTCCGTTCGTCGCGCGGTGGCCTGGAAAAATTCCGGCGGCCAGCAGCTGCTCAGAGCTGGCGATCTCGATCGACCTGCTCCCGACCTTCGCGAAACTGGCCGGTGGGAGCGAACCCTCGGACAGGCCGATCGACGGCAAAGACATCTGGCCCTTGCTTGCGGGCGAGGCTGAAACGGAGTCGCCGCACGAGGCGTTTTTCTACTATTTTCGCGGTAATCTGAAGGCAGTTCGAAGTGGCGCTTGGAAGCTGCGCGTGGCGAAGGATCGGGGAAAGGGAGACCTGAAAGAGCTGGCGCTTTTCAACCTCGCCGAGGACATCGGGGAAAAGCAAAATATCGCCAAAAACAATCCTGACATTGTTCAAAAACTCCAAGCGCTCCTCGTGCACGCCCGGCAAGATCTGGGCGATGACAGCACGGGCGACAAAGGCGAGAACACACGCAAACCCGGTATGGTCGAGAATCCGACGACCCTGACAAAGAACGAATGAGCGACGAAGGAAAGGCACCGAAAAAACCAGCTTGTGGTCCGGAAATCAGTATGGAGTAATGCAATTTAACCGACGCCGATGCACGGATCATGCGCAAGAACAAGCGTTCTGGTTATACCGAAAGCTTCAAAGCTTAGGCAGCGATGGATGCTGATGCGATCACCTCAGTCAGAGTCCGAGCGACAGCGCAGAGCTGGAGCCGGGGATTAATAGCGTTGACCCTCGCACCGGAAAGCCTGTATCGGTATCGAGCGACGCCGGTTATATCAATGGGGATATGATTGGAAAAGGTGCAGGACCAATACGGGATTGAAGTCTATTGCATCGTCCATCGCGAAGACGCGCACAGTGAGCGTCATTATGATTACCGGCCGCGGAAGCTACGGAACGAAAGACGAAAACGATCAAGGACCACCGGCTGATCGAGATGCGTGAGAAACTATTAAGTAAGGAAGGTAAAGAGTCGACGCAATTACACGATGGAGACAACCTTTGGAATCATTAAAGAAGTGATGGGATTTCGAGGTTTTTCGCTCAGAGGGCTCGAAAAGGTAACTGGTGAATGGAAACTGGTGTGCCTGAATTATAACTGCAAAAGACTCCACAATCTGAAAAGAGCCGCCGAAGCGCGGCCGAATTCCAGAGCGGGCGTGCTCAGCAGGATTGCGGCCAGATTGGCGGCTCATGTAAAAATCGGCTCTTCAGGAAATATCGTGGCAGCTGAAAGCATCGTAGTAGAGTGTATGAATGAAAAGCCTCGCCCATCACTATGCTTTGTTACTGGGATTGG
>JBLHKS010000233.1:0-10758 GCA_047620505.1 Verrucomicrobiales bacterium | reverse complement strand
CCAACGAGCCGATCATTCCCGTGCTCGTCAAACCGATGAGGTGGAAAAGAAATCCGCCCAGCATCGCGCCCAGAATGCCGACGATCAGATTACCCCAGAGGCCGAAGCCCTTGCCCTTCTTGATCACACCAGCCAGCCAGCCGGCGATGGCGCCAATAATGAGGAACCCAATAAACTTCATAACGTTCGTGTGAATCTACCGATAGGGAATCGTTTTGCCAACGTTACCGCTGTGACATGGCTCCGTCGAGAACCCCGGATTCGAAGCCCTGCGGGGCCGCGCCATCGCGGGCGTACATATAGAGCGCAGCTTGAAAAATGGCGTGAAGCGCCGATTGAACCAGGGAAAGAATCAGAAAATAGAGAACCCCCAGGCTGGCAAAGACGCCCAACATCATCCCGGCATTGGCTCCTCCTTTCACCGACAACGCGATTCCGAGAAAGATCAGCGCCAGTCCGGGCAGGCCAAGCAGGAAAAAGATTATACCGAAACTGAAGTTGCTGACCAACTGTTCGCCCCAGGTGCGTTTCAGCAGCCGGGTGGATTCCTTGAAAGCGTCAATCGGCCCCTTGTTGTCGATCACCATCGCCGGAACCACGAGAAAACTGACGATCGTCCAGGCCATCCCCAGCAATCCGGCCACAAACCGCCCGACGCCTCGACTACGACCTTCGATCATTCGCAGAATGAGCCCGACCGTCGCGGACACCAGAGCCCAACCGGCGATCAGATGAACTCGGCTGAACGCAGCCTTCATGCCGTCTTTGATGGTCGGATCGCCTCCGCTCATCCGAATGGCGGCGCAAGCGACAATCGCGGAATTGAAAAACGTGATCACGAAGTAGTTGCAGAAGTAGAAAAGGAAAAGCGTTCCATAATAGACGATCTGATGAACCGTTTCCGCCTCGCCCGCCGGAGGCCGCCAGGTTTCCGACATCACGATCGGAATGGCAAACGACGCCAGCACGAGCAAACAACTGATCCCGGATATAAACGGGAAGAAGAGAATCTCTTTATCCTTCTTCAACACTTCCCACGACGCGCCCATCAAGTTCCAGGTATTTCCAATTCCAAGCATGGTTCAATCTCCAGCTGACTTGTTCTCATTTTCAACCGTGTCGCTTCTACACCGTCGCCTCCCACGAGACCAATACAATCCACGACCCACGTTGTAATTGGACAACCCATCTACCCCTGACGGCCGAATCTTTTCCGGGGAGCATACGCGCCTCGCGTGTTGAATTCGGCGCCCTCGCCGTGTTCTTCGGGAGCGCAAAATGCAAGCGGGCGACCCCAAAGGCTACGACGCCTTGCCCGCCGTCCGCTTTACCGGCGTTTCGCGTCCTCGTGATCCTGATGATCTTTCAACAGCGCGCCGAGATACGGCAGATCGCCCGCCTCCACATTCTTCAACGCCGACTCCTTGATATTGCCCGCGGCCGCGAGAACCCGCAGCCAGACCAGCAGTTCGCTCGTCGCCGGCGGTTTGCGAAACGACCGCGAACGCAACGAGAAAAACCGATCCAACGCCAGCTTTACAAACCCGTCGCTCAACTTGCCAAACTCATCCCGACGCGCCTCCACCGCGCGCTTTACCAATTGATCGTCAAAGCGGATGTGGTGGTAAACGCACCGACGCAAGAAAGGCTCCGGCAGACGCCGCTCGCTGTTTGACGTGATGAACACGATCGGCCGAAACGCCGGATCGCAGGTCACCGTCTCGCGCGTCTCCAGCACCTGAAACTCCATCTGATCCAGCTCGTGGAGCAGGTCATTGGGAAAATCCCGCGGCGCCTTGTCTATCTCATCGATCAACACCACCGCCGGAGCCCCGCGTTGCTTCCCCGCCTCGAAGGCATCCCACAGCGCCCGCTTCTCCACAAAATTCGTTTTGTCCATCCGCTTTTTGGCGGCGGCGGGCGTCGTGCCGGGCAAATGCGCCTCCTGAAAATAACGCACGGTGTCGAAGTGATACAGAAGATCGCGCGCGGTTGAGTCGGACTTCACCTGAAAATGAATCAGGGGATCGACGCCGAGTTTCCAGGCGGCGTAGTAGGCGGCCTGCGTCTTGCCGGTGCCCGGCTCGCCGGTGACCAGCAAAGGCTCGCCGACACACAGCGCGGTGTTGATCGCCGTCGCCAGTTCGCCGCCCGGCTGAAACTTTGACGCGTCCGTGGCCAGCGCATTGCGGGCGCCCACGAACGGGCGTTTCGCGAGAACCTTCGGGTCAGCCAGGGGTTTCCCGGTTTCCCGGCGGATGAGATCGAATGGGTATTTGCTCATGACGTGAATCGTTCTCGTTCACTTGCCGCCCCGGCGGCGACCCCGGCGGCCGCCTGTGCGCGCGCCTCGGATAATGCTTTTCAGTTCCTCAACCGTCGAGTCGTAATGCCCCCCGGTCGCCTTGTAGACCTTCTCCAGCACATCGTCGAGGTTCTGGTTGCGAGGCAGCGATATCTCATACTGCCTCATGAAATCCTTCAGATCCTTAATCGCCAGACGCTCCAGCTCATCCAAAATCCGAAAGCCCAGATCCTCCAGATGATCCGTGTGAATCCGCTTGTTCAGATCCGCCTTCATCCTCACCGGCGTTGGCCTGTTCACTTCGTAGGAGATCCCGAGCAGCACGCACTGTGACTCATCCAGCTCCGTCAGGAACTCAGCGTCGAACCACTCCAGATACGCGGCGATGACCGAAGGCGGAACCAGCTTATAATCTTCGATCGGAGCATGCCGGACATAGACAAGGATCGTTCCTTCACGGCCGCGACGTGCGCGTTCACGGATCAGTCCGGGAATGCCCGCGAGATCCGCGTCCGCATCGCCCAACGCGGCCATCAGCATGGCGGCAAAGGCATTTTGAACTGCCTCCGCGCTTCTGCTTTTCTCCACGATCCATTTGATGCCATCAGGCCAAACAGGCCGAATCTCCACAAAAGGCGTATCGGGATTCAACTCCTGCAGCTCAATCCTAAGACGGTGGTGAAAAAACTCGATGCCCTGACCCGGCGCGCCATACCAGAGGTATCCGGCGTCCTGATTCCTTTTTTCGAGGAGCATTTTCTGCACATCCAACGCCACACCGGGAAATTGATTTGTGCGGTCGATCTTGACGTACCAATGGGGGTCGTATTGACGCGCCTCGCCGCGGCGCGGTTTCGCCGGAGCCGGGCAAGCCCAGCCGTCGTAACTTCGAAACAACGTCGGACGAATCCAGCGCAGATCCGCGTCCTGATCCAGGCCAAGGCCGGTCATGCCTCCTCCCGCCGCGATCGCCTCAACTGCGTCATGCGGCGGCTGGCAATGAATCAGCAGATTCTCAAAAACGTTCCGGCCCTGCAGCCGCTGAATCTCCCGATCCTCGGGCAAGGTTCGATTCACGATCACGGCGGGAATGAAATCCGCCAGCTCAGCCGCCAAAGGCAGGCCCAGTCCCGCGCTCTGCTCCAAACAATTCAGATAGACCAGCTTCGGCGGAGTTTTCAAGGCCTTCAGCGCCGCCACAAAATCCGCGCCCTCAACCCATTCTATTCGCGCCTTGGCTCCCTTTGCGGGCGCGGACTTGAAAGCCAGATCACATTTCGCGCCGCCTGCCCGAACGGCGCCATAAAAATAAACGATCTCCGGACGTTGCTTCTTCAAGGACGCCTTAAACCCCTTCCAATCGTCGCTCCGATGCAGCCGCTGCCCCTTGAGCATCTGCGGCTCGTATTCCGACAATTTCTCCTCAATCTCCTGAAAATGCGTATCCCCGCCCGTTCGATGCCTCGGAGGCTCAGGCGCCGCAATGAGCGCATGGTAGGACTCTCGGATTTCAACATCGCGCCAGGCGCCCTCGGGCTGAACCGCAACGGCAAACCGCCAGCCGCGCGATTCCATGAACCCTTCACCGTCGCGCATCCAATCCCAGGGCAGCCTGAGAATATGCGCGTGCGGGCTGATTACGGTCACCTCGCCCGCGCCATCACGCGCCTGCCATTCGGCGACCGCCCCCACATTGCCGAAGAGCTGCTGCTGCAACGCCTGTCCGATTCGCCTCTGCCCGGAGTCGCCCGCGCACACGGCGCGCACCGCGTCCAAATCGTCCGACACCAAAGTCTTTCCCAACGCGACAAGCGACAACTGACCGCCGCCTGTCCGGATGGTCGATTTCTCATCCAGTTCAGGTGAATTCAGATGCTCCGGCCGATCCGAGGCGGCGCTTCGCCGACGCCCCCCAACCCCTGCGCCGTCGCCGATGATGTCGATATAGTATTTCATCCCTTGCTTTTCCTTTTTGTTGTTCTTCAATTAAGAGGCTGCCCGGAACGTTCACCGTATCGTCCGATTCCGGCTACCAGCGCCGGACAGCCCATTTGTTTTTTGCCGATGAAGACAAGCCCCATCGACTTGGAAACCCGCGGGTCAGACCGTCCATCCGGATCAATCTGAGCTCGAGCGAGACGGAATCCCAGGTTGTCGTTCGCGTTCTGAGGGTGGTTCCAGTTGCGATACGCGCATCGCAGGTTCCTCGCGGTGTCGTTCCAACTCCCGCCGCGGACTGCCCGGTTCTCGTTCCCATGCGGGTTCCCAAAGCGTCAAATTTCCAAAGAATTGCCGCGGCGCGTCCTCGCGGCCTGTTCGCCGCGCCAGGGCGACCGCCGTTTCCAGCCGTATCTGCCAGTCCCGTTCGGTCATGCGGTTCGCCTCAAACTTCCTCAGTTGCGCGCGCAACCTTCTCCGAGCGCGCCGACGAGTCGACCGGGCCAGATCCAATCCCCTCGGTCGGACGCGGAATCCGACAAACTGGACGCCGGAGCTGGAACGACCGATCCGGGTAACGTCCTTCAACTCCAGTTTCAACTCCTCCGCCAAAAACGCCCGAATCGAATCGCGCGCGAATTCCAATTCGGCTTTCGTCCCGGCCCAAACCACCGAATCGTCCATGTAACGAACGTATCCGCGCAGTCGCAGCCGCTCCTTTGCCAGACGATCGACAGGATTCAGGTAAAAGTTCGCAAAATGCTGCGACATCAGACTGCCGATCGGCAGGCCCTTCCCTGGGCGCGTCTCGTAGGCGGCTATGATTCTGCGGAACAAATTAAGCAATGATCGATCCTTGAAACGTCGCGCCAGCAGACGCAACAAAACTTCATGGTCCACGCTGTCGAAATACTTTCGAATGTCCATTTGAAGGAACCAGGGAAACTCGCGCGTGAAATGAAGCCCCCTCAGAGCCGCGGCCTGCGTTCCTTTGCCCGCGCGACAGGCGTAGGTGTCGTCAATCAATGCGCGCTCAAACTCCGGTTCGCAGACGTTCATGATCGCGTGATGCGCCACCCTCACCGAAAAACGTGGCGCTTGAATCATCCGTTCTTTGGGGTCGCGGATCTTGAAGGACGTGAAATTTCCAAAATCGAACGTTCGATCCCCGGCGTCCAGACCTTCCCGGAACGCCGCGAAGTTTGCCTCAAGATCCTCGATGTAGGCTCGTGTCGACTCCTGATCGCGCTTTCCCCGGGCCGCCCTCCAAACCGCCAACGCCAGATTCTTGCGCTCTCCGATCGCCGAAATAAGCCCGCCCGCCCGTTTCACGGCTTCGCCTCCTTCGCCAGCAGATCCAGAAAAGCCTGTCCGTATTTTTTGACTCGCGCCGGGCTGACCCTTTCGATTGCTCCCAATGCCTCCAACGATGCTGGAGCCTCGCGAACCATCCGGGCCAGCTGTTCATTCGTAAAGAGGGCGTAGGCCGGGAGCTTTTCCTTGTCCGCCAATTCTTTTCGCAAATCACGCAACCGCGAAAAAACCCCGAAATCCTTTTCATTCAGGACTTCCCGATAATCCACTTTCGGCAGCGACTTGCGGGCGTCGGACACGGGCGCGCCGCTCAGATACTCCACGCAAAACGTCCAGGCCGCCTTCCCGCTCTCCTCGACCAGGCGCTTATCCACCCCGACGATTCGATGGCCCCGCAAAAACGCGTTCAACGATTCCACCGCATCGTCCTCACTCGTCATGGGAATCGTGAATATTCGATACTGCATCGTTTTCCGTGCTCTCAATTTTTCAGATTGCTTCCTGCTTCGCTAAATCACGCGGACGCTCCGCGAAAGCCGGCGCCGGCCGGTCACTCGTCCCTCGCTTCCTTGCCCGCGCCGGCTTCGCTCCGCTCGACGGCCTGACCTCGAGCGAGACGGAATCCCAGGTCGTCGCCCGCGTCCTGAGGGTGGCCCCAGTTGCGATACGCGCATCGCAGGTGCCTCGCGGTGCCGTACCAAAACCCGCCGCGGACCGCCCGGCCCTCGCCTGATTCAGGCCCCTTACAGTCCGCTTCCTTTGACGCCTCATCTTCATAGCAGTTTTTATCCCATCTGTCCCACACCCATTCATAGACATTTCCAGCCATGTCATGCAGGCCAAAACCGTTCGCGGCATACCCGCCAACCGGCGTCGTCCCATTCTTTTCAAATCCATAATTCGCGTTGTTTTCGCCGATCGCCGCTTCGTGGTTCTTCGCCGTGCTTGGCCAGGGGAAATGATGGCCCTCCAATCCGCCGCGCGCGGCTTTCTCCCACTCCGCCTCGGTCGGCAGCCGATAGCCCTCTCCCCGCCACCGAACCTGCTCAGCGGCGATGTCCTTTTCGCCCTTTCGAAATACAGTTGCCCACGCGTCATCGAGAAAGTACGCGGGCGGGAGGTTTTCCATCTCGGAACGGGCGTTGCACCATTTCACGGCGTCATACCAATTGACGGTCTGTGCGGGATGGGCTTTTCCTTTGCCTTTTCCCTCGTGATCAAACTCGTAGCCGTGCTTCAACGCCCAGGCGTGAACGCGCCGCCAGAGGTCCCGGGTCACGGGATGGCGGTCGAGATAAAACCCGCTGACCGCCACCGTGTGCCGGGGCCGCTCATTGTCATAGCCGGCCTTCGAGTGATCGCCCATCAGGAACGGCCCGGGCGGAATATACTGAAAGCCCTCGGGCGGCTCGCGGCGGAGCCGCAGCTCCATTCGATAACGCGTCCCCGCCGCGATCTCAAAGGTCACGCGCCCCTCGAAGTAACCCTTCGCCTGCGCGCGAAGATGCCATTCTCCCGGAGCCAGGTCATAGGGTTTCTTCCCAGGTGTCGCCCTCGCGCCGGACGCTTCACGCAAGATCACGCGGGCCTCCGCCGGGGAAACATCGGGTTCAACGCGCCCTTCGGGCGGCGCGAAGCGGACCCGGGCTCTGGCCGGTCGCTCGTCCCTCGCTCCCTTGCCCGAGCCCGCGCCGCTTCGCGCGACGGTCTGACCTCGAGCGAGACGGAATCCCAGGAAGTCGTTCGCGCCCTGAGGGTGGCGCCAGTCGCGATACGCGCATCGCAGGTACCCCGCGGAGCCGCTCCAACTCCCGCCGCGGACCGCCCGGTTCCCGCCTGCCTCGGGACCGCGTGTGTCCTTTTTCGAGGCTGCGGCTTTGCCATACCAGTTGCTGTCATCCCAATCCCAGCACCACTCATAGACATTCCCCGCCATGTCGTGCAAACCGTATTCATTCGGTTCAAAGGCGCCGATCGGGGTCGTTCCTTTCGCGGAATGCCGGTTGTAGTTGGCAAGCTCAGGCGAGATAAACTTTTCGTAATCCTTGCCGTGGCTTTGCCATGGGTATTGCTGCCCTTCGAAGCCGCCGCGCGCCGCCTTTTCCCATTCCGCCTCCGTCGGCAACCGATAGCCGTCCGCGTCCCAATCCACACACTCGGCGCCCAGGTCCAACCTGCCCTCGCGAAACACGCCCTTGCGAGTCGGATCGACGCGATACACTGGCGTCCGGCCCTCTTTTTCCGAAAGCGCGTTGCACCACTTCACCGCGTCGTGCCAGTCGATGGATTGAACCGGATGATCGTCGCCGCCACCCTTGCCCTTGTTGGCAAACTCGTAGCCATTCTCAACCGCCCAGTCACGGACTTCGCGCCAGCGGGCGAAGGTCACCGGATGCTCCGCCAGAAAGAATTCGCTCAGCTCCACTTCGTGAGCGGGCAATTCATCGCCATCCCCGCATTTCCATGAATCCCCCATCTTGAAAGGCCCGGTCGGGATCAGGACCATGCCTGAAGGAATCTGCGACGGATGCCGATCCACAGACGAGGCGGCGACCGGCCGAAATTCACCGTCGCGATACTCGTGGCCCTCGACCGGAAGAAACAGACGGGCGATGGAGCCGCCGTTCGCTCCATTCATAATTTCAAAGAGCCCTTTCCACTGGTTGGAAAAGTCTCGAACCATGGCCAGCCCCGCCGTCCCTCCATGCTCGATCATAGAATCAAGCAATGGCGCGCCGTAAACCTGTGGAAACTGAACGCCATTGCCCTGGATCTCAAGCAACACACAAGGCCCGGCGGGATAGGAGTTGTTTCGGGCTATTGGAGGTCGCCCGGCAAATTCGTCATGGCGAATAAGACGAACATCGATACGACCCGGCCCTTCACCCAGTTGCCCGCCCTTCTGCCCCTTCGCGAGACGCACAGACTCAACGGTATTATCCAACAATTCGCGCAACACGCTGGTAAGCTCCAGCCGCGGAACGGCAACCGGCGGCGCCGGGCGATTCACATCAAATCCAATTGTAGCGAAACCCTTCAACCGCTCCCTCACTCCCGGCGCAACCAAACGCACGGCGTCATTCAATTCAACGATCGTCAGAACAGGAGCCGTCTCCACGGACGGCTCGAAATCAATTTCCAGACCCGCCTCGCGCAATCGCATCGCCTGCGCCGGATTGACGTCGCTCAGTGACACAGGCAACGATTGCCTGCCAGCCGAGCTGTCAAACCACCCGGCCGTCGGCGAATTCTCCGCCAACAACACCCGCAATTCCCCGGCGTCAGCCCGATTCGGATCCAGGTTCAGCAATATCCACTGCCGCCAGGCCTGCCAGGCACAGTGAGCGACCGTCGTTTCCTCCGGTTGAAGTTCCTCGAGCAGTTTCAGATAGAAGTCGGAAAGGCTCTTCTTCAACTTCAAGTTGTCTTCAGCGCGGGCTTCCAGGGAATCTCGAAGCCACCGGCCGACCGGCCCGCTCAGGCGGACGCCCTCAGCGGCAACCTGCGAACCGGGAAGCGCGCAAAGCCGGCCGATCGCCTCAGGGGCGACATGAGGATGCCGCTCCCGCCGCAATGCCCCGATCAGCCCCCGACTCGCGAGCGCGTCAACGGGCAGGACGGAAAGCTCCTCCGCCAGCGTCAGCGCGTCGCCGAGAATCCCCGTAATGCGGGTTCCCAGCGGCAGGCCGCCACGGTCCAGAATTGACGGGGAACGGGCCGCCGGGCTCTGGCCGGTCGGCGCCGCGCCGCGCTCACCCAGGAAATCCCGCGCGACGCGCAGCAACCCCTCGTTCCCGGCGGCGTAGACCGGGATGCGATGGATCGCGGCCAATGCGGAAGACGCGTCGTGAAAGCGCGCCTCGCGCGGATCGAGCCAGGCCAGGCGCGGCCAGTTCGCCAGACGCTCCAGGGCGAAACGCGCATTCTCCGAATGAAAAGAACGGCCGTCCGTGAAGAGCAGCACAAACAGCCCCCGTCGCGAGCCTTCAAGATCCTCCAGCCGGCGCCGCATGCCGGATTCGTCGTGGTAGATTTCCGGAAGCCCCTCGAACCAGCCAACGCGGACAGGAACGCCCCGGCTTTCCATGCCGATCGCCAGTTCGAGCGGAACTCCGTTCCATTGAAAATCCTCGGAGCGCCGGTCGATCAGAATCAGCAGGGAACAAACCTGCTGGCGTCGATGAAAGACCAACTGCGGCGAGGCCGCGCGAATCGTGCCATCGACCGTGGCCTCAATGTCCAGATTCCGACCCGTGATCGGGCTGCGGAAATACCCCATGGAGTCGGCCAGTTCGTCGAGCGTCTCACGTCGCAGAATCGGCTCCGGGGGACCGCCCAGTCGCGCCGCGGAAAATACGATCGACTTCGTGAAATCGAGCGGCGGCAGCTCGATCACGCCGCGTTTGGCCGGCGGCGCGCCAATCTCCGTCAGGGAAAAATCACAGCCGGATTCCGTCGGACGCTCAACAACGGATCGGCGTTCCGCCCCGCGCGGGGAACGTTTCTCCGTGTTTTCCCGAATTTCCGGCGCGGGTAGGGGCGGCGGCTCCATTGCGGCGGGCTTGACGACAATCGGCAGGTATCGATCCGAAAAGGATTTCAGATCCGACAACGCCGCTTCCAGTTCCGGCTCTTTTTTGAATCCCGTCGCGATTTCTCCGGCCGAATCCGATGCAAAGAATCGATCAAATCGGCGTTCCAGACGGTCCGCGTCCTCGTCGCCGCGAGCCAGCAATGACACGACGACGACGCGCACCTGCGCCAGGTCCCACTTTGTTTCACCGCGAAATGCCCGGCTCAACCGACGATAATCCCGCGGGCCCGGAGACAGGGTCGCGTCGCCAGCCAGGGATTCGAGAAATGGCCGAAGCGGAAACAACCTGATCGGCAATTCCGCCGCCGCGCCGGCATCCGCCGCATCCTGGGAAACGTCATGTATTTCGCCGTCGTTCATCTTGCGCCGTTGATAATTCAACCCTCATCCGCGCCAAGTTCGATTGACCCGCCTTCCATGGCGCCTATGATCCACACCATGCGATCAAAATCAATACCCGCCTCGCCCTCGGTTTCTCGCCGTCAATTCATCAGGACATCCGCCCTCGCCGGCGCGGCCGTCGCCGGCTTTCCCGCAATCACCAGCGCGCGCTCGCCCAATGCCCAACTGAACCTCGGCATCATCGGGGTTGGCGGGCGCGGCGGCA
>JBLHKS010000232.1:0-10816 GCA_047620505.1 Verrucomicrobiales bacterium | reverse complement strand
GAGGGGCTCGCCGATGGGCTTTCCGCTCGCGGCATCCCAGATGCGCGCGGCGTCAGAACTCGCGGTGACGACGCGCAGGCCGTCCTCGCTGAACTGTGCGTTTCTCACCCAACGCTCATGAGTGAGGGGTTCGCCGATGGGCTTTCCGCTCGCGGCATTCCAGACGCGCGCGGTCTTGTCATCACTCGCGGTGACGATGCGCAGGCCGTCCGCGCTGAAATGCGCGTTTTTCACGTTAACCCCATGAATGAGGGTCTCGCCGATGGGCTTTCCGCTCGCGGCATCCCAGATGCGCGCGGTGTGGTCAAAACTCGCAGTGACGACGCGCAGGCCGTCCGCGCTGAATTGCGCGTTGTTCACCGGAGCCTCATGAGCGAGAGGCTTGCCGATGAGCATTCCGCTCGCGGCATCCCAGATCCGCGCGGTGTTGTCAGCACTCGCGGTGACGATGCGCAGGCCGTCCGCGCTGAAATGCGCGTTGATCACCTGAGCCTCATGAGTGAGGGGAGGACTTCGATCGACCGCGCCCGCGAGTAGCGCTCGGCTGGAAGCCTTAACGGGATGATTCTCGAAACCAGGTTCCAGCAAGAGGCGATAGCTTCGATGAAACGCTTGGGCGGCTTCCATCCGCCGCCCCAACCGATATTTTGAGTCGCCAAGCAGCTGCTGGGTTTTTGCCTGATGCAGGATGGCTTCTGTTCTGGCCTGCTCAGCACTGCGCTTCGCGCCTTCCTGAATCGCGAAAAACATCCCAACGAGCGCCAGAACACCAATAATGAAGAAAAAAATCGCCGAAAGCTTCACCAATCCGGTCTGACTGCTCTGCTTCAGAAAGCCAAGACTGCGCCGGTAGATCTTCTCTCGTTCGGACTCTTCCCTTTTCTCGGCTTCAAGGTAGCGCTCCGCCCATGCCCGTACCGAATCATCCGGTTCGCCGTGCTGCACAAACCAAATCATCCCGAAGAACAAACGCAGCATGCCGCTGGTGAGGCCAAGGTAGAAGGCCTCGAGAATAAGCTGGCGATCGTTTTCATGCCCGGCCCGCCGAATTTTCTGCAAGCCGGAATCGACCCGGGCCCAGAGAAATGCCTTTGTCAGTTCCGGCGAGAATACCGGGTAAAGCCACTGTCTACTGGAGTGCACGATCCAGCGCTGCTTTTTTTCTTTTTCCCACTTCGCCGAACGCTTGATCAGATCCTGGAAGAACTCCGCGTCTTCAGCTTCGCGCTCGACCCAATCGTCGACCCGTTCCCACTGCCGCAGGAGGGCCTCGTGGCTGATGTCGAGCCTTCCGGATGATTCGTCGAGGATGAGGAAGTGCCGACCTTTGTCATTGAGAATGCCGACCACCGCCCTGACCTCGTCGATCTTCGCACCAGAGACGTCAGCGACTTCCTTGAGGGAGCTGATCCGACGGGTGAGCTGCTCGTCGGGCGGGCGTTCACTAAGCAGACGGAAGAGAGTTTCGGTGATCTTCTCCTGCTCCACCGTCATTTCCTCCCATGCAGCATTGGCATGAAGGTTAAGCGCATTTTTGAGTCCGCCTACGGCCTCCCAGGTCTTTGGACAAACTCGGGGCTTTTCGAGTGACGAAATAACCGACCACGCCCGCATCAGAGCATGCTGCATCAATGGCAGTTGATCGGGCACGTCGCTGATCTCGTTGAGAATCTCGGTGACAACGGCTTCGTCGATCTCGCCATCGAAAAGCTTCGCGGGACCGGTGATCGCCATGCTTGTCTGGTCGCGGGTGAGGCGCGGGGTGAGGAACTGGCTCTCGCTGATGGCCTCGGGCAGACCGTGGAAGTGGTCGCAGTCGCCGATGAAATCGGAGCGCATCGTGATGACGACGTGAATCAGCAGTTGCTCGGTCTCGGCGGCGGCGAGGAGGCGGTTGACGAAGAGGGCGTCGGCGTCGCCTTCGTGGTCGTGCCGAAAGAGTTCCTCAAATTGATCGACGAGAAGAAGGACGGGGGTTCCAGAATCGAGCAGCGCATCCGCGATGCCGTCGTGGCGAGTGCGGAGGATCGAGCGGATCCGGGCGCGTTCGGCTGGGTCGTCGTCGCCGGGGCCGGAGAGCGGTTTGGGGCAGATCGCCTCGGCCAGCGCGCCGAAGGGGTTTCCAGCCGGGCGCATCGTGAGGACGCTCCAGGTTTCTTCTTTGCCGATAATGCCGCCCTGGCGGAGGGCGGGGATGAGGCCGGCTTTGACGAGAGAAGATTTCCCGCAGCCGCTGGCACCGACGACGGCGAGGAACCGGTGCTGCGCGAGCCGCCCGATCATCCGGCTGATCTGCAGGCCGCGCCCGAAGAAGATCGTCGATTCGTCCTCACGAAACGGCCGCAAGCCGGGATACGGCAGATCGGGGCCAGCGGATGGTTTCGGCTGGTCGGCGGCTTCGGTCATGGCGCGGCAGGGGCGTTGAGGACGGACTCAATGAAGGCGTCGAATCCTTCAGTGCCGTTGTCGCTGTGGATGGCGACGAAGGGCTCGGGCTTGGCCAGCAGCTGCTCTTCGAGCGCGCCCGGGTCGAGGAAAAAGGCGCAGACGGGAACGGGCGGGGAAATCCCACGGCTGTAGAACGCGGCGCGGACCGGCCAGGCAGGCTCAGTCTTGCCGTCCACGACGACGACGATGCCGGCGAGTTTCAGATCCGGCGGCCGCAGTTCGATCAGTTCGTCATCGAGAATCAGGTCGCGAATCCGGTCTTTGTGGGGCTCGAGCCGTTCCCGAAAAGCCATCGCGGTTTGGGGCGAGCCGAGGTCCTGGGTGTAGAGGCAGATGTGGCGATCGGAGGACGCGTTGTCGGCTTTTGCGAAGGTCTTCTTCGATTTGAGGCGCGTTTTAATCTGCGCCTGGAGTTCCGACTTTCTGAGAAAATCGATCTGGCCGATTTCGCTGAGATCCGGCGACGGCTGGCTTGCGGATTCCCGAATCGCGGCGCGAAGGATGCGGTCTTTCGGCAGCTTCTCGATCAGCTGCTGCTGGTCGCGGTCGTGATCGGTCCAGTTTTCGGGATCGACAATCTGGATCGCCAGCTTTGCCTCCTCCGGATGGTCCGAGACGACGCGGTAGCCGAGGGAGTCGATGAAGACGGCCAGTTCATCGCGCTCGGCGCAATCGGCGCAATCGGCGAGGAAGACGGTCGGGCGGTCGTCGTCGACGGGCTCAGGCTCTCCGAGGCTCTTTAGAACCTTGACGACGTCCATGCGGAGCCGAAACAGCTCATCCCAGAAGGCATCCGAATCCGAATCCTGCTTGATGGCGCCGTTCTCTCCGAAGAAATTGTAGCCGATCTTGTTGGGAAAAAGCTCTTCGTGATCCTCGTAGGAAAAATTCCGTAGCTTGAGGAAAAAGATCCGGTTGTCAGGCCCGGCTTCGTCCTCCATCCGCTTGCGGAAGTCCCGAATCTCCCGCTCGCACCATTCCGACTGGAAGTAGCCGGGCGAGATCAGCGCAAGAATGATGGCCGAGCCTCGCAGCGCTTCGAGGATTGATTCCTCGACTGGTTCGTTCGGCGCGACGCCGTCATAGTCGATGAAAATATCCGCCTCGCCGAGTCCACCGAGTTCTTCGTTTACGAGTTGCTCAAGCTTCTCTTTGAAGAAGGACACCCAGCCGTGGTCCTCCCGGATCGGCTGATTGTCCGATCTCGCGTAACTGACGAAGACGTCGTGTTTGTTTCCCTGTGCGTAGGCCATCGTTTCGGAGGTCTTTTCTAACGCAACCCGAAGGAACGGGCAAGCCCTGACTCATGGGACGAAGCCGGGAAATGTCGAATTTGGACTATCGGGCGTCTGGGATTTGCGGCATCCTTTCGATGCTTTGCGTCGAGTCCTTCCATTTCTGATCGCCATCTGTGTTTGTGGGATCGCCCGCGCCGCGGAGCCGGTCTGGTTCTGGGACACGGCGGCGGAATCCAGCTTGGGCGAGCTGAAAGGACGGGCGCGGCTGGGGCCGAACTTTGAATTGCTGCTCGATCACGGCTCGTTTCGATCTCTGAATTTCGAGCCGATCGAGGGGGACGCGTTTTCGATTCAGCTTCACGCAATTCAATTCGAAAAGGAGCCGAGCGGCGAGATTCTGGCGTGGGGAAATCTAAAGCTCGGCGATTTTTTCCCTCAGCAGCTGCCGGGCTCCGCGCATTTGGCTTTGGTGTTTCGTCAGGGCGAAATCAGGGCTTTTCTCGATGGCAAGCTGATTGAAACTCGGGCGTTCGATTTTGAGCTGGGAGAGGCGCTGATTTTCGGCGAGGGTTGGGCCGGAGCAATCGAAGGAATCGAGGTTTACGACCACGCGATCGATCCTGACACGATTCGAAAACACGCGGCGAAAATTCGAACGCGGATCGACGCCCGGGCTGCGCGAACGCCGTTTCGCGTTGAGGCAAAATTAATCGAATCAACGCCGATTCCAGACCTGGCCGAGATCGCGCCGTATCGAGAGGCGACAATCGAAAACGTTTTCGAAGTCGTTCGCCACATCTCGGGTCCGAAAATCGAAAGCGCCCGAATCGTCGTCGTTCGGTGGGCGATTCTCGACAAGCAACCGCTCGAGCCGACGCTCAAAGTTGGCGATTCGACGACGCTCGATCTCGAGCCGCTGTCGGCGCATCCGCAGCTCCGAGGCGGCTTTCGCAAACGCGCTCACAACGAACTCGACGCGCCCGCGTTTTTCGACATTCGCTCACACGAGCCCACCGATTCAGATTGACGTCGAATTCTTGTTTCGTCAGGCCCTCCTCAGCAACACTAGCAGATCCTCAACGTTTCCCGTTGCCAATCGGCGAGAGCTTGTGTTTGCTTGCGAGCTTTTGAATCTCGCGATTAACGACTTATGGGAAATTTCGGACTGCCACTCGTCCACTTCTGCATGCTCATCCTCCGCTTTTTCAGCGGACTTGCGCTAATTACCTATCAGGGCTGGCGACAGGTTCAGGAAGGTTGGGCCTACCTCTGGCACAATGGATCCTGGGGCTTGGTCGATCATTTCAACACCGATGGAAAGAGCACGGCGATTGCTGTTTTTTACTCGGTTCTGGTCGCTGTGTTTTATTTCTTCAGCCCGTTTTTGCTCATGATCGGGTTTTTGACTCGGCTGAGCGCGTTGATTATTCTGGTTGGGCTGATGGTTACGCTCAACCTCGGTCTGGACAAAGACGGCCTCATTTCCACGAGCCTGCATTCTCAGACGATGGCGCTCTACCTCTTGATCGGCGTGTTTTTCGTCCTCAACGGAGGCGGCGTTCTTGCGATAGACCGACTCTTTGATCGGCGGCGCGGAAAGAAGCGGCAAGCGGGCGGGCTCTACGCCTGAACCGTCAGACAAAGTTCTCCATCAAGGTTCGGTGGCTCAGCCTCGCCCTGCACGAGGCTTATGATTTTTGGAGTACGCGCCTCGGGTCTTTAATTTGGCTCCGTCCTAATTCTGAATCGCCTCAACCCGCTCGATTTGGACCTCGATGTTGACGAGGTTTTTGGATTCGTGAAAGGTCCGCTTCAAGAGCTTGGCAGTGACGTTAAAAATTATTGAGCCGCCCGCTTCGTGAATCGGATCGAGCTTCACTGCTCCCGGTTTCGCACGACCTCGGACTCCGAATACCGCTCCTCCATCGGAATGCACGATCAGAGTGAAGTACTCCCAATCTTCATCGAATCCTGACGGAACAACGTTGCAAAACCTCGTCGCCGTTTCGCCGATTTCCATGTTCTCGACAAACGGGGTGAACGAATTTGCGGACACTTGGCACGCTACGAGGGCCGAGATGGCCAGGATCAAAACTATCGGAAGCTTACTCATGATTCGGAAGACCCGCTTCCGGCTCCGAACCTGGCATATTCACGCGATTAGTTCGCCAATCGGCTTGCCGCTCGGTAAAACCGGAAGCGGTCGGCCGCCGTCATCGAGATACGATTCGCCGGGCGAAACTCCGAGCTGATGATAAATCGTCGCGAGAACTTCGTTGAAGTGCACAGGTCGCTCGTCAGGAACGTCACCGGCTTTCGTGCTCGATCCCAGCACGACACCCGATTTCAACCCGCCACCGGCGAGGAAAACGGAGAAGACATTGTTCCAGTGATCTCGACCCGCGTTGGCGTTGATTTTCGGTGTCCGACCGAACTCACCGTACATCGCGACGAGCGTCGAATCCAGCATTCCGCGTTCTTCCAGATCATCAAGAAGCTCGCTAACCGCAAGGTCCATCGGCGGCAGCAGCGTGTTCTTCAGCAGCCCAAAATTGTCGACGTGCGTATCCCAATCCTGGCCTCGCTCTTGGTTCAGCGTGTAATTCAAAAGGGTGAACGGAACGTCTGCTTCGGCTAACCGACGAGCAAGGACCGTTTGCTGGCCCCAGAGATGATTTCCGTAGCGCTCGCGCTGCTTGAGCGGCTCGCGACTGAGATCGAACGCGTCAGCAGCTGCTCCGCTCGAAATCATCCGCATCGCGGCCTGATGATGGACGTCGACCGCGTCTAAGGAATCGAGTAACCCCATCCGATCTTCCAGTCGCCCGAGCGAAAGATCAGCTCGCGCCGCCAGACTTTGCGGCCCGACAAACGGTGCTCTTGCGCTTTCCGGCAACATGCCTGAATTAACTGGCTTGAATTCCGCGCCGAGCGTGCCCGCCTCAGCGTAGTGAACTCGAACGCCGAGTTGACCGGAGTGCGGAATCGAAACGTAAGCCGGTAATCCGGGATTTTGCCCCTGGCGACTTCTGGCGACGACCGCGCCGATCGAGGGATGGATTCGATTGCGATTAACCTTGGCAACTGAGGCGTTAGGCAACGCAATCCCGGTCAGCGTCTGGTAAATCGCGATGGGATGACTTGGCGAATCGACGTAAGCACTGCGAATCAGATTAAACTTGTGCGCGCGCTTCGCGAGACGCGGCAGGTGCTCGGAAAAGTGGATTCCCGGAATGCTCGTCGGAATATTTTTGAACTCTCCGCGATAAGCGAGCGGTGCCTCGGGCTTCGGATCAAAACTCTCGTAGTGCGAAAGTCCGCCCTGCAAATAAATCAGGATCGCTCGTTTCGCGGGCGGATTTGCGTTTTGTGCTCGGAGCAACTTCGGCCAGAGCAGCGAGCCCGCGAGACCACCTCCGCCAGCGAGCCAGCGACGGCGTGTGAAATCAGCGAGAGACTCAGACATCGTACGAATCACGCCCTCGCCAAAGTTCTCCTTTCACTCTGAAGGACGATCAACCTCGGTCGCAAAACCGCTGATTTGATTCCCGATGAGCTCCACGTCCCGAGTTTTCGGCCCGATCCGAACGCCAACCCGCTCGGCGGGCTCGCGAGTTTCGCGGATTTCATTTTCCTTCAGCGTGATCGACTCGACCTCGCCCTGAACGTCGACACCAATCCCGTTAGCCTCGCCGCTGTCTGTGATTCGATTGTTTTCAACGATATTTCGATGGGGCGCGAAGTCCTTTCCGCGTTCCGGCCGAAACAGCACGCCCGCCTTTCCGCTTCGAATGATGTCGTTGTCGACGATCCGATTGTCCGTGTCGCGATGCCCGATCGAAACGCCGTAACTGCTATTCTCAAGACAGCGGTTACCTTCGGCCAATCCGTTTCTGACCCCCCAACAAAAGAAGATGCCAATTTTGTTCCGTTCCAGCTCGTTTCCTCGGATGATCGGCCGCTGAGATCCGGATCCCGGGTGAAGCCCAAGACCTGTGTTATCGTGGGAGCGGCAATCTTCGACGAGGACGTCGTGACAGATCTGCCAGCTCATTCCATCGCCGTTGTAATTCCGGGAAGTCACGCCGCGAAACGTCAACCGACTGCAGTCCTGAGCGAAAATGCAGCCTGCGTAATTTCCGTTCAGATTCTCGTTGTTCTCCCGATTCCCATCGAGCGCGATGTTCTCGATCACCACGTTTTCAACCAGCTCACAATTCAAAATCGGGAACAGCGTTGCAGCTGTCGATTCGCCCATCAGCCAGAAGTTTTTGCGCAGCGCTTTGCTTAGTTTGAAGCGATTTCCGGTCCGCGCGATCAGCGTTCCTTTATAAACGTCCGACCCACCGTTGTGGGGATTTTTCGTCTGCAGACAAACGCCATCACCGACCTGAAATCCGGAATCATCAACCAGCTTGATCTCTTGATCGAACCAATCGCTATCCGCCGCCAGCTTCGTTCTTACCGAGGGTTCTTTTACCAATATACTGTCGTCACCCGAACCAAAAATCCGAACATTTGAAGCGAGGTGAACCGCGTTGCGCATTTTGTAAGTTCCAGGCAGGACCTTCACCGTTCCCCCACCCTGCCGCGCGACCCAATCGATGCCTGCTTGAACGACTTTCTCGTTCGTCCCGACCAAGTCCGCCTTGTCAGGCCCGACCGTGATCGTAAGCCGTTCCTTCCAATCCGGTTCGACAGCGGAGTCTCCCGAAGTCGCACGGGGATTTGCAAAAGTGGAAGCGGAACCCGCAAGCGTCAGCCCTGCGGTTGTGAGGAATTGGCGGCGGCTGGAGAGCATGTCAGGGTTTCGTTAAAATCATATTCCGATGAACCAAGCGTAGCTCCAGAATGAGCCGTTCTACAAGGCAGATCGATACAACTCTTCGAAATCCGAAGCGGTAAGCGGCACCGGATTGAAGTTCGCCGTCCACTGTTCGGCGGCTTCAGCGGCCATTTTCGGGATCGACTCAGCGGTCACATCGCAATCGGAAAGCTTCGATTTCATTCCGGCTCCGCTCAGCAGCTGCTCGATTCTGGAATCCAGGTTTGAGGCCAAACGATCGTAGATTTTCGCAGCTTCCGAGTCACGCCGATTCCATCGAATCACGTGCGGAAGCATTATCCCGACCGCCTGCCCGTGAATCACGCCGAAGTTTGCCGTTAACGGGTTGGCGCAGGAATGCGCAGCGCCCAGCATGCTGTTTTCGATTGCCGTGCCCGCGTAAGCCGCGCCGAGCTGCATCCGCGCACGAGCTTCGAGATCTTCAGGCGAATCACAAACGAGCTGAAACCCTTCGTCGAGCATCCGAAACGCAATCCGAGAGTAGGCGAGCGAGGTCTCCGAACGCTTGTTGCAGACCGCCGTTTCGACCGCGTGACCGATCGCGTCAATCCCGGTTACGGCGGTCACGAGTCGCGGCTTTGTCAGGGTCAATTCGGGATCGAGAATGGAAACGACTGCGGCAGCCTTTTTGTCGCCGCAGGCCATTTTCATGTGAGTCGCCTCGTCCGCGATCAGCGCAAAACTCTGGCATTCGCTGCCGGTGCCCGAAGTCGTCGGAATCGCGATGAACGGAAGCATCGGCTGAGTTGCTTTCCCAACTCCCCAGTAATCTTTCATCTCACCACCGTTCGTCAGGATGAAATTGACGCCCTTGGCCGTGTCGAGGCTCGAACCACCACCGAGACCGATGATCAAATCAATCTGATGACCGCGCGCAACCTCGACACCGCGCGCGACATCTTTCGTCGTCGGATTTTCGCGAGTCTCATCAAAGACGAAAACCTCAAGGCCAGCCTCGCGAAGAAAACCAACCGTCCTCGCCTCATGACCGGCGGCACGGAGCCCGGGATCGGTCACGAGAAGCGCGCGCTTGCCGACAGCCTTCGCTTTCTCACCAACCTGAGCCAAAGCGCCCGGCCCAAACACGACCTCACCTCCCGGGATGTGCGCGAAGTTTCGCACTTCGTCGGGAACATCGATATGGGCGGTCAACTCGGCGATCGTCATTCGGGGAGGAATCAAGAAATTGGAAACCCTCGATAAAGGCGCGAAGTCCCCGGCACACAACCGGTTTTTCGAGTCCACAAGGCAATCCGGCATTCCTGCCACTTTCGGAGCACCCGCGCTGGCCAATCGACACAAAACCGGGCATCGCTGAAAACTCCCGATGGAGGGAGCCGCTCCCTCTGAACCTTACCCACATTTTCCGCCCAATTTGGATGCTGAAAGCATCACGGTAAACAGCCCCGGATTTCAATCCGGGGTACACGATAAACGGATGAAGCGTCCTGAAGGGACGCGTGAATCGCCCCCTTCGTCAGATTTGATCCGATTTCTGTGTGCGCTTCAGTTCCTGCCTCCCTTCAGGAGACCGCTCAGATCTCAAACCTGATCCCCGGATTGAAATCCGGGGCTATTAACCTTGATGCTTACAGCATCCAAATCGAAACCAGATATGTGGGTAAAAATCAGGCTCCGTCGGTTCTGCGGTCGACCGGCGATCCGGCAATCCGGCCACTTTCGAAGCACCCACACTGGAGGGAACCGCTCCGTCGGTTCCGCGGTCGACCGGCGATCAACCCTGGCCAGACCGACGCGGAATTGACGGAGCAATTCCCTCCATCTGGCGATCCACCGCCTCGAAAAATCAATTCAGACAACCACTCTACACAATGATCGGCCGCACCTGGAGATACTCCGGCGAACTCCCCCCATATTGAGAACGCGTCGCCTCCTTGATCGCCTTCATCTGCGCGCGCAGGCCCGTGCCTTCAGCCACATAACCCGCGCCCCGCTCCACGCGAGCCACCTTCAAATCCTGCTCCGCTGCCGCCACGGTCTTGTTCGAAGCATCGAGATCCGCCGAGCGCAGCGCCAACGCCGTCGTATCGATACCCACCGGCGCCGAGTCATCAAAATTCGGGACCTTCTTCAGTGCCGACACCAGTTTATCGGTCAAATTCTTGATATCCCCGAAACTCTGATCCGCCTTCGGCTTCGTGCGGGTCGCTGGCGTGCCATCATCCTTCGGCGGCGACTTCTTTCGGCTCGGGCGATAGCCCCGCAACGCATCCGCCGCCGCCTTCACCGCTGGCAGCTGCCGGCTCCACGCCGAATTACTCTT
>JBLHKS010000231.1:0-10860 GCA_047620505.1 Verrucomicrobiales bacterium | reverse complement strand
AGCTGAAGTTTGACTTCAAGACTGGAGAGCTCAAACCGCGAACCTGATTCGCTCAATCAGAGCGTCCACCCCTTCCGATAAGGACGGTGAAGCAGCGCGCTTGCCCCGGCGTGATCCGGAATCTCCCCGGTCAGGGGATCATAATGGAAAGGTTCGCCCACAATCCCAGCTACGTTGGCCAGCTGGATCAATTCGGTTAGCGGTCCGCCGATCGCAAAGCTTGAGAAGGTCTCCCCCTTGCCTTTGCAGGCCTCGATCCACTCCTGGTGATGGCCAACTCCCCTGGGAAGCGTTTTGGGCGGCTCCTCGATTTTCGCCTCGTTCTTGGTTAGAAGTTCCGAACTCGTGTTCCAGGGATTGGATGAGTAAATGCTGGCCTTCGAGCCGATGAGCAGGGAGCCGAATGCCTCCGCCTGCTTGCCATGGAGCAACTCCGGTGCCGGGCGCATCTCAACCCCGCTCGAGACCGTCAACTTGACCGGCGGGAGATCACCGCGGGCCGGCACGTGGAAATGAACGCGGGTCGATGCCGGGTAGCCTTCCGCATGCACCCCAGTGGCCTCGCCCTCGATCTTGATCCGGTTAGCCCCCTCGGCTTCGCCAGCAGCTGCTGGCTCCCAGAGTTGTCCGAGGTCGAGGCAACGGAAGAGAAAGTTTCCGGTGTGGCAGCCCATATCGCCAAGGCTTCCGCTGCCGAAATGCCGCCAGCTCCTCCACTTGAAGGGAAGGTAGCCGGGGTGATACGGCCGCTCGGATGCAGGTCCGAGCCAGAGGTCCCAGTCGAGCCCTTTGGGAACCGGAGGAGTGTCCGTGGGAAGGGTCATCGGCGCGCTGCCATCGCCCACCCAGAGGTAAGCCTCGCTAATCGGGCCAGCCGTTCCTGCGGCACCCCACTCGGTGGCGCGTCGCACGCCTTCCGACGCTGAACCCTGGTTACCCATCTGGGTCACCACGTTTTGCTTCGCGGCCGTCAAGCGCATCATCCGGGCCTCGTGCACCGTCCGGGTCAGCGGTTTTTCGCAATAAACGTGCTTGCCCAATTTCATGGCCCTAACCGCAGCCACGGCATGGGTGTGATCCGGCGTGCAGACGACCACTGCATCGATTTCCTTGTTCATTTCGTCGAGCAGGAACCGGAAATCCGTGTAGCGCTTGACCGCGGAATACTCCTTCAGCATTTTGGCCGCGCGTTCTTCATCCAGGTCGCAGACGGCGACGACATTCTCGCCGGAAACGCCACGAACGTTGCTCACGCCCTGCCCCCCTACCCCGATGCAGGCCACGTTCAGTTTTTCGTTCGCCTGATAGCCGAAGGCCACGCGGCTGCTGCAGATGAGGAGCCCGGCCCCAGTTGTGCCCTTGAGGAATCCCCGTCGGTTGATGGAAGTTTGCTTCGACATGTCTCCATGTTTGCCGAATCCAGCCCGGACGGCAAGAAAACCTCAACGATTGAACGTGGTTTCCCTGGAATTCAGCATCCTGATAAAACTTGCGAGCTAAGCGCGTTTTTCGCTCGCTGCATCCGCGACTTTCATCCCATCAAGCGCGGCGCTGACGATTCCGCCCGCATAACCGGCTCCCTCTCCGCATGGAAACAGGCCAGCGAGCTCCGGGTGCTCCAGACTCGAGTCTAACCGGGGAATTCGGACTGGCGAACTCGTCCGCGTTTCGAAGCCGAGCAGCAGGGCTTCGTTCGAGAGGTAGCCGCGCATTTGACGGCCGAACAGTTTCAAGCCGTCGCGCATTCGGCTGGTGATCCAGCGAGGCAGCAGCTCGTCGAGCTCGACCGATTTCACGCCGGGGAAATAGCTCGTTTCGGGCAGGCTGCTTGAGAGCCGATCGGCCAAAAAATCTCCAGCACGTTGGGCAGGCGCGACTTGACCACCTCCGCCAGCGATCTTGGCGGCGCGCTCAAGGTTTTTCTGAAATTGAATCCCCGCAAGCACGCCGAATTCGCCAACGAGATCGCTCAAGTCCTCTGGCTCAATCGTGGAAACTAAGCCGGAATTCGCGAACGGCGAATCTCGCCTCGAAAGACTCATTCCGTTGACGACCACTTCATCATTTTCGGTCGCAGCCGGGACGATCCAACCGCCTGGACACATGCAGAACGAGTGGACTCCACGGTCCCGAATTTTGGTCGCCAGTCGGTAACGCGCGGCCGGCAGCTGCTGGGGGCGCGGCTCGTCCTGACCGAGATGATATTGGACTCGATCGATGAACGGCTGCGGATGTTCGATCCGGAAACCGACAGCAAACGGCTTAGCTTCGAGCAAGATTTTCTTCGCAGCCAGGAGGCTGTAAATATCACGAGCGGAATGGCCAGTCGCGAGGATCACGGCCTCCCCGGAATGCTCGACTCCAGCGGCATCGACCGCTCCATGAATTCGACCATTTGAGCAGAGAAAATCGACGACTTTTGTTTGAAAATGGACCTCGCCGCCAGCTTCGATGATCGACCGCCGAAGCGCCTTAACGACGTTCGGTAGGAGGTTCGAACCGATGTGCGGATGGGCATCGGTCAGGATCGCATCGGGCGCTCCGTGGCTAACGAGAATCTCGTAAACCCTGGCGATCGGGCCCCGCTTTTTTGCGCGACTGTAGAGCTTGCCGTCGGAAAAAGTGCCGGCTCCGCCTTCGCCAAAACAGTAATTCGAGTCCTCAACTACCCGTCCCTTTCGGAGGATCGGAGCGAGATCGAATCGTCGCGCGCTCGCGTCTTTGCCTCTCTCCAAAAGGATCGGTTTGACACCGTTTTCCAAACACCTCAGCGCGGCAAAAAGCCCGGCCGGTCCGCAGCCCACGATGATAACCCGGCGCGCATCCGAACTCAACGCCGGCGCCGACCATTGTGGGATTTCATCCGGCGGCATAGGCCCATCGATCGAAACTTCGAGCCGCAGCTGCACTTTGATTCGGCGCTGGCGCGAATCGATCGAGTGCTTGCGCAAACGAATCCCGCCAATTCGAGAAACGTGCAGGTTAAGCCGATCGGCCACGGCTTTCCGGCGCGCCGACTCGTCGTCCGAGCGATGAAGAGGAAGGACGATGTCGACAATCTCGGTTTCTGCAGCCACGGCCGGAATGAGCAGGAGAAGCGGCTCGGCTCAAGCAGCGTTCGCGGATTTTTGACGAACTCGGAGCCACAGCTCGGGGAATTGGCCAAATCCTTCGGTTTTCAGGGGTTTCGCGATCCTGAGAATAATGTTGTCCGACAACAAAAAAGTTCTCGACGAAGTTTTTATATTTCTGCATAGTTCGCTCATCCCCAACGGATGCCACTGGCGCGATCTGCATCTGTCCACCCTCCACCAGGTCAAGAGACCAATATCAAACGATAAATGAACGCCGCTATTGAAACCGCGACAGCCGTGGAGGCTGCTCCATCGACTTCCTTCGATAATCTGCCCCCAGAAATTGCGAAACTTCTGGAAAACATCGGCGATGCACTCGCTCGGGCGCCAAAAGCGCTTCTTCTAGTGAACGAAGAGAGCGAAGTCGTTTCTCCCTTTCTTGAAGATTACCTTTCTGGAAGTCTTCGCGATGCCGTCCCGGGTAGAAAGGTGGCTCTGTTCCGGCCAAATCATCCCGATGGCCCGACTGCCGCGTTAGCGAACGCGTTGAGCGAGTTCGTTCCCGGTCTGACCGCCGAGTTGTTCCTCGCGATGAAGCCTGAGCGGCGAATTTCGTTCGTCCGAATGATGCTGGGCAAAGACAACCTCAAGAAGGCTGAACTGAGAGAGCCTGCGTCGCACATTTTGATCGTCGATCATCTCGAAGAAGCGCGGTCCGGCCAGCACGGAGACCGGGCGGATTTCTGCAATTTTCTCGACAATCTTGCTCAGGAGCCTTGGTTTGGCGTGGCGATCGCAGTGGGAAGCGAAAACAGCGAAGTCTGCGAAAAAGCAGCCGGCCTCAGTGCTCTGCTTCGCCAATCTTCGCGCGTCGATCTCCAGACCGGAAAATTCAAAATCGCGGGCCACGGAAAATCCGGCGAACACCGCGTTCGGGAGCCTCGAAACGAGCGTCCGCGCGCACGAGCCGCCTTCTGGCCACTTGCGCTGACCGCAATCGCGACTGTTCTCGTGACCTCAGCCGTGTTCCTTGGCGGGGCCCACTTTTTCGACGTTGATTGGCGAGGTAAGCAGGTTGAAACCACGGTTTCGAATGCCGATTCGTCGGGAGATCTTTCGATGATGGGAAACTCGGCTGTAGCCGACGAGGACAGCCTTAAGAAAGTCGCCGCCGGGGACTGAAGCCCGAATTTGAACCGCCAACCAGCAGCTGCTGGTGAAATCGACTTCGTGGGCTAGATTCTGCCCATGGAATCGAATCCGCGCCGAGCCCGCAGGATCCTCGGGACTGGCGTCTGCCTGTTCTTTGGCGGCTTGGTCGTGATCGCGATTTTTATCGGAGTCAGCGGCGGAGTGAATTCGCCAACCGACGAGCCTCGGAAGTGGGCGGCTGAAAACTGGGCACTCGGGATTTCGCCAAATTTGCTCGATGCTCAACGACCAAGCTGGAAGCAGGCGGACGTTCAAATAACCAAGGACAATGACCGCAGTTATGCCAAACTGACGATCCGGCACCTTCCTCTCGATTTGAGCGGAAACGCGTTCACGCAATGGGAATCGGACGTCGATGCCGTTCATGCTGGCGACCGAGTTGTGCAGTTGGCCGACGGCGGAACGATCGAAGTTACCGCATTTGGAATGAATATGCCGGGAGCGTCTCCGGTCTGGCTCGATGGCCTCGGCAAGGGCGAAAATCCGGAGATCAGGCTAGCGGACAAATTCGCTTACGAGCCGAGTTTCTATGTTCAATTTCAGGCTCGAAATACGGATGCGGTCCAAATTCGAGACGTTGGGATCGGATGCGCGCGGGTCCGCCGACTTCATCGAGTTGGGATCCGAAGTGAGGTCCGTCAAGCCGATAACCAGGGCCAATTTTTCGCGGTTCGAATCTCGGCACCGTTTTGGCATTCGATCGATCCGGTGATCGTCGCCGACGTCGTCTACGACTGCTCAAGTCCGACGCCGATCGAGTTCAAAACAGGGGCCACGGCAAAAATCGGCGACACGGAAGTTTCGCTTTTGGCCGCGGCTTCGAGCTCGCTCTTTCTGCTGGGCCACAAACCGGTTCCAGACGGCTCAGGAATCTGGGAAGCGCGCTTTTCCGAGTCGACGACCGGAATTTACACTTCGCTTGTCGCCCTCGTCGAGCCGCAACAGCCGCCTGAACGGCTTTTGTTTGAAGCCAGATTGAAATCAGGCTTTGTGCTTCCATTCGCTAAGCCACACTTCTGCCCGCCTGCCAGAAGAGCTCCGATCCAGAGCTATCGCATGGATGTTTCTTCGGAAAAAATCGCGGAAATCCAGACTCGAATTGCGAACCGCGTCGATCGAATTGTGATCCGGCTTCCGCGAATCGAATCCCCTGCTGAACCCCCAGGCGGGACTGACAATCTCTTTGATCTGACGATCCCGTCTGCGGTAGTCGAGAATTTCCGCGACTTCGAAGACTACCTGGGAAACCTCACCCAATGCCGAATCGAAATCATCGGCGAACGAAGCATTCCGAGTGCCCCAGTTAACCTGAGTGGAATGACTGGCGGCGAAATTTTCGACTTCGCGCGACGAGAATTCGGGCATGCCGCTTACGACCCGGAAACCCACACGATCACGCTTGGCGGCGAGCCCAGCTGGTTTGACAAATTTCTCGCACGCAGTCAGCAGCTGCTGGAAAATATCGGGCTAAAATGAAGCGGAAGCGTCTGATCCCAATCAGCCTCGTGGCGGCTTTCCTGATCGGAGCCGGAGTCTTCGCCTGGTTCGGCGTGGATCACCATTTTGTGCCTGCCTACAAGCCCCGCAAATCCGCGCGAGAACATTGGCTTGCTCTGACCAATCCGCCTCTGATTCAAGACGCGCCAAAAGTGTCGTTTGCCGCTGATCAGATCGAGATCGAGCGGACCGGATCCAACTTGAAGGTCAATTTTCCGTCTTCCGCCGAGCCCGAAGACGAGTTCTGGCAAGCTCGCGTCGATGAAGTGATTCGAGGGAGTCGCCCCGGAGTGGTTGAGCTTGGCGATGGGCAAAAGATCACCGTGACGCACATCGTAATTCGTTATGCGCTCAACGAGAATGGGCTGGAGTACGGCGGCGGGGCTTCTGGGAATTGCTGGACGGGCGTTTTCCAGATTCCGGGATTTCGGCGGGTCGTGGGCGACGAAATTCCAGCGGATATCCGGGAAAGATTGAGTGGAGACCGGGCAACTGTGAACCAAATCGATACCTTCGTTCGAATCCAGTTTCCAGAGTCGGTTCTCGAGCTCCGCAGTCCGATTCTCGTCGATCGAAATCTCGAAATGACGATCAGCGCGGCACCTGCTTGGCCGGTGACGCCTACCGAATCGGGCGCAGCCGTTGTCTGGCTTCCCCTTTCCTGCTGGCACGCCGCCGAGACCGAGCTTTGGACGACCGTCGTGCACCAGGCAACTGAGCCGCTGATTCTCGACCCGAAACGCGGCTCAACGGGCTCGATACCCGAGGCAGGGCTCGACGTCCGACTTCTCCTCGCCGAATCGGTCGGCTTCTACACGCCCTCAGGCGGAACCACGTTCTCGGGCCGCGACGGATTCGGCAGCGAGCATCTCAAGCACACGAGGTACAACCTTTCGACCTCCGCAGTTCACTCCGAACCTCACGTTCGTCAGGACCGCTTTTTCCACACGATGATCGACGACGAAGGTGCGCTTATCAGGAGCAAGCCCAGCATGCCTCTCGGAGTTTCGCCGTGGAAGAATCCGTTTCTCCTGCACGTCGCGGAACGCCGAATGGAGTTCGTGAAAAAGATCCGAATTACCTACTCTCAGAGAATCGACCGGGTTTCAATTCCAATTGGAATCTTGCCGCTACCCGGAAAAGGTAACCAGAATCTGCTCGATTTCGAGGTCCCTTATGCCCAGTTTGACAACCGCGAGGAAGCACTGAAATTTTTGGCTTACCTCTCAGGCTTTGAACTGAACTTTAAGGAGCCGGGTCACCTGAAACTCATCCCCAAAAACCGTCAACGTCACCAGAATCTGACGATTCACGGACTGCTCGAGTTGATCGAAACACCGACCGAGCGAGTCGTGATCGACGCCGAGGCGGAAGAAATTCGGATGGCTCCACACGACGCCTGGCATCGGCGGGCCTGGCAGAAAATTCAGCGCTGGTTCCCCGGACAGCCAGACTGATCGGAGTTTCGTTGGATTTCGGATCAGGATTGGCGGAACGGTCCGAATATGAGCGACAAGGATCAGATTCGAGTGTTTTTCGCGCTGCGACCAGACGAAGGAGCCGTCCAGCAGCTGCTGAAGCGGATTGATGGGCTGCGAAGTCGCGGCTGGGAAAAATGTGCGCGTTTCTCAGGCGAACAAAACCTTCATCTGACTCTGCGATTCGTCGGCGAGGTCGCTCCGGAAGCTCTGGAGAAGCTGCTCGCGGGTGCGAAAGAAATTGCGGCTGAGCTGCGTCCGTTTGACTATCAAATCGGTGGGACGACGCTTTTCCCTCGTGTTTCGCGCGCTCGGATCGTGGCCGCAAAAATCGAATCACCGCCGCCGGAGCTGAAAACGCTGGCCCGTCGTCTCGACCGGCTGGCTGTCGAATGTGGACTGGCTGAGGAGAAATTCCCCTACCGACCACACATCACCCTCGCCCGACTTCAAGCGGCCAAGTCGCGGCCGAGACTCGCTGCTCAGGGAAATTTCACGATCCAGCAGCACGCGAGCGAGTTCGTTATTTACAGATCCACCCTGAATCCGGAAGAGGCCGAATACGAGCCGATGGAATCGTTTCCATTCGGCGAGCAAACAGGGTAGAACGCCCTATTTGGTCTTTTTCTTCTTTCGCGCTGAGCCCGTTTTTCTGACCGGGTTCACCTCAGCTGCGGGAATCCATTTTTCCAACTTTTCGCGGATTTCTCCGGCCTTTGGCGTGCTCGCGAGATTTTCCCACTCATTGGGATCATCTCGATGATCGTAGAATTCTTCGTCGCCATTTTCATAACGAATGTAGCGAAGATGACGCGATTGAATCATGTGATTTCCGCGTCCATGCGTCGAGATCGCGGGCAGTTCCCATTTCGCGCCCGAATCGGCGAGCAGCGGTCGAAAATTCGCTCCTTGAAGGTGCTCCGGGGCGGAAACTCCGGTCAAATTACAGAGAGTCGGGTAGATTCCCAGCAGATCGACCGGGGCTTCGCAGACGCTGCCAGCTTTGGTCAAGCCGGGGGCAACGATGAAGAAAGGGACATGCGTTGTGTCGTTCCAGAGCGCGAATTTCCGCCAGTGCGGCTTCTCGCCGAGATGCCAACCGTGATCACCCCAGAAAACGACGATCGTGTTCTTCGCAGCCGGACTTTCGTCTAGCCCCCGCATCAGGCGGCCGACTTCGTGATCGACGAAAGCGATCGTGGCGAGATAAGCCTGAACTGCGAGTTTCCATTCGAGCTCAGCCGCAGTCACGGTTGCGTGGTCGCCGTCCGGTCGGGCCATTTTCAGAGCTGCGGGCGGGAAATCGGCCAAGTCGTCTTTTTTGACCTTGGGAAGCTGAATTTGATCAACGGGAAACTGATCGAAGTACTTTTTCGGCGCGTAAAAAGGAAGGTGAGGTTTCACAAACCCGACTGCCAGGAAAAGCGGCTTTTCACGCTCCTCTTTCAACTGCTCGACCGCCCAGCTAACCAGGGCGTGATCCCCCATTCCATCGTCGTCGCAATCGATCGGCCCCCAATCAAAATGACTCTTGTTCAGTCCATTCTTATTTTTCTCGGTAGGAGCATCGCCGGGCCGTTTCCAGTATTCGGTCCATTTCCCTTCTACGCCCGTCGTGCCATGATAAATTTTGCCGCCAGCTATCACATCGTAGCCTTCAGCCATGAAATGTTCGTTCAATGTCAGGACGTCAGCTAAGCCGTGCTTCCAATCGGCTTCGTTTTGATAAATCCCGCTCGAAAACGGCCGCATTCCGCTCATCAGGGCTGCGCGAGACGGATTGCAAGCCGGAGCCACGCAATGGGCGTTCGTGAAAGTCGTTCCACGAGCAGCGAACGCGTCAATGTTGGGCGTCGCGGCTTGCGGGTGACCGCCTAGATGGGAAACCCAATCGTTTAGATCATCGACGACGATGAAGAGGACGTTCGACCGGTCGATTCCGGCGGAGGCCGTGCCAGCAGCTGCTGACAGAAGACAGGACATCAGGAAAACTCGAATTTTCATTTCAAAATCGGTAAAACGGACAGATCGCGGGTTTACGGATCGCGAATTATTGGTCAATGTTCATTGAATCCATGGGCGATCTCAAACAATACCTCCTGCTGGCGCGGTACCAGCGGAAAATGGGGCGAAGCCGGCTAAAGCAGCTGCTCGGAGGCTCTAAATTGATGGTCCTCACGTTGGGTGTCTTCCTTCTCGGCTATGCCTTTTTTGGATACCTCATCTTTGATCGAGGCTTGGATCTTCTGGCGAAAGCCCCTTCTTTCGGCAACTACCTCGCCGACCGGATCATCTTTTTGATCTTCTTTTTCTTTTCGGTCATGCTGGTGTTTTCGATCGGCGTAACCAACTACATCGGTCTCATCAAAGGCCGTGAAATTGGATGGCTGCTGACTCAACCGATTTCGCACCGCGTGATTTTTCTCTGGAAATCGACTGAGGCGATCATTTTCGCCAGTTGGGGGCTGGTTTTCATCTGCGCCCCGCTGCTGGTTGCCTACGCGACTTCGCGCGACGCGCCTGGAATATTTTACCTCAAAGCCACCTTCGTTCTCATTCCATTTGTGATCATAACCGCGGGAATCGGCAACACGCTTTTTCTGAGTATTCTTCGCTGGGCACCAAAACGCTTCGGGCTGATTCTGGGCGTCATCGTCCTTGGCGGAATGTGCATGTACGGCTACCAGGCTTACCGCGATGTGGTCAAAGCCCAGGGTTTCACCGTTGGCCAACAGCAGTTCAAGCAGCTCCTGGAACACACCGAAATCAGCCGCCATCCGATGAGCCCCGGGATGTGGCTTTCGCACTCGCTGACGCAGTGGACTCGAAAAATGGAGCACAACGTCGGCCTTCACGTTGCTCAGCTCTGGAGCACGGCGCTGATGGGGATTCTAGTGATGAGTTGGCTCGGTAAATCGTGGTTTTACGGTGGCTGGAATCGAAGCCTGAGCCGAGCCGCGACTGCCGCGAGCCGACGACGCGACCGCGCATCGAAGAAGGTCGCCGGCTGGGTCACCCCGCCGAAACGCTCGCTGATCAGCCGTCCCATGCGCGCCGTGATTCGCAAAGACTTCCTCTGTTTTGTCCGCGAACCATCGCAGTGGGTGCAGTTCGTGATCGTCTTCGGCCTACTCTTCGTCTACGTGCTGAATCTCCGAAATCTGGGTTACGATATCGAAAACCCGTTCTGGGCGGCGATCATCAGCTACATCAATTTAACCGTTTCGTCCCTCGCACTTTCAACACTGACGACTCGCTTTGTTTTTCCGATGTTCAGCCTCGAGGGAACCCGGCTGTGGATTCTGGGAATGTCGCCGCTTGGACTGAATCGAGTCGTGATCCAAAAGTGGGTTCAGGCCGTGATTTTTACAGGAACGCTCACCACCTGCCTGCAGCTGCTTAGCGGCTGGATGCTCGGGCTTAGCCGAACGGACATCCTGTTTTTCTCCTCCGCCGTCGGATTGATGAGCATGGGCCTGTGCGGAATCGCGGTTGGCCTCGGCGCGCTTTTCCCGAACCTCAAGGAAACGAACGCGGCTAAGATCGTGTCTGGATTTGGCGGGACGCTCTGTCTGATCGTGAGTTTTTGCTACATCGGC
>JBLHKS010000230.1:0-10910 GCA_047620505.1 Verrucomicrobiales bacterium | reverse complement strand
TCGGTCCTTTGCCAACTACCGCATTCGAATCATGTTTTTCTGCGCAAAGTTAGATCTCTTTCCGTTAGATAGTTGCCACGAAAATCCCTGAAGAGCCCAGAAAACAAGACCCTGATTAATGCTGTTGTGGCAACGACCGAAGATAAACGGTACACCAACTTTGCCCGAGTGCTTGCCGCGGTCGACCAAGTTCAGCCCGCACCAGAACAGATCATCTTTCTGACTGATGGGGCACCGACTGTTGGCGACGGCAGCACCGAAGACCTCGATAACAGCTGGTTTACAGGTCTCAATGAGATTATCGGCCTTGGAATTCCGGTTCACACCATCGGTGTCGACCTCAAAAATCAATCGCGATTAGACCGCTTGGAATACATCTCGGAACAGACCGGCGGAACGAGCATCCTTGTGGGGGATCCGAACCTGGTGCAGGACTCCTGGGCACCTTGACGGGAATACGTTCTCGACTTCTTTTGCGTTTGGCGGGCAGCAGCCCGAATAGCTTTGGTCAAAATGATCGCCGAGGCTTTTCAATCCAATTTCACGGACCGAGGGGAACTCGGCGCTTCGATTTCGGTCTGGCGAGACGAGGAAGAAGTCGTCAGCCTGCACGCCGGATTTGCGGACCGCGAAAAAACGCGCCCTTGGAATGAAGACTCGATCACCGTCGTTTGGTCGGTAACCAAGGGGCTGTCGGCAGCCTGCGTTCTCCTCGCGCTTCACGAAGCGGGTCGCGATCTCGATGAGCCTGTGGCCTCGATCTGGCCTGAGTTGGCTGGTCCGAGTTTTCAGCAGCTGCTGACGCACCAGGCCGGGCTTGCCGCGCTCGACTCGCGGGCAAAAATGGATGACCACGAGGCGGTCGTCGCGGCTCTGGAAGCTCAGTCGAAATCGCCAAACTGGCCCGTCGGCGAACACCACGGCTACCACGCGCGGACGTTTGGATTTCTGGTTGATGAACTCGTCCGCCGCCTGACGGGCGCAGCTGACCTTGGCGAATTCTGGCGGACGCGGATCGCGGAGCCGCTTGGTCTCGATTTCTGGATTGGCTTGCCGAAAAGCGAGGATCACCGCTTCGCCGAGCTCCTACCCGGAAAAACTCGGCCGAACAACGAGCTCTCGGAATTCTACACCGCATTCAGCGACACCGGCACGCTAACCCGTCGCGCTTTCGTTTCGCCACGCGGTCTCCATGCGGTTTCTGAAATGAATAAGCCAGAAAACCATCGACTCTGCCTGCCAGCGATGGGTGGGATCGGCTCGGCGAGATCGATTGCGAAATTCTACGCGATGATGGCGAATGGCGGTGCCTGGCGCGGCGAGCGGATTCTTCCGGAACGCGTCTGCGATCAAGCCCAGCAGCTGCTGGTCACGGGACACGATCGAATTCTTCTGACCGACACCGCGTTCGCAGCCGGTTTCATGAAGGACCCGATCGACGAATCCGGCGCAAAACTCCGCCAACTCTTCGGGCCTTCGACGCGCGCATTCGGCCACCCCGGAGCCGGAGGGAGTCTGGCTTTCGCCGATCCTGAGAACGGCATCGCCTTTGCTTACGTCATGAATCAGATGGAAATGAGCCTGTTGCCGACGGAAAAAGCTTTAGGTTTGGTCCGCGCCGTGTATCAGGATTTCGTATGAGCATGAAGGCCTACGCCGACACGATCACAGTCCGCACGAACGGAAAGAAAACCTACGAAATCACGGACGACATCGTTCGGATTGTTCGAGAAAGCGGCGTTAAAACCGGGACAGCAACGGTGTTTGTTCAACACACGAGTTGTTCGCTCTGCATCATGGAAAACGCGGATCCGAGCGCACGCACGGATCTCCATGCCTTCTTTGATCGGCTGGTTCCAGAGGACGAGCCCTACTTCGTCCACACCTACGAAGGCCCTGATGATATGCCCTCTCACATCCGAATGGTGCTAAGCGGATGTTCCGAAGTGATCCCAGTGATCGACGGTCGCCCGACTCTCGGGACCTGGCAGGGCGTCTTCCTTTTCGAGCACCGCGTCGCCCCTCACACTCGCAGAATTTCGCTAAGCGTGATCGGTGAGTAGCCAGCTGCGTTAAGAATTAAGAGTCCCAGTCGTCAAAGTCGATTCCACATGAAACCGATCACAACAAAACGACCTGCCGAGGAACGCGGGCAGGCAGATCACGGCTGGCTTCAAGCTCGCTTCACGTTCTCCTTCTCAGGATACTACGATCCAAATCACATGGGCTTCCGGTCGCTCAGGGTCATGAACAACGACACTGTCCAGCCGGGTGGCGGGTTTCCGACTCACCCTCACGACAACATGGAGATTTTCACCTACATCATCGAGGGCCAACTCGAACACCGCGACAGCATGGGCAACGGCTCGACGATCAAGGCTGGAAACCTCCAGTACATGAGCGCTGGCGCGGGAGTTCGACACAGCGAATTCAATCCTTCGAAGGAAAATCTGACTCATCTCTATCAGATCTGGCTACAGCCGAACGAGTCCGGCGGAGAACCGCGTTATGCAGAAAAGCCGCTTGGCGATGGAGCCGGCGAAGACAGCCTGACCTTGCTCTTCAGCGGCGACGGTCGCGACGGATCGACGGCGATTCGTCAGGATGCGGAGATTTATTTCGGGCGAGCAGCTGCTGGCGCGAAGTTGGCTGTACCTGCTTCAGAATCGACGCCCGATGCGTGGCTTCAGGTCATCAGCGGCGAAGTTTCTGTTCTCGATCAATCGCTGAAAACCGGTGACGGTCTGGCGATCGAGGAAGCCCCCAATTCTTTCGAAATTGAAGCAAGTCAGGACTCGCAATGGCTGCTTTTTCGCCTCAGTTGAACTAACGCAATCACCCAAGTCATGAGTTCCCCAATCGTTGCCGACAACAAACCAATTCCCGTTGAGCTCAAAGCTGGCGAGGAATATTATTTCTGCACCTGCGGAAAATCCGCTAACCAACCATTCTGCGATGGTTCGCATTCCGGAACGGAGTTTACACCGAAGGCTTTCACAGCAGAGGAAGACGGCGAGGCTTACCTTTGCCGTTGTAAGCAGACCGCAAACGCGCCGTTCTGCGATGGAACACACGCCCAGATTTCGGACGACCAAGTCGGCAAGGAACTTGAGCTGAAAAGCGAGGGCGATGCCGATTCGATGCCCGAACCATCGGCCACGCCGGAAGAGCCAACGGTTGCCTTCATTCATCAGCTCGCGGAAGAGGGGCTGAGCAAATTCGGGCACCACGGACCGATGGCGGCGATGGGTGTGCCGCGCTCAGAACTGCCGAATTGGAATGGAATCCAGATCATCGTCGCGCAGCTCGCGCGCAAGCCGTTGATGGAAGATATCGAAGTCGGCACGGATCTCGTGATCGGGCCGGAGGCGAAAAAAACGCTTCATTTGAAGATTCCGCTGTTCGTCAGCGACATGAGTTTCGGAGCACTTTCTGAAGAAGCTAAGACGGCGATGGCGATGGGCGCGGAGCTCGCTGGAACCGGAATTTGCTCGGGAGAAGGCGGGATGCTGCCGGACGAGCAGGAAGCTAACAGCCGATATTTTTACGAATTGGCCTCAGCCAAATTTGGCTACGACGAGGCGCTTTTGACGCGCGTTCAAGCTTTTCACTTCAAAGGCGGACAAGGCGCAAAGACGGGCACTGGCGGGCACCTGCCCGGAAAGAAGAATGTCGGCCGGATCTCCGAAGTCCGCGGAATTGAGTCCGGCAAACCAGCCGTCTCGCCGCCCACATTCGCGGACCTGAACACGGTTGAGGATTTCAAACGCTTTGGGGATCGTGTCAGGGAAATCACAGGCGGAATCCCGATTGGTTACAAGCTAAGCGCACAGCACATCGAAAAGGACATCGACTTCGCGCTCGCCGCAGGAGCCGACTACATCATTCTCGACGGGCGCGGCGGTGGAACCGGAGCCGCTCCGCTGCTTTTTCGCGATCACATTTCAGTCCCAACGATCCCGGCTCTTGCTCGGGCCAGGCATCACCTCGACAAAAAAGGAGCAAGCGGCCGCGTAACGCTGATCATCACCGGCGGACTGCGGACGCATCCGGATTTCATCAAAGCTCTCGCGCTTGGAGCCGACGGCGTCGCAATTTCGAACTCGGCGATGCAGGCAATCGGATGTATCGGCGCGCGGATTTGCAACACGAATCTATGCCCAGCTGGCATCGCCACGCAGAACCCGGACTTACGTAAAAGACTGAAAGTCGATCACGCCTCAAAACGGCTCGCCAATTTTTTCGCGGCTTCGGTCGAGCTGATGCAGGTCATGGCTCGGGCTTGCGGACACACGCATCTCAGCCAATTTGAGAAGTCAGATATCGCCAGCTTTAACCGTGAACTGGCCGAATTGGCTGGGATCGAATGGTCCGGCTTTGACGCCTCCCGCTGAGACGCAGTTCAAACCAAATTACCCATGAAAAAAATTCTCGCATTTGGCGGTTCCACCAGCTCCTCCTCGATCAATCGAACGTTCGCAGCACACGCGGCTGGCTTAGTCCCAGACGCCGAAATCACTGTGCTTGATCTGCGCGAACTCAGCCTGCCGATCTACAGCAGCGACGAAGAGGAAGCCAACGGCGCGCCGCCTGATGCACAACGTTTTCTCGACGCGATTCGCGAGAGCGACGGAGTTGTGGTCTCGCTCGCTGAGCATAACGGATCTTACGCAGCTGCGTTCAAAAATATCTACGATTGGGCTTCGCGGATTGAACAGAAAGTCTGGGCAGACAAGCCGATGCTTTTGCTTTCGACTTCTCCAGGCGGACGAGGCGGAGCAACCGTCCTGGAGGCAGGAAAAGCGACTTTTCCCCGAATGGGAGCCAACCTGATCGCCAGCATGAGCTTTCCTTCGTTTTACGACAACTTTCAGGATGGATCGGTTATCGACGCTGACTTGAGCGCAGAATTGAGGACTGCCGTCGAAGCGTTTGCTCAAGCGCTTTAGCTAGTCGGCTTCTAGAACCTGTTCGGGACTCGACAGACGCACCGCGCCCGGGCAGGATTGATGGATGAGAAAGTTTCTCCTCACTGCGTTGCTGATGTTTTGCGGTAGCGCGACGGCTCAGGACGATCCCGATCCGCTACTGCCGATCTTCGAATCGGCGCTGCGGCCGACATTGGAGGTCATGCTGGAACGGTACGCCGAGGACAGGCGTTACACGAACGCAGACTTTCCGATGCGACCCGAGGCGTTCGCCAAGTTCCGTGAGGACTTGAAGAAGGAGCTCGCCTTCGGGTTAAACTTGGACAGCTGGTTGGTTCGCGAGCCAGAGGGCAAGGCCAGCCCAATCGAGGGGCGTTTCCGCCAGCAGCTGCTGAAAACGATCGAGATTCACGGGATAACGGCCGAAGTGATCACGGTCACGATCGAGCCAAGTGGCCTGGCCGTTCCGATGGTCGTGTGCCTCCCGGATTCTGCAGAACCGCGACCCGCGATTTGCTGCTTTTCCGGACACACGAAGCACGGCATCCACGATCAGGTCGTTAACCTCGACAGCTACCAGCAGGGAATTGCCATCAGGCTGGCGAAGGCTGGATTCGTCGCAATTTCGGTAGAAAAGATCGACACCGGGTACTTGTCGCGAAACGGAACTGAGGGAGTCGACGAAACCGAATTGGCGACGCTACTTCTGGGCCGCGATTCTGTTCTGCGCGCCGAACAGTTGAAGGCCTGCATCGCCGCCGTTGAGATCGCTGCCGCCCACCCCAGGGTCGACGAGATGAGGATCGGGGCAACTGGCGTCTCGTTAGGCGGTTGGCTCAGCATTCAGACAGCGCTGCTCAACGACCGGATCAGCGCCGTGGCTGACTTTGGCCGAAAAACGCGATCTCTCATACCTGGAATCAAAGCGGAATTGTACAAAGGTCAGGCTGATCTCTGCCACGTCGTTCCTGGACTCCTCAAGGTTTGCGATCGCAACCTTCATCCCTTGGCGCTCGCCCCGAGAAAGATGCTGGCAGGCCACGGAATCCAGGACGCCGGTTCACAACGCGAGGCACCTGAGCACTTTCGTAAATTATGCGAGGCGCAATATAAGGCATTGGGCGCTTCCGAAAATTATCGCTACCTCATTCATGAAGGCGGCGACACAATGCCCTCGAAGGAGGTCGCCGCGTGGTTTGCTGAGGTCTTTGAGCTGCGATGAAGGAAAACCGAAAGCAGACAGTTCTGATCACTGGAGCAAGCTCAGGTCTTGGATTGGCCTTGGCGCGAGAACTCCAACTTCGCCTCGATCTACGACTGATCCTCACCGCGAGGGAGTCGTCGATTCCGCGTTTCGCAGACGCTGCCGAGCGTCGTGGTGTGGTTAGCGAAGCTGAGGAAGAATGGGAAGGAATCGATATCATTCGTGCCCGCCGACCTCCGCTTCGCGTTCAGGCCACAATTGACGCGAGGATCTTCAGTCTTCTTCGACGGTGCCTTCCGCAGCGCCTGTTTCATTTTCTGCTGCGCAAAGCTTTGCCTCGAAGCCAGGAATGGGGCCAGAATTCTTCCTTGCAAGACGGCCAGTGAGGCCTTAGCGCGCCGCGTGATAACAGATATCGAAAAAGAACTCAGCGCACGATTTGGCCACGACGGGTTTCGACCAGGACAACGCGAAGTGATCGATATTCTGCTCGAGGGGCGGCCCGCACTAGCAGTTTTCCCGACTGGCGGCGGAAAAAGCCTTTGCTACCAGCTGCCAGCGCTGGCTCTCGACGGACTGACACTTGTGATTTCGCCGCTAATCGCGCTGATGAAGGATCAAGTCGATGCAATGCGGCGAATCGGCGTCGAAGCCGCTCGGTTAGATTCGAGTCTCGAAGCAAGCGAGGTACAATCGATCTACGCCGCGATGAGAGCTAGTTCGCTAAAACTACTCTACGTCGCGCCGGAGAGACTAGCGAACGAAGGGTTTCTCACTAAACTAAAAGACACTCGCTTGAGTATGATCGCGATTGACGAGGCGCACTGCATATCAGAATGGGGCCACAATTTCCGCCCGGATTATCTTAAACTCGGAAAACTAACCCGCGAGCTCGAAGTCGAGCGGGTTCTCGCACTAACAGCGACAGCAACGCCGAAGGTTTCAGAGGATATTCGGAACGGGTTCGGCATCAAAGTCGAAGATCACGTCCAAACCGGGTTCCGCCGACCTAATCTCAGGTTCATGGTAACGCCGTGTGCAGCGGAGAAGCGCCAGCAGCTGCTGGTTCAGAGACTCCGGAAGCGGAAGTCGGGACCCACGATCGTCTACGTGACCCTTCAGCGCACAGCTGAGGAAATCGCCGGCTGTTTAAGGCGAGAAGGATTCAGCGTCCGCGCTTACCACGCCGGTTTGCCGACAGAAGTTCGTTCTGATGCCCAGGATCGTTTCATGAACGGCGAAATCGACATTGTCGTCGCCACGATCGCGTTTGGAATGGGTATAGACAAATCAGACATCCGCTACGTTTACCACTACAATCTACCTAAATCCGTAGAGAACTATGTTCAAGAGACTGGTCGCGCAGGACGAGACGGAAAGGACTCAGTTTGTGAAATTTTCGCCTGCGGCAACGATCGAATCGTGCTGGAAAACTTTGCCTACGGAGACACGCCGACACCACAAGCGTTGCGACAACTCGTCGAGCATCTCTTGCTGCAGGGCGAGGAATTCAGCATCTCGCAATACGAACTTTCAGGAGTCAATGACATCCGCCCGCTCGTGGTTGCTACCGTTCTAACGAACCTCGAATTGAGTGGCCTGCTGGAATCGAAAGGGCCGTTTTATGCCAGCTATAGATATAAGTTCGTCGAGCCGATGAGTCGAATTCTGTCCGGACACAGTTCTGACCGGCAGGAATTTCTCAGAAAACTCTTCGAGGCGGCTAAAGAAGGCCGATCATGGTATACGATCGAAATAGAGACCGTTGCTGACAAGATTGGAGAGCCCGCTGAGCGGATACGAAAGGCCCTGAACTACCTCGCAGAATTGGGCGAGGTGACGCTACAGCCGAGCGGGCTGCGGCGCGCATATCGGCTCAGTTCTGAGCATGACCGAAATCTCAATGCGCTTACGGAGAGGCTGATCCAGAACTTCGAAAATAGCGAAAAGGGGGAGCTCGATCGCCTTGGTGAAGTCATCCGGTATTGCGAATCCGGCGTGTGCCTCACCCAGCAGCTGCTAGGATACTTTGGAGAGGAACTCGACACGGAATGCGGAACGTGCGGGAACTGTGTTTCATCCGAATCCGGACAGCGAACGTTGCCCTGTTCGGTCGTCGGGAAGCTGACCATGGAACAGGTCGAGATCATCCATGCAGTGAGAAACGAGAAACATCCATCGCTCCGGCACCCGCGCCAGATGGCGCGATTTCTTTGTGGAATCAGCAGTCCCAAATCAACTCGCGAGCGACTTTCTCGGCACGATCATTTTGGCTGTTTCGAGAGACTCCCTTTTCAAGATGTTTTAGCCCAAGTTGATACAATGAGTTTGTAGCCGAAGTCACAGGATTCCAAGCCGCGCCAAGTCTTGCACATCAATTAATCCTGCAGGTCGATCTTTATCGTCCAGTACGACTAGTTCATCGATTCGATGCTGCTTCAACAGCCCCAGTACTTCGACAGCCAACCGATCGGTCCGTGTGGTCACCGGATCCGGGGTCATTAATTCATCGACTAGCAGCCCGGAAATCTTCCCCCCTTGTTTGCGAAACGCCCTGACAAAATCACCATGAGTGAAGATCCCCGCAAGCCGTCCACTAGACTCTTCAGTAACAACAACTGCGCCGGTTCGGTGGACCGTCATCTCTTCAAGCGCGTCATCAACTGTAACTCCGAGCGAAACCACGGCAATTTGTTCGAGTTGACGCATCATGTCACTCGCCCGAGTCAACAGACGCCGCCCGAGACTCCCTCCCGGATGGAACTTCGCGAAATCCTCTTCCCGAAACCCGGACGCCTCCAGCAAGACCATCGCCAGCGCATCACCTAAGGCTAACATCACTGTAGTACTGGAAGTTGGAGCCAGTTGCAATGGGCAGGCCTCGCGCTCAACCCTGACATCGATCACCAAGTCGCTATACTTAGCCAACAGTGACTGATTGTTGCCCGTAATTGCGACGATTTTGATATTAAATCGGCGCAAAGCCGAAAGCAAATTCACCATTTCCTCGGTCTCACCGCTATAGCTTAAAGCAATGACAACATCGCCGTCGCGAACAATCCCGAGATCACCGTGAAGGGCGTTGAGAGAATTCAACGCGATTGCAGGAGTGCCGGTGCTCGTCAGGGTCGCGGCAATCTTGTCGCCGATATGACTGCACTTACCGACCCCACAAACGACCACCTTGTTTTGGCTCAAACACGCATCGCGAATGACCGAAACCGCGTTAGCGAAATTCTGACCAAGCTCTTCGGAAAACCGGCGCAACTCCTGAATTTCAAGTTCCAGAACTCGGCGACCGGTTTCTACAAATTCAAGATCAGTCTCAACTGCCATTATTAATTACCTATCGTGCCAACAGGCCAGAACTGAGTGTTAATGTCGGATCAGTCATGGATCAGTATTTTGAAGTGCTAGCCAATTTTAGAAAGGCCGGATGCGCCTCCTCAGATAATTCGCTCCATGACCCCTCTGATACCAATTTCCCACCGTCGATCACATAAATTCGATCACATTTCCGCAATGATTCGAGCTTGTGAGTAATGATAATCATGGTCTGTCGTCCGCGTAACTGGTCAATAGCCTTGGAAACAGAGCGGCTACTTTCGGCATCCAATGCGGAAGTCGCTTCATCAAAAATCATTATTTCAGGGTTCCTATAGAGCTCCCGCGCTATCGCCAATCGTTGACGCTGCCCACCTGACAGATTCCCTCCTCTCTCGCCTGCTTCAGCATTAACCCCGCCCTCACGCTCCTCGATAAACTCAAGTGCGGCAGCGTCTTTTGCCGCTTGCCTCCATTTCTCACTACTGTCCTTATTCCACAGCGTGATATTCTGTAGGAGGGTTTCCTCCAAGACAACCGGCTCCTGAGTTACATAACCAAGCATGGAACGCAGAGCACGACGATCCAGTTCCGAGTAAGCTTTCCCATCTAATGTGATTGCACCTTCGTCCGGATCTATCAATCCGCAGATTACGTCCACCAAAGTAGACTTCCCGGCGCCAGACTCTCCAATTATTGCGATTTGTTCCCTTGGCCGCACTTCCAGACTAACCCGATCCAAGGCCTTAATTTCGCCGTATTTTACAGTAACTTGTTCCAGCCTCATGCTGGCACCAAAATGCGGCGTTTCACCACCTTCAGTCTCTTGAATTGCTTTCAGCCGCCCGATCTCTTCTTCCACGGCTTCAATCGATCCGGCGCTATTGAGAAACAGTTGCCATCCCTCCTGCACTTTGGACATTTCCTGAAACCCCCGGTAAAGAACCAATGCTAATGTCAATACTGCCGCGATTCCCTGCCCTTGAATCACAGCCGTAACAAAAAAGAAACTCAAGATCAGTAGCAATTGCGTTAGCCTGAGCAGCTGCGCCAAACCATGGGATGTGATTTGATTCATGAAGGCAAAATGGCGAAGCTTTCCGAAGGACTGCTTCAGCCTATGAACCAGCTTCCCGAACTGCGCCGTCGCCCTGAAGTACTTGAAATAGGTCAAGCTCTCAATCGACAAACTCTGCATCTTTGCGTTCTCCGCCGTAAAGAGAAGCGATCTCAGCCTTCTGCGTTCTGACATTCCCCGCAGTAGCGGGAAAAGCACCAATCCAAAAACGCTCACGCCTGCCATCAACTGCCAGTTCATCAGCGCACCTAAGAATATCAAAAGAACAGCAAAACATGCACTGGAAACCAGACCGCCAAACTGATAAACGGCGGAAGTAAAACTGCCGATCTCAGTTGTGGTAAGGTTATTGATTTTACCGATGCCCATCCGGCGG
>JBLHKS010000229.1:0-10956 GCA_047620505.1 Verrucomicrobiales bacterium | reverse complement strand
GTTCAGACGCAGCGTAAACTTGTCGCTGTCCGGGCTGCGAACCCACATCGAAAGCTCGCGAATGTCGACCTTGTCGATCGATCGTCCCGCCTGCACGTATCCGCCGCCGCCCGTGAAATCGCCGACGAGCTTGAGGCTCGGCTTACCTTGTCGAGAAGCGTTCGGGTCGATCGCCAACGAGCCTGTGGCGCCGGGAAATTCCGCGCCGTTGTTGAACTTCCACATCGCATCCGCAGTGTTCTGTTCGATCAGGGAAACTCGATCCTGCGCGTGCAGAATCGAAGCGCCGAGCAGGCAGACTACGTAATAGAGAGGACGATTAAACCAATGCATTCAGCACCAACTTGCAGTGCGCGGACCGGTCAAGCCGCATCTGGCGAGGTGTCGCATTCCACATGGAAATTGTCGCCCGCATCGCCGCGATGGCCAGCGCCACGCTTGACGCCGCGGAGTTCTCCAGATCAAAGTGCGCGATGACCGCTCGACGAGATCTTTTGACATCGATGGGCTCCTTCGCGGGCGGGTGCCTTGCGGCGGGAGCGATCAGCGCGCCTTGGGAGCAAGCCATGGCGCTCAACGAAGAGAACAACCCAGCAGCTGCTGTCGAGGATCGCACGTCCACGATCCGAATTACGAAGCTCACGCCGACACCGGTTGGCCGGAAAGTGTTCCTCAAAATCGAGACGAATCATGGCGTAACCGGTTGGGGTGAGATCGATCAACTCGAAGTCCAAGTCGCGTCCAAGCTGGCGAGTTCCCTGTTCGAACTTCTGGATGGCGAAAACCCAACCCGGATCGAGCACCTCTGGCAAAAGCTTTATCGATCGCATCGCGACATGCGCGGCGGACCGTTCATGACGCACACCATCGCGGGGATCGACATGGCGCTCTGGGACCTGACCGGAAAGCTATGGGGCGTGCCCGTCTACCGGCTGCTCGGCGGCCCGACTCGCGACAAGGTCTTGATGTATCCCTCTGCCAAAGCCACAAAAGTTGGCGCGGGACCTCAGCCGTTCAGCGGAACGCCGCAGCAGATCGAGCGGTTGGTCAAAGTGGTCGAGGATGCGCGTAAACGCATGGGCCCCGACGGGATCGTGATGTTCGACGCGCACTGCGCGATGCCGCCGCCCTTCCTGATTCAGTTCGCCTCCGCGGTGCAGGCACAGGACCTTCTCTACATCGAGGAACCGGCTGTCCCGGGCAACATCGAAGTTTTCAAACGGCTGAAGCAGCACATCAACATCCCGTTGGCGGTCGGCGAGCAAGCGCGGACGATCTGGGATGTCATCGGCTATCTGCAGGCAGGTGTGGCCGACATTCTCCAAGTCGATTGCGCGCACACCGGCGGCATTTCGCAGCTGCGCAAGATCGCAACACTGGGAGAAGCCTATCAAGTTCCGATCGCCCCTCACTGCGTGACCACCGACCTCGGAATGACGGCCAGCTTACACGTCAGCGCCGCCGTCCCGCTGTTTCTGATTCACGAATACTACCCCAGCATCTCCCCGCCCGGTCTGGTGAAGAAGAGCTGGAGCGTCGATGAGGAAGGCTACGCCTCGCTTCCGCAGGGACCGGGGCTCGGTTGCGAAATCGACGAAAGCGTGCTCGCGGAATTGGCGAAGCAGAAGACGCCTCCGGAATGGCCGACTCGAGGCCGATTGCCGGACGGGTCGATTTCGGATTATTAGTCAAGATAGCAGCACTCAAGAGCAGCTCCGTGATCATCTCATCATCTTCGCCGCCTTGGAAGTTTTTCGGAAGCGGAACCTGCATTCGTTCGAGGGACGGAAGGACCGAGTCTGAGTTGCGAGACCATCGAAGGAGCGACTGGCGTGGGCAAATCTGAGGTGGAACCTTAACGCAGATGGTGTATCTATCCATTGCGCTCGAAATCGGTAGGTTAGAAGGGCGGCATGGAGCACGGTGTTGTGGCCACCAAAGCTAGTCAAGTCACAGAACAGACGATCATTATGAATATTTTCTTCTCGGACATCTTCGGAGTCTCTCCTGAGCGACTGGAAGTTCATGGTGCATTCGACATCTCACTAACGAACGATCTGCCATTGTTCATCGATCCTTTTCTCCTTTTTCATAGCAAAGAGACGAAATACCAAGAATTGCATCGTGAAATCATTCGTTACATTACTTTCTTGAGGGACGTGTCATTAGAGGGCGAGATTTCTCCGGGATTGAAGAAGAGCTGGTTTTACTTCCGCGAAGTCAAGCAGACTTGACTTGGGTGGAGCATCTCAGGTAACGCAGGAAGAGGCCTTGCTGGATCCTTCGCAGAGTCTCTTCGTCGTGGTTTTCGAACCGTGTTTAGAGATTTCGGACAAGAGCAAATCAGCAGCGGAAGTCATCTCGAAAAATTTGGATTACTGGAGGACGGGATTGGAAAGGACATGATCAGTGACTTCACCACGACTCTAATCAAGAGTTTTCTGTGCGAGTATACGGAAATATTTGCTCAGAAGGAGATCGCGAACCCTTTACGAAGAAGAGTAACTGTCCAGAAGGCTGTATTCAACTACGACACCAGAAGCTGGGAGAGTCGTCAGTACGATCTGCCGTTTTACAATAGAGATTATGTTCTCCTGACCCCACGCGACATGCTGACGCGAGATGAAAATTGGATCAATCGCCCCGAAATGTTGGATCAGTTTGAAACATTGCAGAACGCTCTCCCAAACGATCAGCTCCGGGCTGAGATCAGCCAGTATTTACTCAGGGTCATGCCGCCCGATCCGACTCGAAAGGAGCTTCGCCGGTTGTTCGGAGATGCGGTCAGGCAGTTTCCAGAAGTTCTTGATCACTATATTTCAAGGAAGGAGCGGAATGGCAATCAAGCTGCCGCTGCGAGCGTCGAAAAAGTGAAGCAAACCTACGGGCTCTTTGTGGAACAGGTCCGCCAATTCGTCACGTCGGAACTGGTTCCTGCCGGATTCTATACGAATTTTGGAGATAGCCAGCGCGCATGCGAAAAGCGAATCTCGATCCTGAGCGCTGCTTTTGGTGAAGGCGGTGCAAGGCCATATTTTTGCCGCGACGGAAAGCCAATCGGCAATCAAGACGAATTATTGCTGATCCTGCGTATGCTCTGGTTAGCGACTCCCGACGGCGGAGAACTGCCGAAGAGTCATTCGGAATCTTTTGGTTTGGTGACGGCCAGATTGGGTTCCAATAAACAGTTGAGCAGGTCGCTTTCCAGCTACTGTCGCAAGGCGCGCGATGGTAATCGACTGGCAATTTTCTCATTTTCAGACTCTGATTATACAAGCACCAATGCCGTCTTGAAGAGCGAAGATCTCAATTTTCGACCGGACATTGTACATATAGATGCAAGGTCCGATCAAAAGAAGGAAGCCAAGAAAAGCCGATTCAGGGTCGCTCTGTCTTTTCCGGGTGAACATCGGGGTTTCGTGCTGGAAGTTGCTGACGCTTTAGCGTCCAAATTGACTAGGGAGAGTGTATTCTATGATGAGTGGTATGAAGTTGAGTTGCTCGGAGTCGGCGGCGACCTCAAGCTCGAGTCAATGTATCAACAAGCTGACTTAGTCGTGCCGTTCTTCTCAGAGCACTACAAGAAGCCTTGGTGTTCGATGGAGTGGGAGACGATTCGAGGCATTCTATTGAATCGGAAGCGAGACGACTTAGTAATTCCGGTCCATCTCGACGACACCGAAATCCCGGGATGGTCCGCCGTAAACTTTGGAATCCAACTAAAAGGGCGAACGGCCCAACAAATAGCGGAGATCATTCTGCAAGCCCTCGATAACAGAGTCCGACCCCGGAATGGTGTAAAGGCACATCCTGAAGTGACCGATTCGCCCGGGGACAAATCGGTAGAAGCGTCGAAGCAAGTTATGGCGATTTGGAGCGAGAAACTCGACTATCTCCGGCAGCAAGAAGCAATCGCCTCCGATCCCGCCCAGAAGTTCGCATTGAAAAAGCAAATTGAAGAAGCCGCTGAAAGGATTCGTGAATTTGGAGGCTGACCTACCCCCGACATTTTGGGGGAGCTGCTAATAGCGAAGTGCGAACCGCCGTTTCAATGATCGGCAATCAATCGTCAAGGCTCATTGATGCAACAGGGGATGTGAGGTAGTCCCGCGCTGCCGACTTCTCGGCGAACGCGTAAAGCCGCCCTCTTGACACGCTAATCCGGAAGCGTGTGGTTGAGATGGAACCACAAATGTGGTAATTATCGGACCACATTTTTCTGCCACTACTCAACGCTCGCATCCCTGATCCCATGACCTTCGGTGAACTCATCAAAGACCTCCGCATCATGAAACGTCTGACGCTGAGGCAGTTTTGCCAGCAGCTAGGCCTTGATCCGAGTAATTGGAGCAAGATCGAGCGCGGTCTCAATCCGCCGCCTAAGGATGCGGATACCATCGAACGCTGGGGCGATTTTTTTGAACTGACGGGCGACGACCGTCATGAGTTTCTCGACGCCGCTGCGGTGGCGCGAATGGAGTTGCCTCGCGATATGATCGAGAACAAGCAACTGCTGACGAAATTGCCCGCGTTCTTCCGGGTATTGCGGGCCAACGCGCAGGATGAACAACGGATCGAAGAACTCGCTGCCGAATGCACGAAGGCTCACGAGTTCACTCTCGTTCTTGGAAACGATCCGAGCGACAGTGACGCGGATCAGCTCTATGGCGTGATTCAGGACGCCACGCTAGCCACAAGCTGTGGCGTGGCCGAACTCACTTTCTGCCGCGAGGCGAGTAGTTTGGAAGACGCGGTCAAGACCGCCGTTTCGGAGGTTCAGCGCGCGGGATTTTCTGTCAAAAAGGTGGAGCTGTTGCTTGAGCCTCTTTTGGCGACTGCTTGAGCGGGCAGCGCGTCAGTTCGACGGCATCCCCAAACACAGTAAGGCGAGAAATGGCGAATCCACCCTCACTTCGCTTCGATCACGCCAATTTCCGCCGCTGTCGCATTCGGCTTCTCGTTGATCTCGGACACGACCCGAACCAACACATAACGCCCCGAAACCGGTTTCGCGCAATTGGCCGATTGGGCGGATTTGACGGGCTGAAACGTCGTCTTGAGCGTGGGCTCGTTCCCGAATGACTCGGCGTCGTCGCTGACGTAAAACTCGGTCTCGGCGAATTGCCCGACGTCGCCCTTCTGGCGCGCGAGGTAGCGGAATCCGGCGATCGTTCGCGTCTTGCCGAGGTCAATGACCAACTCGTGCGGCGGCTCCGCGACTTCACCGGCAAAACGCGTATGCCAGATCGTTTGCTGATCGCCGTCGATGGCGTGGGCGGCGTTTCCTTCGTGGCCCGGATCGTCGCTGCTGACACGCACGATGCTCATCTCGCCTGCCGGAACGAGGCCGGGTTCGTCGATCCGGTAGTTCATTCCGATCTGCTTCTTTGCTAGCGCGACTTCTAACTCGGCGATGGTGATCTTGTCAGGATCGATCCACGCGGTCACCCGGCCTTCGCCGAAATCCGCCGTCGCCCGCGCAACGCCTTCGAGCTGATCGACGGCAAGGTAGGCGCCGTAGGAGCAGCCTTTGCAATCCAGACCAGCGACCGGGATCACGATCTCCTTAAGCTGCTCGCGCGGAGTCGCGACGGCAGGCTGCACGTCGAAGACCCCACGGGTCGCGCCCCGCAGCTGCTGGGAGATCGCGGCGCGTTGTTTCTCAGCATCTCCGCCAGCCACGAAGCGTTCGCCGAAGCGAATCGTGGCCTCGCCGCGCTCGTAATTCACGTCGACGAGATCGAGGTCCTCAAGCTCCCCGAAGACCTTGCGAAGCGGCTCGACTTGATCCGGCTGAAACAGTCCGGCAACGCGGAAGGTTTGTTCGTTCTCCTCGGCGCGAATCGCCGACAGGCTCACAAAAAGGATAAGGATGGTGGTCAGCGGTTTCATCGGGATTGAAAGAGTTCGCTTTGGATGAGTTCGTGAATCAGGGAGCGAATTCCGCCCGGCTTAGCGTTGGCGACAATCGCGGCAATTCGGTCGCGGTCGCTGAAGGTCAGGTCGCGCGCGGTTGCGTAAATCGCAAGGTGCTCGGCGACGTTCGCAGCGAGCAGGTCCGGATTCCGCGTCAGCAGCTGCTGGAGCTGGACGATGTCGGTGAACTCGTGACCATCCGGCAATTCGTAGGACGGATCCACGTTAGGGCCAAGCTTGAAGCTGACGTGCAAGTGCGGGTCGAGGAGATGCCGCTCGGGCTCTGCCTTGTCGCCCTCGCCGACGGAGCGGTAACGATCGCGGTAACCACCAATGACATCGAAGCTCTCCAGCGCGAAGCCGGGAGGGTCGAGTTTGGCGTGGCAACTGGCGCAACTGGGATCGGCGCGGTGTTTGTCGAGTTGCTCGCGGATCGTGGTCGCCCCACGGACATCGGGCTCGATCGCGGGGACGTTCGGCGGTGGCGGAGGGATCGGTTGGCCTAACAAACGTTCCATCACGAAGGCTCCGCGCGGGACAGGCGAGGTGGTAGTGCCGTTGGCGGTGATTTTCAGGATCGCGGCCTGTGTCAGGAAACCACCGCGCGGGCTATCCTGCGGGAGTTCTACCCGGCGGATCTGCGAGCCGCTGACACCTTCGATGCCGTAGTGAAGGGCGAGCTTTTCGTTGAGCATCGCGAAGTCGGAGTCGATCAAATGAGTGGCATCGTGGTCTTTGTCGATCAACTCGCGAAAGTAAGCCTCGGTCTCCATGACCATCGAGTTTTGAAGGTAGGTGCTGAACTCGGGATAGAGATTGCGATCGGGATCGGTCGCGGCGATTTCGCGCAGACGCAGCCATTGGCCGCAGAAATCTTCGATGAAGCGTTGCGACTTGGGATCGCCTAACAGGCGCTCCACTTCGCCGCGCAGAACGTCCGGCTTGCGGATTTCTCCGGTCGTGGCGAGCTGCGTGAGTCGTTCGTCCGGCGTTGCATTCCACAGAAAGTAAGCCAACCGGTTCGCCAGCGCGAAGTCGTCGAGTTTGGCGTCCGGCTCGACATGGAAGAGGAACTGCGGCGAGCACAGCGCGGCGCGGTAGGCCCATCGCATCGCCAGCTCGAAGCTGTCGCCAGCGGCGAGGCGGTTTTCGACTTGGCCGACGTAGGCGTCGACGATCCGCGGCTCGACTGGACGGCGCATCAGTTTGGGCAGGAACGAAGCGAGGAGACGACGGGCATCGGCCGTGACGTCTTCGCTTTGAACGGTCCAATGACCGGGAAACGGGTCGGCCTGATTCTTCGCGCCGGACATCATCTGCTTGGGCGTTTCGCGCTTGGGAAAGGTGGCTTCCTCGGACTTTGGATCGAACTCGACCATCTTTAAATCGCCGAAGAGCAGCAGGTGCGAGGGAGGTGGCCAGACGTCATGAATCGGGCCTTCGATGTCGATCCAGTCGCAGGCGATCCCCGGGCCGGTGAAGGACATGAGGTTGCGTTTGTACTGATGATAGATGTGGACCGGGGCGAGCGAGGAGACGTTGAAGCCAATGGATTCGCCGGGATTCAGCCACTGCTCGAACTCATGCTCTTGTGCGTCGAGCGACGGCGCGTCGAAATAACCGATGACATAACTTGGATGATCCTGACCCAAACCGCGTCCCTGCAGCTGCTTGACCGAGAGCCGCATCGCCTCGACGCCGCGCGAGGGTTTAACCTCGCCCTTGTCCCAAGTGTAACTCCAAAGCGAAGCCTTAATCCGGTAACGCCCCGGATGGATCGCCGCGAAGCCCTGCGTCCACGGCAAGAAGGACTCGTCTTCGTGCCGGAAGACGCCCACCGCGCTGTCTGTTTCGAACATTCCCAAGCGCTCGTGCGCGCCTTGGTCGACGTGCTGAATTCCGTGGATGACGGGCGGAAAATTCGGGTCAGGCTTTTTGTCCTTCAGATAGACCGCCCCGCCGTTGTTGGCGATGAGGAGCCGGACGTAGTATTGGCTGGCGAGCGAGAGGCGGTGCTCGTGGGAACTTGGCGGCTCGGGTTGGGTGGCGATAGCGAAGTCGAGCGCGTAGTCGGCCGCCTCCATGTACTTGGCCATGTTGACGTGCGAGATGCTGAGGGCGTCCGCGTTTTTGTCGAACCCATGCGCGCTGCCGTCTGCCGGAAGTTGATCACGGAGCAGCAATCCGGGTAGGTCGAACAGATCGCGAAGGGTGTTTTCGTACTCGATTCGCGTCAGGCGACGGACCGGCGTTGGATGCGGTTCCTCGGCGGCGACGATGGCGTTTTTGAGCCATGTCAGGGTCTGGTCGCGGTCAGCAGCTGCTGGGCGTGGCTTTTTCGCGGGCGGCATTTCGCCGGACTGGATGCGGTCGTGAATTCTGATCCAGCGTGGGTCGGCGAAGTCACGCGACAGGCTCGTGAGGTCGAGGTCGCCCTTCGCGCTGACGTCGTCGTGACACTCGAAGCAATGTTGCTCGAAAAAGGCGTCGTCGGCATGCGCCACACCGGCCAGCAGAAGACTCGCGCAGAGACGCAGAAGCGCAGAGTTGTTATGGAAACTCGTCATCATATTACGTGAAATTTCCTAGGCGAGTTCCAGTCCCCGCATCGTCCCGCTGGAGGTCGAAAACCCATCCCTCTCGATCCCCAGCCGATGGAGCATCGAAAGGTAAAGGTTGCTGAGCGGGTAGTTGCGCTCCTTGTCGAACGCGAGGTGCTGACCATGCTTGAAGCCGCCTCCGGCGAGGATCACGGGCAAGTTCGTGTTGGCGTGCGAGTTGGCGCTGCCCATACAAGTTCCGTAAAGCACCATCGTCCGGTCCAGCAGCTGCTGGCCGTCTTCTGGCGTGTTTGTCAGGCCGGTCAGCAGATCGTTGAGCGCGTCAAATTGGCCTGACTCGTGATTTTTCAGTTCCGCGATTGCCTCGTCGCGGTTACCATGATGCGTCAGGTTGTGGATCACCGTCGTGTCGATGAACAACGAAACCACGCGTGTCGAATCGGTTTCAAACGCCAGCGTGATGAGATCGAACAGCGTCTTTGAACGGCTCACGAACTCCCTCGCATCCGTGTTGTCCGTCGGCGGTTTGCGATCGACTTTCGGCTTGGGTTTGTACTGCCAATCCTCGGCTGCTTCCATCCGCCGCTCCAGTTCGCGGACGGAAGTGAGGTATTGATCCATTCGCTCCCGGTCGGCTGCGGAAAGACTTTGATTCAGCAGCTTGGCCTGTTCGCTGACGAAATCGAGCGTGCTGCGTCCCTGCTGGATCGCATCGACCTGTGCCTCGATCTCCTCAGGCTTACCTTGCAGGAAAAGCTTGGCAAACAACTTGCTCGGTGTCTTTTCGGGTGGAATCGGCGCGCCGCTGCGGGTGTAACTCAGCGTTGGGCTCGAATTGCTCATCGCCAGCGTTAGCGACGGATATCGCGTTGCGGCCCCGACCTGCTCCGCAGCAAGCTGATCCAGCGAAATCCCGTTCTTAAAGCCGCCCCGCGCCGGGTGCGGCGTGCCCGTGAGGAAACACTTCTCTGCGGCATGCGCCCCATCCACGCCCGGCAGGCTGACGCCGGAAAACACCGTCAGGTTCGCACGATGGGCCGCGATGCGCTCGAGGTAAGGCGTCAGCTCGTAGTCCGCGCCCGCTTTCTCCGGAAAGAAAAACTGTGGCATGATGCCTTGGTTCGTCTCGATCGCGAGCATCCGGCGAGGTGTTTGGGAATCAGCAGGTGCTGGTTTCGCGAACGCCGGCGTCATTGCGTCGAGCATCGGCAGGGCGAGCGAAACTCCGGCGCCACGAAGAAAGCGGCGGCGGTCGATCGAGCGTTGGGTCGAAATGAAAACGTTCTTCATAGTTTGAGTGGGTCAGAGTAAATCACGGTTCGGCCTAGTCATCAATTTCGCCATAAAGAGCTCATCTCACCAGCATCCAATCCAATCCAGCAGCTGCTGGCGCGGGTTCGGCGAACTTGACGGTGAAACCCTCGGCGGTTTTCTCGGTGATGGCGCGATTGGTGAGCCATGATTGCTCAACGAAAACGGCGTAGTCCTCGTTGGTCTCCGGTTGGAGGAATCGGATCTGGACCGACGTCTGACCAGCCTCGACGGCGATGTTTTTGCCGCGCAGATTTCGCGCGGGTGTCGCATCGGCGGAGAGGCCAGTAACGCCTGAAGCTGGGCCGCCGGCTTGAATCCCACCGCCTTCGAATTGAAACTCGCCAGTGTTGCGGCTCACGGTGAGCTGCGCGACTTTGGGCTCGGTTGGCGCGGCGGTGACGGCTTTGGTGATTCCGGTCTTCCCGGTGTCCTCGTCCTCAACTTCGGGATGATCGTAGAACCACTTGATCGGCTGCTCGCGATTCGGTTGATGAAACAGAATCGCGGCGTTCGCGAAATCAGCTTTCAGGTTAAAGCCGACCGTCGCGGCGCTGTCTTGGACGATGATGTTGTCCCACGCGGGGCGCGGTTCGTGACGCGCGTCAAGGTCGTCGAGATTCGCGGGACCGCCTCGCATGCTGACAACCGAGTATCGCGAAACGGCGCCGTAGTTCGCCAGATCGAACACCGCCGCCGGGTAGTGGCCGGGGACGTCTTCCCACATCCACGCGCGGAAAACCTGCGGCTTGAACGGGTCGGGGCCGATCGCTTGCTCGACTTTGTCGCCGGGCGCGAAATCGAACTCCGTCTCCTGCGCGGAGTGGGGCGACATTCCTAACACGCGTTGTCCGCCACGATCTCCGCCGGGCACAGCGCGGGAGACGTCGTTCACGTAGGCGCCCGGCGCGATGATGTAGCTGAGCGGCGTTTCGTGGCCGTCCCACGTGTAGTTCTCGGGCCGGTAAAGCGTGGGCGCGCCTGCGCTCTTCGCGCCCCACCAGAAGCGCTCGATTTCGATGTCCTTCGTGCCGTCGTCGTTGGCGATGAACTTGGTGATGAGATACCAGCGATGATCGCCCTTCGGTGTCTTTTCAGTCGGATCGTTAACGGCAAAGTATCGACCGACGACATCCGCCGTCCACGGGCATTCGGCGCCGCCGCGAAT
>JBLHKS010000228.1:0-10976 GCA_047620505.1 Verrucomicrobiales bacterium | reverse complement strand
CAGACTGCACGAAATCTACGCCAATTTCTAAGGGAAGTTTTCCACACCGTTGCACATCGGGCGTGGTGAAGAACTGCCCGAGATCACCTCGATCCGCACGGTCTTTGGCCTGACATGCTTCCGCGCCGCGGGCGTCGGCGTCTTGTAGCAATGTTAGTGGCGTGAGAACGGAGCCCATTGCGCAGATTGGCCTATGAAGCTTGATTTCGCAAGAGCAGCCTGATTCGACCTCTGCTTGGGATCCTCTTGTCCGGCGGAATGAGCGGGCCTTTTGGCGACTTTCTAACAAGACTCGTTCAGTCAGGCCAAGAAATCCGGAACGACCGCGTGAATACTCAACACGTGAAGATCCCCACCATCGCCGAACACTTGATGGAATTGCGCTTCTTGTCCAAAGGCGCTGATGAGCCGAACGAAAAGAGCGTTCCGATTCTCGGTGGGTAGAAAGTGATTCGTCGATGAGATCCATAGTCTAACCTAGTCCGAACGAAGGAGATCCAGCAGGTCATCGCTCATATTTTGCCGATCGAATTCGGCGGCAAATCTCGTTCACCAGTTCCTTCCAAGGTCTTGCTCGCAGGTTTACTATCGCCAGTCGAGTCCCTCCGGCAGCTGATTGAGATTGATGTGGCCGTCCGCGGTAACGACGACCATGTCCTCCACGCGGACTCCGCCGAGGTCTTTGCGATACAAACCTGGCTCAACCGTCAACGCATCGCCTTCGACTAACGCAATTCCTGTCGCGTCGAGCAACGGCGGTTCGTGCACGTCGAGTCCGATTCCGTGGCCGGTTCCGTGATGCATCGTGCAGTACGAAGCCGGCGCGCCTTCAGGCGGAAAACCAGCGTGATAACCGAGCCGCTCCAGCGTCTCGACCGTCGCCGCGTGAACCTCCTTGCCAGTGACGCCCGGTCGAAGCACATCGCACGCGTTTCGCTTCGCTTCGCAGACGGCGGCGTGCATTTTTGTGACCTCGTCAGGGATCTCGCCATGCACGACCGACCTCGTGCAATCGCCACAAAAATGCGTCGTCTGCGACGTCGGGAAAATGTCCACGATCACCGGCTGCCCCGTCCTGAGCTCGCCATTTCCAGTGTGATGACAAGACGCGCCCTGCGGTCCGCCAGCCACGATGAAGGCCGGTCCGCTGAAGCCCTTCCCCATCAGAAAAACGTTTACCGCCGCCTGCACTCGCTCGCTCGTCAGCACCGCGCCGTCATGATGCAGCACGCCGTCCGCCTGCGCCTCCGAGCGGCCGATCATTTCGCAGGCCAGCCGGATCGCTTCCTCGGTCACGCCCTGCGCCTGCCGCAACAGCTCAACATCCTCGGCAGACTTCTGTCGGCGCTCCATCACGCCCATTTCAAGATCGCAAACGACGCGAATGCCCGCCTCCTGAATCACGTGCGCAAAGCTCATCGGCAACGCCCGGTCCGCCACGACTTCGCTCACACCGTTTCGCCGAAGACACTCCGCAGCTGCCTGCGCCGTCGCCACCTCACGATCCGCCGAAAGCCCGCCCTCAGGCGTGAAATCCGCCGGACACGCGATCTGATCCGCCGGCACCTGCCCCTTCGCCCGCTCCATCTCGATGTCCCGCACAATCGCGATCGTCTGGGTGCCGTCGATCCTCAGCAACGCAACCGGATCGCCGACTGAAAACCGGATCGCATGAAAAAGCGCACTGTTGGTCTGCGGCACGCCGGCCTGAATCGTCGAACGGAGATTGCTCATCGTTCGAACCTGGCGGACGCGCAGATTTTTGGAAAGTGGTTTCCGAAACCGCTCTCGCTTTTGATCCGCGCGTTTCCCTTCACTCCCGTGACATTCCTCAATCATCACCCACTATCCATTGGACTCGGAAATCCAGCGCCACTAAATCGCCCGCGCCGCGACTTCGATCCAATCTAAGCTAAATCGGCACCCGAAGGAAACACAGTAGAATTAGCTATGCGGGCGAAGCGACACTTATATCAGAATCGCATCCAAAAAGGTAAATCGCAATCATCCCAAGCGCGAACAATGCCGAAACAGCCACGTGGCCAAGATTCCCAACAAAGCAAACGCCGCCACCGTCGCAAACAGATGCTGATGTCCCAGCTCGCCGGGTGACCGATCCAATAGCCACCCCGTCACCGGGCCCATAAAGACGTCAGGCGTATAACCAATGACCGAAATCACGCCAACCGCGCTGCCGGTGTAGACCAAGGGCACTTTGCCATCTTGCATAATGGCATAATACAATCCGCGCAGTGCAAAGATTCCTGCGCTTGCCGTTACCACGACGAAGAAAAACAGCGCCATTTTACCAGGCGCAAGCACTCCGGCGGCAATCGCAGAGCTACCCAAAAGCAACAACCCGAAACTAACGAACGTCATCCGGATCGCGCCAAATCGATCCGCGAGAACTCCTGCCAGAATCGCCGCTACGGGTCGCGTCCAAAGCGAAATGGTGCCCGCTCCCGCCGCTTCCACTTCATTGAGATCGAGCGCATCTCGCGCCAAAAGCGAAAAATCGTTTGTTCCTTGAAACCCAACGTATGCGCATACCAAAATGAGGGCCTGAAGCCAAACCGTCGGCATCGCCAGCACGCGCCTCACACCTTCTAACGACATTTCTTCCCGCTTTTTTCCCGATTCCGAAGCGTGACGCGGTAGGGCGAACCAAACAAAGATCGCTACCGTGAGCACGACGAATCCGAAGCCCCAGATGATCTGCTGAAACGCGGTCGCCTTCTGTTCCGCAGTCGCACTGTCGATATCGCTGGGCAGAAGGAAAGCGAAAACTGCCACCGAAACGCTTCCCATCACCGCCGTCATCAACCCACGCCCACCATCGAGCAAGCCGAAGGCCAAACCCTGCGTGGAATCTCTGCCCCACTCCCGCGTTGCCCGAATCATCGCGGCCCAGAAAAGGAGAATCGTTGTTAGCCCCCAAAATCCGTAAAGCAGTTTGAGGGTTGCGAGCGCGGGAAGCGAAACAAACAGAAGTCCTCCCAATGCTGTCGCCACCAAGGCAACGGCCATCAGTTTCCGTGCCTCAAACCGGTCGGCAAGCGGCCCGCCGGGGAAATAGGCGATCATCGCCACCACGCCGTAGGCAGAGAAACAGGCACCGAGTTGGAGATTTGTCAGGCCGAATACGTCTAGAAACGTCGGCCGAAAAACCCGCGCAATGATAAAAGGTAGGAAGAAAATCGACTCGCCCGCCGCGGTCAGCGCCAGCATTGCGAAAGCCTTGCGTGCGGCGCTTGGATGACGGTCAGGATCGCCCATCAATCAGAGCGTTTTCTCCAGGAAATCTGCGGGAACGGCAGTCGTGATTCGGCCCACGAGTGCAAAATATTTCAGCGGAATTCCTTCCATAGAGAGTCGGTGCCGGTATAGTTCCAAGTGATAAATGTCGAGGTACTCGGAGAAGATCAATTCGCGAATGAACCGAGAAAAGCCGCTTTGATCTGAGTTATCCAGAAAGGTTTCCTTGATATTGAACGCCACCCAACCGTCCTTTGGAATCAAGCGGAGGGCCGTGAAGAATGCTTCGGGCGGAATATCACCAAAACCGAGGGCGGCCACGGAGGTCAGGCAATCGAAATTCCAATCAGACAACTCCTCAAGATCTTCAGGGCTTAGCTCGGTAAAATCAGCCACTTTGTAGTCATCATAAGCCGTTGGCCGGTCGCGAATCGCCGCTTCGCCAGCTTCTTTGATAATGTCCGCGCCAATAACCCGCGAGACGCCAAGTTTGCGTAGCTCCTCAGCCATCATTCCGTTGCCTGCTCCCAGGTCCAAGACGCGCAGCTCGCTGCAGATCAGCATTTCGGAAGCTAAACTTCGCTGCAAAAGTTCACTTACCTTTCTGGGAGACGTGCACTTCAGCCGGTCATAAAAAAGCTGTTCATAGAGACCGGGGCGGCGAAAAATTTCAGGGTAATCATGAAAACGGAGTCTAACTTGCTCGCCGTTTTCGATTAAATAAAAGTAGACTTTGTCCTGTGCTAAATCGTGCTCATGTTCGGGTGGAAATTGAATTCTGTAGCGTTGTGGCATTATTCGGTCCACCCAAGTGTCATTGGGTTGGATGTCAAGGAAACGCTCATTTAACTCGTGAGTTCTGACTTAAATTTGCGCCGCTTCGAGAATCAACTTCCCCGTCGCCGGGCATCGCTATCGAGGATTCTGGAAACTTCGGCGAGGAATGCGATCACAAACAACCGAAGGACCGCGGCTCACTTCAGGACGCCGTAGCCGCTTCCACGTTTTGACCACGGCTTGTCCTCGGGCTGACGTTCTTCGGCGGAGCGCTCGGTTGCATCGCCGAGATCGCCCTGCTGTTTCATCCAGGCATCGACTCTCATCGGCAAGCCACGATCCTCGGCCTCGCCGAACAAATTCGTCAGGCACCACGGATCGATTTCGAGATCGAACAGCTCCTCCGCGGGCCGCTTTTGATAAGCGAGAACGCGCGCTCTCGCGAAGTCCGAATCCACATCGCGCCATGATCTGAAAAAGTCGTTCCTCTCGGTGACCATGTTCTTAAAAATCTCGTCCGCGTGCAGATTCCGAATGTAGAGCCAGCGCCCGTCCGTCGCCGACCGCGACGCGTAAGCCTCGGAGCCCGAGTAGATTCCGCGCGTCGTGTTCGTCGCGAAAACCACGTCGTTGTGCGCGTCCGTTTCGCCGCGCAAAACCGGCGCGAATGACTTCCCATCCAGATCGAGCGGCTTCGGATCGCCGCCTGCCAGATCCACAAAAGTCGGGACGACATCGACGTAGCTGATCAGCGCCTTCGACTCGCTGCCGGGCTTGATCGTCGTTGGCCAACGTATCACCGCAGCGGCGTGAATCCCGGTGTCGTAGCAGGTCCATTTGCAGAACGGAAACTGCGATCCCTGCTCACTAAGCCAGATAAAAGCCGTGTCCTCTTCCGCATCCGCCTCCTTCAAAATCTCCAGCAGCTGCTGGACCTGGCCGTCCATGTAAGTGATCTCCGCGTAGTAAGCCGAGAGCCCCGCGCGCAGCTCCGGCGTGTCGACGAGGTAGGGCGGAATGGTGAGCTTGTCAGGCGGGTAAGCCGAGGCGTCGCCGCGATTCCAAGGCGTGTGCGGCTGATTCGAAGCGACCACGAGACACCACGGCTGATCCGCGTCGCGCTCGATGAATTCCTTCGCCTTTTCCAAGGGCAGGTCCTCGCCATCCGGCGTTTTCCCTCCGTCACCGTGGCTCCCGCCGAGCATCTCGAACGGAAAGGCCGACGCCGGTGCCTCGTGCCGTTTGCCGACGATCGCGACGCGGTAACCGAGCGGTCTGAGGAAGTGCGGTAGCGACTTCACCCCATCGTAAACCCGGCTGTGATTCGGATGCGCGCCGTTGCGGATCGGGTAGAGCCCGGTGTAGAGGCTTTGCCGCAGCGGCGAGCACGTCGGCGCGCTGTTGTAGAAGCGCGTGAAGCGGACGCCTTCGCTCGCGAGCTCGTCGATCGCTGGCGTTTTGACGTCCGGATTGCCGAAGCAGCCGACGTCCGTCCAGGTCATGTCGTCGGCGAGGAAGAGCAGGAGATTTGGCTGCGCTCCGGCAGAAAAGGCGAAGAAAAGCGTTAGCGCGGCGGTTAGAATCGATCTCATCTGCGGTGCACTCAATCAGCAGCTGCTCGACTCGGCAATTCACTTTCCGGCTTGATCTCCGCCTCCCCTGCATCGAAAACTCCCAGCAATGAACGAAGAATTTTTCCCCGGAATCCCGACGATCCCGTTTGAAGGCCCCAAATCCAAAAATGCGCTCGCATTCAAGCATTACGATGCGGAGGAGCAGGTCGGCGGCAAGTCGATGAAGGACCACTTGCGTTTCGCTTGCGCTTACTGGCACACGATGCGGAATGGCCTCGGCGATCCGTTTGGCGGTCCGACAGCGCAGCGGCCTTGGGATGACGGATCGAATTCGGTCGAGAACGCGCAGAAACGCGTCTGGGCGATGTTCGAGTTCATGCAGAAAACCGGGATCGGGTATTATTGCTTCCACGATCGCGATGTCGCGCCGGAATGCGACACGTTGGCGGAGTCAAACGATGCGCTCGATGCGGTGGCTGATGAGCTTGAGAAGGCGCAGAATCAGACCGGGATCAAGCTGCTCTGGGGCACGGCCTGTCTCTTCATTCACGAGCGCTACAACCAGGGCGCGGCGACTTCGCCGTATTCGGATGTTTACGCTTATGCCGGCGGGCAGGTGAAGAAGGCGCTCGAAGTCACTCACCGGCTTGGTGGTCTCGGTTACGTTTTCTGGGGTGGCCGCGAGGGCTACTCGACGCTCTGGAACACGGACATGAAACGCGAACTCGACCACCTCGGTCAGTTCCTTCACATGGCGGTCGATCATAAGAAGAAGATTGGCTTCACTGGCGATTTCTTTATCGAGCCCAAGCCTCGCGAACCAACAACTCACCAGTACGACAGCGATGCCGCCGCGTGTTTGAATTTCCTGCGCGAACATAATTTGATGAGCGAGCTGAAGCTGAACATCGAGACGAATCACGCGACGCTCGCGGGTCACTCGATGATGCACGAACTCCGCGTCGCGCGTCACGCAGGCGCACTAGGTTCGATCGACGCCAACACGGGCGACGAACTCATCGGCTGGGACACGGACCAGTTTCCGACGGACATTTATCTGACCACAGGGATCATGTTAGAGGTGCTCGCGATGGGCGGCTTGACGAGTGGCGGCCTGAACTTCGACGCCAAGTGCCGGCGCGAAAGTTTCGAGCCCGAGGATCTTTTCCACGCCCACATCGGCGGGATGGACGCCTTCGCTCGCGGCCTGAAGATTGCGCACGCGATCGTTGAAGACGGTCGGATTGACGACTTCGTCAAAGGTCGCTACAGCACGTTTGATTCGGGCATTGGCGCGAAGATCGAGTCTGGCAGCTGCTCGCTGGATGAACTCTCGGAATATGCCCTCGGCAACGGTGAGCCAACGACGCCAAGCGGCCGTCAGGAGATGCTCGAGAATCTCATTAACGACTTCATTTAACGGCTTTCAATTCTTCCCGATGCTTCATTTCCGTCTATTTAAAATCCCGGTAAAGGTCCGTTGGACCTTCTGGGTGATGACGGCATTTCTGACTTACCAGTCTCTGTTTTCGACTGCTCCGGAGGCCCCGCTCCGGGTGGCTTCGTGGGCAATTGCCGTTTTCGTTTCGATTCTCTGGCACGAGCTGGGGCACGCGGTTCTTCAACGGAAGTTCGGGCAACAAACCGAGATCGAATTGAATGGTTTTGGGGGATTGGCGAAGGGCTCCGGCAGCCTCCTGAGTCGCACACGATCCATCATCGTTTCCGCCGGAGGCCCCGTCGCGGGCTTAGCTCTTGGCGGCGCGATTTACGGTCTAAGCAAGTTGTTGATCGCGAACGGGCTTCTTCCGCAATCGACCTTTCTCGCGATCTTCATCCACGATATGCTCTGGATTAACATCGGGTGGTCGCTCATCAACCTGGCTCCTGTCCTTCCGTTAGACGGTGGGCGAATTCTGGAATCGATCAATGGCCCTCAAAAGATGCGGGAGACGCTGAAAGTCTGCATCGGTGCCGGGATTGCGATGATTTTTATCGGCATGTATTTCAGTCTAGCCTACATGCCGATGATTTTCGCGTTCCTGACCATGCAGAATTTTCAGGCGCTGCAAAGCATCAACCGCCCGCGCTTCCCTGGAGGTTTTCCAGGCGGAACGCCGGGACGCAGATCCTTTTAGTAGATTCGGGAGTTGCCCGAGCCTTTCGGCTCAAAGATTCTCGTACCAAACGACGTTCTGGCTAGCCTGCCCAGCGACGAGCAAATCCAGATCGCCATCGCCGTCCATGTCGATCGAGCGAATGTCGTAAGCAGCCTGATCGTCGTCGATGTCGTGACTCGTAAAGTTGCCCTTTCCGTCGTTTTCGAACCAAACCGTCCGGAAATCGTCCTTCGCCGTGGTCGCTGCGTCGAGATCGCCATCGCCATCGAGATCGTTCACTGTCAGGCAATGCGCGCCACTCAGAAGCGGGTCTAACATGTGCATCTCGAACTTACCTTTGCCGATGTTCTCGAACCAGAGAATCCCGGCGTCGTGACCGCGCGTCGCGAAAATATCGACATCGCCGTCGCCATCGAAATCGCCCGGAACCGTGCAGGTCGCCGCAGTTTGTTCCTCGGCTAAGACGTGCTTGATCCACTTGTCAGGCTTGCCTGTGTTTTCCCACCAAGCGAACCAGTTTCCGCCGAGAAACGGCTTCCCCTTGGCACCTGCAGAAATATCGTTGTCGCCGTCGCCATCCAGATCGCCCATTCCCATGTAGTGGCTGCCTCCGCCGGCGTCACCTGCGGCAAAAATGTGGCGCGTCCACGGCGCATCGACGTCGCTCGGCGTCTCGTACCACATGATCGAGTTCCCAACCGGACTGTCTGGATTGAACTCGTTCGCGATCAGATCGATCTTTCCGTCTCCGTCAACGTCCGCTTCCAAAACGCAGTGAACGCCGGTGATGTCGGTGTCGACTGCGCGATAAATCCAGTCGCCTTTTTCAGCAGCTGCTCCGCCCGGATTCTCCAGCCAATAAACGTGTCGGTTCCCGCCGACGTAGTCCGGATCGCCGTCGCCATCGACGTCCATGCTCGTTCCGTGGATTCCGCCATTCTTATCGTGGATCACGACGTGACGCCAGTCCGGCGCGAGGAGCAGATGATTTTTGTTACCCGCGCTGAAGGCGACGTCGATTTTGCCGTCACCATTGAAATCAGCCGCGTTCGCCGACGGGCAACTCGCGCCTTTCCATATTTCGTGCTTCTTCCAGCCGCCTGACAACTTCGGCTTCTTACCAAGCTCAGACTTGTTCCAGTAAATTTTGAGATTCTTCGTCTTCCGGCCTGCGGCAATAATGTCGAGTTTTCCATCGCCATCGAGGTCGGCGACTTTGAGATCTTCGACCGCCATTTCGTTGTCGTCGATCAGATGAGTTGTCCACGAATCATCAGCCTGATTCCAGACGTAAAGCCGGATCCCCACTTTGCCGTCCGCATCCGGATTTCGCCAACCAGCGACGATTTGTTCGCGGTCGAGCCCTAACAAATCCGCGCAAGCAAGCGCGTGACCCTGCGCGAGCGAATCGTCGATCACCGTGCGCTTCCAGACCGGCTTGTGAACCGGACTCGTCTCCTTCTCAATCGAGTAGACCACGACTTCGTTTCCGTGCAGCGGCTCGATCGCCGCATAGTGATTCAGGAAGGTCCCACGAAAAGTGTAGTCCGGCCCGAACCGCGTCTCCCCTGCCCCGGGGCTGTCAAAATCCGCCGCCTTCACCGCCAACTCCGGCTCTCCGCGTCCCGGAACCGAAAGCAGCCCTTCGCCGCCGCCGATGAGCATTTTTTCAACTCCGTTTTCGCTCCAAGCCACGTCAAAATTATGCGCTTTGTGAAGGGACTCGTCGATCACTCGCGTCTTCCAGTTTTCCACCTTGCTCGGATCTTTCGGAAGCTCGTAGCCGAGTACACGCACCCCATTTTCGCCAGCACCTGCCTTATTTCCTCGACCATGAAGCGGCAAAACCACGAGTTCCCACTTTCCGCCGTTCCGCCGCCAATGCATTCGATGAACAGTCGGCTCATTTGGCAGGGTAACGACTTCCCAGCGTTGTGTCCGGTCCTCCGGCGCGATCAAGTAGTGAACCGAGCCCGACTCCTTTTCGTCAGTCGTGTTTCCGGGATTCCACTGAGCTCCAACCGAGATTTCGGCCTTCCCATCGCCGTCCAGATCACGCGCCGCGATGCAGACGTTGTCTCGCAAAGTAAGCTTGCTTGCGATGACGTGTTTTTCCCAGGTAGGATTCTGATACCAGGCGATGTCGATCTTGTCGGCGAGGACGATGTCGTCTTTTCCATCGCCATCGACGTCGGCGATGTTGATTCCGTAACCGATCTCGATTTCACCGACGGTTTGATGTTCGAATTTCGGTTCGGCAGCGAGGGCGAGACCAGCAGATGCTGAAAAGGCGATTAGGAAAGCTTGGGTTTTCACAAAGTGATGCTAGCGAAGCTCTGGCAAACGCGAAACGAAAAATGGAGACGACTTTTGATTCCACCATCGAGCGACTTGAGGACGGAATCCGCTTTCATTGCGTGCCGATCCCAGAACCGCTCGGTTCGGAAATCTGGGAATCCGGCGATCGGCGTTTTCTGGCTTCGCTCGGCGACACCGCCCCGCTGCGGCGCGCAATTCAGGGTAGCGACTGCTCGACAGCGGTCGCGGCAGTCAATATAGCAGCAGCGCGTTCCGATCCATCCTGAAAAGCGCACACTTCCGACAAAGTATGTCAGCCAAAGCTAACCCATACGACAATGCATGGACTGAGTCATTCATGAGGACGCTGAAACTTGAGCTGGTTCAAAAATACCGCTACGAAACCGAGGATCAAGCCCGCCTCAAAATCTTCGAATACATCAAATCGAATTATAATACGAATAATAAGCGTCGTGCGATCCAGCAAGCAAGGGTTGGAATGAGTTTTCGGTTCATGATACGTTGATAAACTAAATAAACGAACCGCAGCCGGCAGTTGCCAACCCCGCATCAGGGACCGCTGAGAATTCTTTCCAAAGCGCCCGCGACTTGTCCGTTGTGTTGCGCGTTCCCAAATCGCGAAAACTCAATCGGACGCCCTTCGCCAATTCGAAAAGCATGCCACATTCCTTTCGAGTAGGTCCCGACAACGCCGATCCCGTTCGATACCGCCGGAATCATGCAGCCAACCGCACCCGGGAATGGCGCCGATCGCCACACTTCCTTTCCGGTCGGGATATCAAACACATATAGAAAATTGTCACCTTCGGTCGAAGCAAGCAAGGGTTGGAATGAGTTTTCGGTTCATGATACGTTGATAAACTAAATAAACGAACCGCAGCCGGCAGTTGCCAACCCCGCATCAGGGACCGCTGAGAATTCTTTCCAAAGC
>JBLHKS010000227.1:0-11046 GCA_047620505.1 Verrucomicrobiales bacterium | reverse complement strand
CCGCTGGTTCATCAGCTCGATGAATTGCGGATCATCCGCGAAGCCCTCGCCGCACGCCCCGAGCTTTATACCCAGATGGGAAATCAGCGGGCCTGTACCACGGGCCGGATGCAGGCGGTCGAAATCCTGAAATCGAATCAGTTAGGCCGCCCGGTCGAGTCCCACATCTGGACCGGCGGGATGAGCCACGGCATGTATTTCGTCGACCCGTGGAGTCCGCTTCCTAAGCCGCAAGAAGTTCCTGAGACGATGGATTGGGGGCTTTGGCAGGGTCCGCTAACCGAAGCCATGCCCTACAGCGAGGAGATTCATCCGCGGCGCTGGCGTTCGTATTGGAAAACGGGCGGAGGCATGCTGGCCGACTGGGGTTGCCACGTGATCGACGTGCTCTATTTCGCTTACGATCTTCCGCATCCGGAGGCCGTGCAGACCAACACGATCAAACCGGCCGGCGAGTGCCATTCCGGCTACAACCAGTCGACAATCACCTATCCTGGCGGCGAAAATTTCGCGCGCGACAAATTCATTCTCTCCTACAACGACAGCAACATCCGTCCGTCGTTCGCTTCGCTCGGTTTGCCGGAATCCAAGATCAAAGGCACCTGCACGATGGTGGTTTGTGAGGAAGGAACGATGCTGCTTGAGCCAGGCGGGAATTTTGAGATTTACCGCAAAGGCAAGCTCGTCGAAAACGAGCCGCGGGCCGAGGTCGGTCCCCGAAATCACTGGAAGGATTGGGCGGACTGCTGTCTCGGCGAAGAGAAGCCGCTCTGGACTCCGTTCGACATCGGATCTCGCATCACCGAGCCAGCGTTGCTGGCCACGAAGGCAACTCGATTCCCCGGCCAGGAATTGCTCTGGGACGGCGCGAATTATCGCTTCACCAATCACGAACAGGCCAACAAGGAAATTCTCTCGCGGACGTATCGGGATGGATTCGCGCCGCCAAGCGTCTGAGTGGCCTAACCATGTTTGACGGCGAGACGTGACCGGAGATTTTTTACGATCACGACAATAATATTGATGAAGCGCGGGTTTCCAGAGCCATCCCAGCTTTATCAATATGAATCGTTTCGTCATTTCCAGCCTATCGCTCCTCATCAGCGGCGGACAGTCGTTCGCCGCTGAATCCGCTGTCGCCCCGGGAAACTCCCTTATTGTTTTTCATGCGCCTTCGATTAACGAAAATTACTACGCGCCAAAATTCGACGAGCTCCTGCAGTTTTATCGGGATTTTGTAAACGTCGCGCATCGCCGCGATTTTCCGCTGATCGTCACCGACGCTGCAACGCGACCGAGTCTCGAAGCTCTCATTGATTCGGAAAACCTGATCACTGGATCGGCTCGCGACATCTGGGTGCGCGACTTTGGGCCGATCAGCACGACCCGCGGTGTTTTCAAAGCTCGCTACCGACCGAACTACCTCCCAGCGGAGGACGCCGCTTGGATCGAAGAGGGTTTCAACCGCTTCTTTCCGGCTCTAAAAATTCCGGTTCAGAAGTTAAATCTCATCATCGATGGCGGAAACTTCGTCGGAAATGGCGGAAGCAAAGCGGTGATCACTTCTCGGGTTCTCGAAGACAATCCGAGCCTGACCGAAGCACAAATTCGGACGATTTTCCGGGATCAACTCGGCGTAACCGAGCTCGCAATCATCCCTCCGGAAGCAGCCGACACCACAGGCCATGCCGATGGAATGGTCCATTGGCTCGCGACGGACATTCTCGCTGTTAATCGATATTTTGGCGGTTTTCGAACTCAGGTTCGCAACTCGCTGACCCAGCAGCTGCCGGGCGTCACGCTCGTCGAAGTTCCTTGGAATCCGACCAATCGGGTCTGGCGCGATTTCGCTGATTCGACCGGCGTTTACGTCAATGCGATGAACACGCCTAACGCAATTTACGTTCCGCAGTATGGCTTAAACACCGATGCCGCAGCCCTGGCTGCTTTTCGCGATCACGCCGACCGCCCCGTGATTGGCGTTCCTGTTAGTCCTGACATTGCCATCATGGGTGGAGCCGCTCGTTGCCTCTGCTGGCAGGTTTCGGGGCCCGCAGCCGCCAACGCGCCGATCCCTGAGATTCCCTTACCGGACTACTCAGCAGCGGTTCAGGACCTCAGCGTCCGAATCGATAGCAGTAGCCAAGTTGAGGTCAGCTGGCGGATTGAAGGCGTCCCTGACGGACCCGAGACCATCTTCCTAGCCTGCCGGATTCAGCGAAGCTCGGATCTGTTCAGCTGGATCAACGTGGGCAACGAAATCCCGGCTTCCGGAGCCTCCGCTAACCACCAGGTGAGCTTGTCAGGGGCCGATGCGGTTGGCTTTTATCGGATCGCCCTCAATGCTGAATGAAGGTGCTGTTGAAGGCCGGAAATTGGCGTTTTCAAACGCTGAATCGTGCCTATCGTCGGCTCTATCATGACCAAGAAAAGCCTCTTTGCAGCGATAGTCGCCGCTTGTATTTTGATCCAACCCTGCTCCGCCGCGCCTGAAGATGAAGAGGCCGAAAAAATCCTTCGCTCCATCAAGGCGTCCGGCGGATTCGTGGTTCATCTCGGCTCCGGCGATGGGAAATTGACCAACGCACTGGGACGCGAAGGATTCGTGGTTCACGGCCTCGATCGCAGAGCTGAAAATATCGCCGAGGCGCGAAAGAACATCGAAAATTATGGCACGGTCTCGGTTGAGCAGCTGCTGGGTGACCGGCTGCCGTATCTGGATGGAATCGTTAATCTCATCGTCGTCGAGCCAAGCCTTGGGATCGAGCCCAAGGAGATAAAGCGAGTGCTTTGCCCTGGTGGGATCGCGCTGCTGAAATCAGGCGATGCTTGGATTGTCGATCAAAAGCCTTGGCCGGATGAAATCGACGACTGGAGTCACTATCTTCACGGTCCGGGTGGAAACGCGGTTGCGCAGGACACGGTCGTCGGTCCACCGCGGCACATGAAATGGGTAGGCAGCCCACGCTGGTCGCGGCACCACGATCGGATGGCGAGCATGAGTGCTTTGGTTAGCGATGCGGGCAAACTTTTTTACATTATGGATGAGGGGTCGCGGATCTCGATTCAGATGCCGCCGAAGTGGAAAGTCGTGGCGCGGGACGCGTTCAACGGGGTGATTCTCTGGAAGCGCGATATCGTTGATTGGCACTCGCATCTTTATCCGCTCAAATCCGGTCCAACGCAGCTGGCGCGGCGGTTGGTGGCGGCGGACGACGCGGTTTTCACGACGCTCGGGATCAAGGCACCGGTGACGATGCTCGATGCGCGCAACGGCGAGACGATCCGGGTTTTTGAAGACAGCGACGGGACGGAAGAGCTGGTCGTGGCTGATGGCGTTTGTTATTTGATGGCGATCAAGGATTCGACCGAGCTGGACAAATATCTGCCGGAAGAAGGCGGCGTTGGCGACCAGGGAAAAGTCGCTGCGCGCTACAAATGGGACGAGCTGCCTCGAGCGATCATGGCGTTCGACACGAAAACTGGCGAGCAGCTCTGGGTACGCGTTGGCCAGGTTTCGCCGCTGACAATCTCGTCGGACGGCGAGCGATTTTATTATCACGATGGCTCGAAAGTGGTCGCAATCGACGGGCGCAGCGGTGAGGAAATTTGGACAGGCAAGGAACTCGGGCGGCGCGACAAAATGACGACAAATTTCGGGCCGAAGCTCGTCGTTGAAGGCGGCCAGGTTTATTTCGCAGGCGGCGACCGGCTGATGCACGTTTACGATGCGAAAACTGGCGAGGAAAAGTGGAACGCGCCGCACGCTCGAGGCGGATATCAGTCGCCAGAGGATTTGCTGATCATGAAAGACCTCGTCTGGTCGGCTCCGCTAACGAGCGGGAAGGATTCGGGCGTGTTCACAGGCCGCCGGCTCGACAACGGCGAGGTGGTCAAGGAATTCGCGCCGAACGTCGAGACTTATTGGTTTCATCACCGCTGCTACATCGCGAAAGCGACGTCGAATTATCTGATGCCATCGCGGACGGGGATCGAGTTTGTCGATCCGGACACGGAAAGCTGGGACATCAATCACTGGGTGCGCGGCGGCTGTCTTTACGGCGTGATGCCGGCGAATGGCCTGACTTACGCGCCTCCGCACAACTGCGCTTGTTACCCAGAAGCCAAACTTTATGGATTCAACGCGTTGTCATCGACCGGGCCTTACATTGATCTCGATGAGACGCCGGGCGATCGGCTTTTCACAGGTCCTGCGTTCGGCAAAATCACGGAGCGGAAACCAGCAGCTGCTGACTGGCCGACTTTCCGCCAGAACTCCGCTCGGTCTGGATCCACAGCCGAAGAACTCGACAGCGAATTGGAGCAAGCCTGGGAAATCGATCTCGGAGGGCGGCTGAGTTCGTTGGTTTCCGCTGGCGACCGGATCTACGTGGCCCAGATCGATCAACACCGCGTTCACGCGCTCAACGCGAGCAGCGGCGAGACTGAGTGGACGTTCACGACGGGCGGACGAGTCGATTCACCGCCGACGATTCACAACGACTCGGTGATTTTCGGCTCGGCCGACGGATTCGTTTACTGCGTGTGCGCGAGCGACGGCGAGTTGGCCTGGAAACTCCGCGCCTCCCCCAGCATCGAGCGCCACATGGCGTTTGAGCAGCTCGAAAGCGTCTGGCCGGTGCACGGCTCGATCCTTGTCGAAGGCGACGAGGCTTACTTCATCGCGGGACGCTCGAACTTCCTCGACGGCGGGCTGCGCTTCTTCAAAGTCAACGCGACTACCGGCGAAGTTGTGAATGAAACGGTGATCAACGAGTTCAATCCAGAGACTGGGAAAAACCTCCAGGAAAAGGTCGCGACACTTCAGATGCCCGCTGGTCTGCCCGACATCCTCGCCTATCAGGGCGGCTACATTTATATGCGTTCGCAGCAGTTCGACTTGAACGGCGAGCGGCTTGAAATCGGCCCGCACAGCGCGGACGCGGCGACGCAGGGTGCCGTTCAGAAAGGCGGCGAGCACCTTTTCGCGCCGATGTCGTATCTCGACGACACGTATTTTCACCGCGCGTATTGGGTGTTCGGCAAGAGCTTCGCTGGCGGCCACAACGGTTACTATCAGGCTGGGAAAAACGCGGCGTCCGGTCGTCTCCTCGTCGCCGATGCGGAGAACGTTTATGGCTTTGGCAGGAAGCCGGAATATCTGCGTTGGACGACGGTTCTCGAGCATCAGCTGTTCTCAGCACCGAGGGAAGCCCCGGAAGGCGCGCTGAGCGCGGTCGATGACAAGGGCGCTCGTCGCGGTGCCGGTGGCGGGAACAAGCCTGCGGGCGGCATGATCATGTTCCAGCCGACCAAGGCGATCAGCCCCGTGAAAACGGCGCTCGGCGTCGAAGCGTGGGTGAAAATCAGCGGCAAAGGCGGCGTGATCGCAGCTCACGGCGGTCCCGCGCAAGGCTACGCGCTCGTGGTTCAGGGCAGCCGACCGGCATTTCTCTATCGCAGCACCGACAATCTTTTCACTGCAGCAGCGAAGAAGGGGCTGGCCGATGATTGGACTCATCTTGTTGGTCAGATCACCGAAGATCGGAAGCTTCAGCTCTTCGTGAATGGCAAATTGGCAGTCGAAGCTGAAGCCGAGGCGCTGATCCCGAGTGTGCCGGCGCAGTCGCTGCAAATCGGCGGCGACGACGGATCGGCGGTCGGCGAATACCAATCTCCGTTTCCGTTCAAGGGCGCTCTCGACGAAGTCGGTGTGTTCCACGGCGCGATGACGGCCGAGGAAATCACAGCGCGGTTCGAAAAAGGCCCAGCAGCTGCTGGCAACCTCGCTGAAGCGAAATTCGTCGTCGCGTGCAGTTTCGACAAAGGCGGCGCGGAAGATTCCTCCGGAATGGGCAACCACGGAGCGAACGCCGGGGCTGGAAAAGCGATCGCCGAAGGCAAATTCGGCGGCGCGATGCAGTTCGCGGGCAAAGCTGCTGGCGGCGCAAATCGCGGCGCCGGATCACTCGTCCAACACCACTGGACGGCTGACGCGCCGCTTTTCGCACGTGCGATGGTTCTGACTGGGAAAAACCTTTTCGTCGCCGGCCCTCCGGATCTTTACGACGAGGCCGAGACGTTCGAAAAGCTGACCGATGGCGATCCCGAAGTGCAGAAATTGTTGGAGCGTCAGGACGCCGCGCTGAACGGCTCCGAAGGCGGAGTGATCTGGATCACGAACGTCGAGGACGGCTCAAAAATCGGCGAAATCAAGATCGACGCGCTTCCCAGCTGGGACGGCATGATCGCGGCAGGCGGGCAGCTGCTGCTTTCGACAACCGATGGGCGGGTGATCGCGTTCAAGTGAATCAGGCCCTGAGATCGAGCCCGTCGTAGACTTCTGCGAGGGGCAGTTCGCACTTTATTTCGGGGAGTGGGATGACCGAGTCGATTCCGGTGACGACTTCGCGTTGGAAGCCGTCAGCAGTGCGGCGATGGACGATCACGGCTGCTTCGCTTGGTTCAAACATCAGGTAAACCTCGAGCGATGAAATCATGAGGTAGGCGTCCTTTTTCTCTTCCTCGTCAGTTCGGCGGGTCGAGTCTGATAGGACTTCGGCGATGACTTTGGGGTTGTCCTGAAAGCTGTCCGAACCCGGATTCAGGTCGCAGGTGACCATCGCGTCGGGATAATAAAATCGGGTTCCAAACGCGAACTGGATTCGGACTTTGGTGTCCGAGTTGAATGCCTGGCACGGCTTGCCACGGAGTTGCCCGAACCACGAGCCAAGGATGTTCGACGCCACGGCGTTGTGCTGATTCGTCGCCCCAGCCATCGCGTGAACGATCCCTCCGACGTATTCGTGCTTTTGCGGTGATTCGAGTTCGCCCGCGATGTAGTCGTTGACGGATACGAGGTTCCATTTTTCGGCAGCTGTCATTTCAGCGAGAACTTACTCAATTCAGCGTGATCCAAAAACGAAAAAACGCGCAGCCCAACCGGACGACGCGCTGAACGGCTCGGAAAGCGGGCAGTTGCTGTTTTCGACGCCCGATGGGCGGGTGATCGCGTTGAAGTGATCTCTAAGAATTCTGTCAGAACTGTTTCAGTTCAGTATGAAAGTGAAATCGAAAGTAGTCGCCTCAGCTGTTCTTGTTCCCGTTTTTCTGAGCCTCATGCTGAATTTGGCCAGCGCCAAGCGCATCCCGCCGCCAGAAGTTCAGCCTATTGAAGTTTCGGGAGTCGTTTACTCCGTTCCTCCGTTCTCAACTGATGACAATGGTAATTCGCTGATCGGAGGAGTCGTTGAGGCCCGCGATTCGCAAGCCAAGAAGCTTCTCTACAGAGTCGTCATCTATAAAACGAAGTATGATTCGAATCTTGAGACCGATGTGCAAGACGTCTTCATCAAGACTCTAACCCATGACAAGATCCACGATTTGCTAATTCTCTCTGACGAAGATGACCGTGTTTATGTGCTCAGCCTGAGCACGCGGAAAGTCTCCAAAATCAGGTAGAAAAGTGGGTTTCTGAGAAAACGAAAAAGCGCGTCGCCCAACCGGACGACGCGCTTTTGTAAATTCGATTGCCGCTGAATTCTCAGCAGCTGCTGGCGCGGTTTACGCGAACAGCTCGTCGATTGGCTTGGAGTCCTTGCGAACCAGAGTCATCGGACGACCATCCGGCGTGGTGAGCGCCTGAGAGTGATCGATTCCAAGTGCGTGGAGGACCGAAGCGTGAATGTCCGGAACGTGAACCGGGCGATCTTCCGGCCCCATGCCGTCAATGTCCGAGGTTCCGATCGCTTGACCACCTTTGATGCCGCCGCCAGCCATGAAACAGCTGAAGACTTTCGCCCAGTGATCGCGACCGCCATCTTTGTTGATGTTCGGTGTACGACCGAACTCGGAAAGCATGACGATGACCGTTTTGTCGAGCTTGCCAGTCGCGGCAAGGTCTTCGACGAGGGAGCCGAGAGCCGGGTCCATGACTTCGCCGTGCGTGCGCATGCCATCAAACACGTTCATGTGAAGGTCGAAACCACCTCGATTGACTTGAACGAAGCGAACGCCGGTTTCGACGAGTTTGCCTGCAAGAAGAGCTGCGCGACCGAAGTCAGTCTCACCGTAACGAGCAAGGCGAGCCGGATCTTCCTTTTCAAGGTCGAAAACAGCGAGCTCTGGGCTACGCATCAGGTCGACCGCGTCGTTCAACGCAACTTCAGCGGCCTTCATTTCGCGGGCGCTGAGGTTTTTGGTCTTCTTGAGGTTCATCTTGGCGAGGATGTCGAGGCGCTTGGAGCCTTGAGCCGCGTTGATGCCTTCCGGAAATGCGAGATAGGGATCGCGCTCGCCCGGGCGGCCAACGTAGTAGGCTTCGCAGGACTGACCGAGGTAACCGGCGCGAGGTGCGCGGCCACCGATCGACACGAAGGCCGGAAGGTCACTCATTGCATTGCGCTGGCTGGCGATGACCGAACCGAGACCCGGATGGATCGTGGTGTTGCTGGTCTGCTGGAAGCTGGTCTGCAATTCGTAAGTCGCACGGCCGTGATCACCGTTGGTTCCGGCGATGGAGCGGATGAGCGCTGCGTGATGCATCTGGCTGGCGACTTTCGGGAAGATTTCCGAAATTTCGATGCCGTCGACGCTTGTTTTGATCGGCTTGAACTCGCCTGCGGTGGGGCGGCCCGGTTTTGGATCCCAGGAGTCGATGTGGCTCATGCCGCCGCCATTCCAGAAGAGGATGACGTGTTCGGCGTTGGCTGCAGCGTCAGGGCTGGCAGCCATCATTTTTTGGATGGGCATGCCAAGGAACGTGGCAGCGGAGGCAGCGCCTGCTCCTTGGAGCATGCGGCGGCGGGTCATGTGGTAGTCAGTGCAACCGGTCATTTTGGTGTGTTTGGTTAAGAGAGTTTAATTTGAAGTGGTTTGGGTGGCTTTTCCAGGTTTAAGGAAGGAATCGGAATTCGTGGCAGTTGAGCAGGGCCCAGCGAAGATCCGCCATTCCGCTGAGCGGAGATTCGGCAGTTTCGAGCAACTCGCTCGCCATTTCAAACTCATCGGAGTCAGGCTCGCGGGAGAGGCATTCGAGGTAGGCGCGCCGGATGGAAGCGCCGATCTGGGGCTTGTCACCGGAGAGCATCGCATGCATCGGCTCAAGCGATCCGACTCGGGCAGCTTCGTGAGTTGCTTTGCCGTTCAGCATCATCAACTGCTGACGAAGGCTGGAAGAATCGTCGCGGAATTCGCCCAACGTGGCGCGACTCGGCTGGCCAAAGACGCGGACGAAGTGGTCAGCTGGTGCCGGAGATGGCATCCGCATCGTACTGGCAAAACGCGGGTTGTCGTCTTTCTCTTCCTGGACCGTCTTGAGCTGGTAACGCTGCGGGCGACGACGCTGGGCTTCCATCATCATTCGCATTTCTTCCTGACGCTCGAGCTCGGCATCGGCCTGGGCTTTCATCCCAACCAACTCGGACTCAGTCTTAGCGGCATCGGAAAGAACCTTGGCGAAGTCGACTTCAATACCGGCTTCAAGATCGTATCCAGCACCTGCCGATTGGGCCATCGCGCCTCCACCATCGCCGTTGTTCATCGCCATTCGAGGCTCATCACCTCCAGCAGCTGCTGGGACGTCGGTCTCAGGTTCATCGTCGTCTTTGATCGGAATTCGAATCTGAGAGGTGACGAGACGGACGTTTTCGCCCTGACTCCACTTGAAGTCTTCGAGGTGTCCAGCCATAACGATCGAATCGTAGAGAGATTCGCCGATCATCCGGCGGACCGGGCTGGCTCCGAAGTATTTTTCGGCCAACTCCAGCTGTGAGGGAGAGGCTTCGCCTTCGATGTGGCCACGGCTATAAGTTTTCGATGCCGTGATCATCCGGATCAACGATTTCAGGTCGTAGCCGCTGGCGATGAATTCGCGAGAGATGTATTCCATCGTCTGCGGAGCGACTCGAGCTTCGTATTCGTTGAAGTTGTCGAGCGGCTCCACAAATCCGCGGCCGTTGAGTTCGGCCCAGACCCGGTTGACGAAAGCGCGGGCAAAATACTGGTTACGTGGGCTGGTGACGAGTTCGGCAAGCTGATCGCGAAGCTGGCTCATCCGGTAGAGGTCACCCTCAACGTTCAAATCCACGCTCGCCTTCTTTGCTTCACCAAGAACGTCGAAGCCGCCAAGACCGCCATCGAGGGCTTTGTCAGCGGCGTCGGACTCCAGAAGGTTGTCGAGGCTGTCGGCGCTGTTGGCCACTGCGGCCAATTCAGCTTCCTTGGAGCGAATCGCTTCGAGGCGCGAAATATAGTGAGGCGCATCGTTGTAAGTCACGAGCTCAAACGGGAACCGAGGCTCAACAGCATCGCGAGTCGGAGGCTGTTCGCGCTCCGGCGGCCACAGGACGCGCTGCATGTCCTGTTCGGTCGTGTAAATGGTGTTGGAGAAGCGATTTTCCCGCTGGATTGTCTTCCCAAAGTAAGCGGCGAGTTCGTAGAACTCCATCTGCTGCCAGTCGTCGAACGGATGGTCGTGGCACTGGGCGCAGGAGAGACGGACGCCGAGGAAAACCTGGGCTGTAGCGGCTGCCATCGACATCGGATCGGCACCGTCATTCAGAATGTAGCCAACAGCCGGGTTACGCGTGGTCCGACCGCTCGCAGAGAGTAGCTCGGAGGCCATTTTATCCCATGCTTTGTTTTCAGCGACGGATTGGTAGACCCAGGCCTGAAGCTCGCGGCCACCACGGGCGTTTGAGCGGACTCGGAGCATGTCCGAGTAGAAAACCATCCAGCGATCGGCATAACGCGGATCTTCGAGAAGTTTGTCGACGAGTTTCGCGCGGCGCTCGCTGCTCGGCCATTCGTTGAACTCCTGAATTTCTTCGTAGCTTGGAATGCGACCGACAAGATCGACTGTCGTGCGACGAAGAAAAGCGGCGTCATCAATTTGGCCTGCTTTCATCATCTTGCGATCGGCCGTTTCCTCAGCGAGGAGGCGATCGATCGTCGCGCCGATTTCCGCGTTGTCTTTCGGTGCTGAGTTCGGGATGATCAGCTCAGCTTCGGCGAGACTCTGCTTTTTCGCTTTGAGGCGGATGCCTT
>JBLHKS010000226.1:0-11072 GCA_047620505.1 Verrucomicrobiales bacterium | reverse complement strand
AAACTTCAGCTTCTTGAGTCGTTCAAGCAGTCCGGGATTTTCCTCGAAAACCAAACGAACTGAGCCAATTCGGTTGTTCAGAATCTGCCGTTCCGCATCCGACGCTCCCTTGAACCAGCTTGATTCTTTGCAGAGAAGCTTGCCGTATTTTTCGACCGCACCTGGCTTGCCTGCTCTCGATTCCATTCCAAGGAACGAAGTCACTGGATTGGGCTGAGCCAGCAGCTGCTGGACTTTCGCTTGGTAAACCTGGCTGTCGTTCCAGTGCAGAATCACGGCTGCAATCGCGGCGTCGGCTGCGGTGACCGATTTCTTGCTGACATCGAGTTTCACGAGCGTCCGAATCACGTTGTCCTTCGACGGCTTCACCTGGGCGTCGCGCATTTTCGGCGACATCGACCACATCAGCCAGCGCGCAGCGAAATGCAGCTCAGCTCGGTTGATCTCCGTGCAATCCGGATTGCAGAACCTAACGAAATCCTCACGATACCACGAAGCCCACGCGGGAACGCGCCGGAAGCCCTCGTTCGAATTTCGATTCGGCGTTGGTTTCTCCAGCGAGACGAATTCGCCCTTGGTCCCGGTCTTACGAAATCCCAGCTCGCCAGTTTTCGTGATTCCCAGCTCAGGAAACCACCTACGAGGATCGGCGTACTTGTCGCCTCGGAGCTTCTCGCTTCCAATCAGGTGCTTCATCATCGGAATCAGGTCGTTAGGCGTGTGCGCCGCCATCTGGATGAAACCGACCGTCATCCCGCCTCGATCAAACGAGTTAACGATCATGAAATCGCCCATGCCCTCGGCCGTCACGACCGGAAGCAGAAATCGTTGCCAGTTGGCTTCGGCTGACTTCGGCTCGACATGAAACGTCCGCACGTTCAGCGGCTCGGCGTCGATCCCGCTGAACTCGCCTGGAATGATAAACTTCCGGCTGAAGCCGCTTTCGCCGGTCCAGCGGTTGTAACGCTTGGAAAAATCGTGGAAATCCCAGCCGAGAAACACAGGTCGATCTTTGTTTTTTGCGATTCCTGGAATCGGCGGGCCACCGATTTTTCGATACGCGTCGTAGTCGAAATGCAGAAGGAAAAGGTCCTCATCCTGGCCGCGAACCATCGGGTTATCTTTGCTCGCCATGCCGTTTGCCTTGCGCGAGCGCCCACTTTCGCGGAGAAAAACTTCGTGCTTCCCGCGTGCGACTTTTTCGATGCGCCAGCCCTCAATCGGAGCGTAATCGAAATCCAGATTGTAGCGCGGATACTCAGACCAGTCGTAAGGCGGGAGCTTCGGATCCTCGCCGGCGAAGCAGAGGGAGGCTGAGGAAAGAAGGAAACAAAGAAGAACGAATTTCACGAACCGAAGCATTTCACCGATGAGCTGAAATTCAGCAAGCGACATCTTCGGCCTTTCGGAATTTGAATTTCCGACTTCAATGCGCGGCAATCGAATGACCCCGCTCCAGCGCCGAAACTACCTTCTTCACTGTCTCGAAGGCGGGCTCTACGGAGGCGGCTTGGCTTTCGTCGCGGCTGATACCGTACTGCCGCCGATGATTCGGGATCTCGGCGGGCCAACCTGGGCGATCGCGCTGGCTCCGAGCCTCCTTTTCATCTGCTTCTTCCTTCCTGGCCCATTCGCGACTCCGCTGGTTGAACGCAGACAGCGGCTCTTTCCATTCATCGCCTTTTTTGGGGCGATCCAGCGCCTGCCTTACTTGTTCGCCGCGATCGCGATTGCCCTCTGTTGGAAATCGCATCCAGCGGCCATACCTTGGATTGTGATCCTGACGCCCGTCGTCTCCGGTCTCGCCGGAAGCGTCGCGATTCCTGCCTGGATGGAGCTGGTCACTCGCTTGATTCCGGAGCACAAACGCGCCTCAGGCTGGGCTGTCCGATTCATCATCGGCTCGCTCATCGGCATCGCTGCTGGACTTTCAATTCACTGGGTTCTCGAAACCTGGCCGGGTACATTTGGGTACGCCGTGCTCCACGGATTGACCTTCGCTTTCCTCAGTTTGAGCATGGTCGCCTTTTTGTTTCTACGTGAGACGGATTTCCCAAAACCCGAGCCCGTTCAAGGTCACTGGTACCGTCATCGCCTCCAGATTTACGGCCAGATCATCCGGAAGCGATCCCCATTTCGCCGGATGCTGATGGTTCGGTTCACGGGTTACGGTTTCATGATTCTGGCCCCGTTTCTTTCGATCACAGCTCTCGACGTAACTCAAAAACCGGAAAGTGTGCTTGGCGATTTCGTCATGGCGCAGATGCTCGGCGGAATCGTTGGAAATGTGATCGGCGGCTGGCTTGGGGATCGTTTTGGCGGCAAGCGGATCCTGATTCTTGCGAAAGCGCTTCAAATCGGACTGTGCGTGTTGCTGGCCGTGAATCAGAGCTACCCGGGTTTCCTCGCGTCGTTTTTTTTGTTCGGAATGAGCCTGTTTTTATTGCACATCGGCGACCAGACGCTCGGAATCGAAATCAGCCCGAGCCGTCGCCGTCCTGCCTACTTCGCGCTCTATAATTTCGCGATGGTTCCCGCCGCTTTTGTGAGCGCGGCAGTCGCGTGGGCGATCCATCTTAACTTTGAAGGATTCGCCCCATTTTCGATCGCTGCTGGCGTTGCGATTTTGATCTCAATCGCGATCCTGACAACCATCAAAGAGCCTCGGCTCGCTGCTAATCGATCGCCGGATGATAGCCCGTCGCGTTCGTCTTGATTCGATAAAATCCGCCGCCCGCCGTGATGTAAAGTCGGTTGATTTCGTCGCCGCGGCCGAAGCAGCAGTTCGTTGGCAAGATCGGCGTTTTGATATAACCGAGTTCCTTGCCTTCTGGCGAGAAAATGTAAATCCCAAAGCCCGGATCCGACCGAACTGCCGCGTAAATTCGGCCTTCGGTGTCCATGGTCATTCCGTCGACACCGAGCTGATCGCCAAAGTCCGCGACGACGCGCTTCTCACCGAGATCGCCGGTTTTATCGACTGGAAATGCGTTCAGAGTCATCCGGCCTCGCGTTGGATTTTTCTCGATATCGGCTTTGGCCGATCCGTTGTCGGTTTCGGCGATGTAGATCGTTTTTTGATCGGGCGAGAGGATGATTCCATTCGGCTTATCAATCGCGGTAGTCGCGACTTTGAGGCTTCCGTCAGGGTCGAGCCGGTAGACGTCGAAGCTGTCCAGCTCCATCTCCTCGGGCCCGACGTACTTGGGATCCGTGAAATAAATTCGGCCTTTCCTATCGATCACGATGTCGTTCGGCGAGTTGAAACGTTTGCCCTCGAACTTCCCGGCGATCACCTCGACCTTGCCGTCCGGCTTGAACTCGACCAGCGCGCGATGCCCGCCTGCCGGAGAAGCTGTGCAGCCAATCAAGCGGCCGTCTCGCGTGAACATCAGCCCGTTTCCCATCCCGCTGTCCGGACAGTGGACGCTGATTTTCTTCGTGTTCGGATCAAACTTCATCACCCGCGCCGGGCCGGAATCAAACGGCTGGGCGAAGTCGGAAAAATAGAGGCTTCCGTCAGGACCAGAGGCCGCGCCTTCGGTGAAGCCGCCCTCTTCCCAGAGCGTCTCGAGTTCCTCGCCATCGATCAGCAGCTGCTGGGCGGAAAGCGCGATGGGAATAAACAAAAACAGGCAAATCGTCAGTTTCACGGAGCTTTGGGTTTTTCTTTGATCATGGGAATCGTGCAGTTGATGAAAAGCCAGGAAACTGCGCAGAGCGCGTAAACGACGGCCGCGGTGATGAATACGATTTTCCAACTGAACTCGTCCGAAATGTAGCCGAACAGCAGCGGTGCGAGGGTTCCGCCGACGAGAATCGCGATCGCGTTGTTGAACGAAAAAATCGTCGCTGTTGCTTTTCCGCCGATGTCGGTGACGACCGCCCAACTGGTGACGAGGCTCCAGTCGCCGAAGAGTTTCACGAAGAACAGCAGCGAACAGAAAACGTATGGGCGATCGTACCAGATCAGGGCGACGAACAGCAGAATGGCGGCCATGCCTTTGCCTGCGAAGGCGACGCCGCTGCGCGACCAACGCCGGTTGCCAGTGCGTCTGATGGCCAAGTCGTTGAGGTAGCCTCCGAGAAATCCGCCGATTGCGCCACCAGCGAGCGGAAGCGCGGCCATCACCCCCATCTGTTTGTAATTCATGCCGTGTTCCTGGGACACGAACGTCGGGATCCAGCCTGAATAAATACTGTCAGCGATCACGCTGAGGATCGAGGAAACGCTGAGAAGCCCGAGATTGGCGAACCCCCTCGGGCTGAGGCTGCGGAGCATCTCGCCAACGCGCATTTTTTTCGCGCCGTTTGAGTCGGTGTCGTCCGGGAGCAGAGCCAGTTCTGCCGCGTTCACGCCCGGATGGCCATGCGGCGAGTTGCGATAAAAGACGATGACGATCACGGCATGCATCAAGCCCGCGCCGGCGAAGAGATAGACGGCTGTTTGCCAGTCGAGCCCAAGCATGCCAATCAAGAGTGACCCGAAAATCAGCCCCGAACACATCCCTCCCGCACGACCGGCGAAAACGCCGACCAGGCCTTGGAGGGTTGTCCGAATGCGGTTCGGAAACCAGATTCGCGAGGCGCGATTGATGTTCCCGAAGACAACGGATTGCCCGAGCCCGAGGGACACCTGAGCTGATTTCAGCCAGAAAAATGACGGTGCCCAGGCGATCATCAAAAAACCGAAGATCCAGAGCAACATCAAGATGGGAAGCATCAACCGGACTCCGAGGATGTCGGTTACCGGTCCGAGGGCGAACTGGCTCAGCGAGTAGCTCAGGCTGAAGCAGCTGTCGAGAATCCCGAGCTCCAGATTGGAGTAGCCCGGTCGGGCGACGAGATTCTCCGCCATCGCGTTCACCGCGGCTCCGGCACCGCCGTTGCCAAACGAAAACGGCCCGAAAGCGGACCCCATGGCGAACGTTTGCTTTAAGATTCCGACCTGTTCCTCATTGAAAGCAGGAATTTTTGCGATGGCCGGCTTGATGAAGCCGAATGCGTAGCGATGGAGGTAAAGCAGCCAGGACGTGCCAAAAACCATCGCAAAAACGCCCCAACGTTGGTTCGTCGGGCGTTCGTCGGGAGAATTCGCGGGCTGGCGGGGTTTTTCGTCCATGGCGAGGATATGCAGGGATCATCCACATCCACGCCCCGAGCGCCAACCTTTTTCCTTGGTTTGCGCAAATCCGGCTCGGTCGCCTGATCAACCTCTGATCTTATCGATGATGGCTCCAATCCCTGCTCCAATCGCGCCGAATCCTCCGGCCCACGCCATGCGAGTCATGTCTTTTCCTTCGGGACGGGGTTCGGGAAGGACCCAATCTTTGCCGACCGTCGTTGTGGTTTCCGAATCGTAAACCGCCACCTGGCACCAGTTTACGTCGAATGTGGAGACGATCTGTGGTCAAGACTAGATCCGCCAATCGCCTGACCGGCCTGAAACCGGCCCAACGGACGAAAAACAAATATCTTCGTCAATGATTTGTGAAAAGGGCGTGTCGCCCACATGGTCGACACGCGTATGCGAAGCCTGACGGCTATCTGATCTTTTCGTCAGTGCTTCTCTTGCTGTGCGGCGTGGACATCTCTCGTCTGGCGGGAGCCCTCTCCAACCTAATTTAAGCAGCTCCGTGGCTCACCGCCACCCTGATCGATGACGCTACCACAAAAAGACAATCTGCTGTTCACGCCCGGTCCTCTCACGACCAGCGGCTCCGTCAAAGAGGCGATGTTGCGTGACTTGGGATCGCGGGACTCCGAATTCGTCAGCGTCGTGCAGGAGATTCGGCAAATTTTGCTGGAGCTTGCTGGCGTCAGCCAGGCAGACGGTTTCGAGGCGATCCTGATGCAGGGGAGCGGCACGTTTGGGATCGAATCGTTCATTTCATCGGTGATTCCCAACGACGGAAAGCTTTTGGTTATCATCAACGGCGCCTACGGCAGGCGCATCCGCGACATCGCGAAGCGGCATGGGATCGAAACGGTCGCGATCGAAGTGGCCGAGAATACGCCAGCGGTTCCGGAGCAGGTCCGCCAGAGCCTGGCCGGCGACGACGCGATCACGCATGTCGCCCTGGTGCACTGCGAAACGTCGTCTGGCGTGCTGAATCCGGTCGAAGAGATCGGAGCGGTGGTCCGGGAGTTCGAGCGGACCTTTTTCGTCGATGCGATGAGCAGTTTTGGCGGCATGCCGCTGAATATGAACGAGGCCAAAATCGACTTCCTCGCTTCATCAGCCAATAAGTGCATCGAAGGGACCCCGGGCGTCTCGTTTGTGATCGCCAATCGTCAGCAGCTGCTGGCCAGCGCCGGTTCAGCGCGCACGGTCAGTCTTGACTTGCTTGCGCAGTGGGAGGGGCTCGAAAAATCCGGGCAATTCCGTTTTACGCCTCCGACTCACGTGCTTCTCGCGCTTCGCCAGGCCCTGAGTGAGTTGGACAGTGAAGGCGGCGTCGCTGGCCGAGCCAAGCGCTACGCGGCGAATCACGCGGCGTTGCTGCGCGGGATGCGGCGGATGGGATTTCGCGAGTACGTCCCCGCCGAATCTCAGAGCCACATCATTACCACTTTCCTGTTTCCGGAAGACCCGAACTTTGAGTTTGAGGCCTTCTATCAAGGGCTGTCCGCCAAGGGCATGGTGATTTATCCAGGCAAGCTGACCGAGGTGGATTGTTTTCGCATCGGCAACATCGGCAGCCTGTTTGAGAGCGATATCGATTTATTGTTAGCGGCGATTCAAACCACACTTTCCGAGATGGATGTGGCTGTGGCGGTTTCCGACTAACTCCCTAACGACAATACCGAGGGAACACACATTATGGAATACGAAGACTACGACAGCACGTCTGTCAGCTATAACGATACGCGAACGCCGATCGGCCTTCCGATCATCCTGGAACACTTGACGGCGACCCCGGTAGCCTTGGGCGAGCAGACAGTTCTGGACGCCGGCTGCGGGACGGGAAACTACCTCGCTGAGCTTAACGGTCAGTTCGGCACCTTGCATGGCATTGAGTTCAATGCGGGCATGGCGAAGGTCGCTCAAGAGCGATTCACCGATAATCCCAAGGTGAGCATTCAGCAGGGGAGCGCCACCGAGCTGCCGTTTGCTGATGGGCTCTTCGACGGTGTCATCTGCACTCAAGTTCTCCACCATCTCGATGACGGTTCGACTGCCGATTTTCCTAACGTGGCGACATTTTTCCGCGAAGCGTTTCGCGTCTTGCGGCCTGGCGGTGTCCTCATCATCAACAGCAGCGGTCACGAACAGCATCGCGACGGATTCTGGTGGGCGGCCCTGGTGCCGAAAGCGATTGATCGAATGTTGACGCGCATGCCATCGACCGAGCTGCTCAAGGAGAATTTTCAAAAGACCGGATTCGTGAACTACGAGGCGGTCGTCCCCTTCGACGAAGCGTTGCAGGGCGAGCAGTATTTGGATCCGTCAGGACCACTCAATCCGGCTTGGCGAGCGGGGGATTCTTCCTGGTCTCTGGCCACTGAAGAGGAACTCGCGCACGCTCTCGATACGGTGACAACCCGGCTCGAAGACGGCAGCATGACAGCCTTCATCAATGATCGCGAAAAGCTCCGCGCGGAGCTTGGGCAGACCACTTTCTTGATCGCCCGCAAACCTTAAGACAATGCCTCAAAAACAAATAAAAGGAGATCCGACGAAGACGGTTTATCTGGCGATGAGCGCCGATCTGATCACGCCGGCTCACGTTAACATAATTCAAGAAGCAACGGCACTGGGAGAGGTAGTCATCGGACTGCTGTCCGACAGTGCGGTCGCCGGATACCAGCGGATGCCCCACATGCCCTATGATGAGCGCAAGTTTGTCTTGGAGAACATCGTCGGCGTCAAGGAAGTGGTCGTCCAGGAGTCCCTGGACTACATGACGAACCTGATGCGGATCAAACCCGATTACGTCATGCACCGTGACGACTGGAACACCGGCGTGCTCCGGGGGACTCGGCAGAGCGTCATCGATGCCCTCAGACCATGGGGTGGCAAACTGATCGAGCCCAGCTATATGCCTAGCGTCACATCGGCGGCAATGTCGAAGTCGCTCAGGGATGTCGGCACGACGCCGCAGATGCGGTTAGGAATGTTGAAAAGGCTCTTGGAGGCCAAGCCGATGGTCCGCATCATCGAGGCCCACAGCGGGTTGACCGGCCTGATCGCGGAAACCGTCAGCGTCCAGGTCGATAGCCAGCGCCGGGAGTTCGACGGCATCTGGATGAGCAGCCTCACCGACTCGGCCGCCAAGGCTAAGCCCGACATCGAGTACGTGGATATCACTTCGCGCATGAACACGGTCGCCGATATCATGGAGACCACGACTAAGCCTATTATCTACGACGGCGATAGTGGCGGGATCGCCGAGCACTTCGTTTTCATGGTCCGCACCCTGGAGCGTATGGGAGTCTCCGCTGTTATCATTGAAGATAAGAAAGGTTTGAAGAAGAATTCGCTGTTCGGTACTGATGTGTCGCAGATGCAGGACAACATTGAGGACTTCTCCGACAAAATATCTCGCGGCAAGCAGGCGCAAGTGACGGATGAATTCATGGTCATCGCCCGCATCGAGAGCCTGATCCTCCAGGCAGGCATGGACGACGCGCTGACCCGGGCGCAGGCCTTCATCGCCGCTGGCGCGAACGGGATCATGATCCACAGCAAAGAGAAGACCGCCGACGAGGTGCTGACTTTCTGCAAAGAGTTCGCAACATTCGGAGAACGCGTGCCGCTCGTGGTGGTGCCGTCGACCTATTCCCAAACGACCGAGGACCAACTCGCGGAGGCGGGCGTACGCATTGTGATTTACGCCAACCAGCTTCTGCGCAGCGCTTACCCGGCCATGATCCAGACCGCCGAGAGCATTCTCAAGCACGGACGGGCGGCCGAGGCCGAGGAACTCTGCATGCCGATCAAAGAAATCATCAGACTGATTCCGGAAGGGTCGGAGGGAGGGGCGTCGTGATCCGCTCTCAGGATTTCCACGAATGGCTTACGGCGAGCGGTGTCGACTTCTTCACGGGCGTCCCGGATTCGCTGCTCAAACCGGTTTGCTTTTACCTGGCCGACCACGCCAGCGACAAACACGTGGTGGCGGCGAATGAAGGCGGGGCAGTCGCATTGGCTTGCGGATACCATATGGCGACAGGGAAAGTACCGCTCGTCTATCTGCAGAATTCTGGCCAGGGCAACACGATCAATCCGTTGCTTTCGCTGGCTGACTCCGAGGTCTACAGCATTCCTATGCTGATGCTGATCGGCTGGCGCGGCGAGCCCGGCGTGAAAGACGAACCGCAGCATGTCAAGCAGGGCAAGGTCATGGTCAGTATGCTGGAGGCGATGGACATTCCCTATCGCGTCCTGGACCCGGAACCCGACGTGGCCCAGCGCGGAGTCGATGAGTTAGTGGCGCTAGCTGCTGCTGAGAATCGGCCGGTCGCCTTGCTGGTCCGCAAAGGCACGTTCGAGCCCTACAAAGCGAAGGAGCAGGAGTCGGGGCAATTTGAAATGACCCGCGAGGGAGCGATCGAGGCCGTCGTATCAGCGCTGGGCGAGACCGATGCGATCGTTTCCACCACTGGGCACATTTCTCGCGAACTCTACGAATACCGCGCGCGAGCCGGCCAAGGTCATCACCGGGAATTCCTCACGGTCGGCGGGATGGGGCATGCCTCGCAGATCGCCATGGGCATCGCCCTGGCCAAGCCGGAACGGCAGGTATTCTGTCTGGACGGTGACGGCGCAATGCTGATGCACATGGGCGGCACGGCGATTGTCGGCGCGGCCGGTGTGGCGAACTTCAAGCACGTCATCCTGAACAACGGCGTCCACGATTCCGTTGGCGGGATGCCGTCCGCGGGCCAGCAGGTCTCATTCACGGAAATCGTCAAGGCCTGCGGTTACACCGAGGCATGGCGCGTCGAGCGGCGCGAGGAACTGCCGGAGATGGTCGCCCGGCTTCGTTCCGCCCGCGGCCCGGCCCTGCTGGAGATTATGGTTCGGAAAGGCGCACGATCCGACCTCGGCCGGCCGAAATCTTCGCCCATCGAAAACAAGACGGCCTTCACCCAGTTCCTGTCCGACATCGATTGAGACGATTTTTGCGATCTCCTTTTCTCCTGTTTTACCCCCACAAATCTGAGGAGATGTTCCCGGCCCTCGTGGTCGGCTTTGCCGTCGGCATCCCGGGCAGTCTTTTGACCGAGTGGGCAACTGGGGCTTCAGGGGATCGAGGCCGAATTGAAATCTCAAGCGGACTGACGTGTGGCCAGCAAGTGGGCTCAGATTACAGATATAGAGTGGGTGATGGGATCTTTTTAAAGCTCCGCAATTCCAATGCAATGCGTCAGCGGGAAATCCGAGGGGGCGTCTGAAAATGCCGGGGTTTCGCGCTTAGCAATCGGAGGAGTGTCAGGATGTGCTGACTGACCTCATTCTCCCTCAGATCCGGGCCAAGGTTGACGACCTGCTCTGGGGTTTCGAACGTCACTTGCTCAGCGCGTCCCACTGTTGGCGTTTATCGCGACCGTGACGCAAGGTTTTCGTCTCGCCGAAGACATTTTTCGATACAGTCTTGATTTTTGTCAATCTTGTGAATATGTAATCATTGAATGAGGTTATGCCTCCCGGCCCCGCCGGACGAGGTCAATTCAATAGCACAATTTTTTGTATGAATGCAAATACGCGGAAACAATCTTTGGTGAGCATTGCGATGCTGAAGGTCAATTTTGATCATTCAAACAAAGACTATATTGATTACCTTGGCGCTTTTGTGGTAGACGCTCTGCATGGAGAGAGCGGGCCAATTACGGCGCAAAGTATTCATGAAGCAATCAGTGCGCAGTTTGGACTGAGATTCCCGAATCCCACATTGGAATTGTATTTGAAGCGCCTAGTGAAGCGACGTGTGCTGAAAAAGGGGCTCTTCAGGGATTTTCGTGGCAACTATCTAACGGAAAGAGATCTAACTTTGCGCAGAAAAACATGATTCGAATGCGGTAGTTGGCAAAGGACCGAAATCCGCGCGCTGCTGACTTCAGGCTTT
>JBLHKS010000225.1:0-11075 GCA_047620505.1 Verrucomicrobiales bacterium | reverse complement strand
GCGCTCAGCCAGCAACTGCCGGAATTGATCGAAAGGCGGGCGACCGATGTTGAACTGCCCCTCACGATGCGATCCGCCGCTGCCGTAGAGATGAACGACCAAGCCCGTCTTGCCTTCCGGTGGCCGTTCAGGTGCGTAGATTCTGCAGGCGATGGTCTCGCCGTCTTCGACGCCCGGAATCTGGCGGACGACCGATTCGTCCGCGAAGACTCCGGCTGTGACGAGGAGCGAGAGTAGGAAGGTGAGGATCGGGGTTGTCATCAGGGGCGCTATGGATTGCGGAAGGCTGGCCCTCAATCGAGCGGTTGCAAAATGCAATTCGATCTCAGACGATGGTGGGATTGAAGTGGATCGCGGAGCGTTTGGCGATGGGAACCCCGGCGAATGTCAGCCAGCAATGCTGCAGATTGCCGGATCGTCTCAAGTAAAGAAAGACCGCAAAGCTCGCAAGCTGGCGAAGGCGCTCGATAAGCTGTTAAAAATTTTCCTCCTGCCCCTTTTCTTGACTGACGCAATGTCAGGGTCTCGCCAGCGGGCACGCTGCGGTTGCAAGGCGAAAATGGCAATTTCAAGGGCGGGGATTACGAAGGCAAAGGTCGAATTTGCAAAGCTGGTTGAAAGTCCGATCAGCTATTCTGATCGCCACACTTCTTCTTAATCTGGTCGAATGCCGTGGCCAGATTGCGTTTTACCATCTCCTTTCGAACCGAAGGCACGAGAGGTTCCCCATACAGCTGGGATGGATGTTTTGTATTCCCCAACAGGATCTCATATTGAAACTCTTCAAAGCGAGATAGGATCATCGTATCCAAGTTAAACGGACTCGGCGCATCTCCCTTAAATCCCTTAAACTTGATTGTGACTCCGAGTTTGGAGAGATTCGCAGCCCGCGGAGTTTGAAATGCAGATTGAATGGAAGTTTTCCAATTTGTTCCTTTCTGATGGGCAACCCCGGTTGGCGTGATCTCCATCTCTTGGAATAGTTCTGCCAGCCGCTCGTGCTCGCTGACAAACTCCTCAAAAAGTGGTCTGAGAGATTCCTCGTAGACGTTTCGAAGAGTCTCGGGAGTTTTGGAAAGCAACGCCTTGGTTTCGCCACCATGCCGTCGTTTGAAAATTTCTATCTCCTTGGCGAGATCGTCTTCCTCTTCGATGCTCTCACCTTTAGCCGCGCGAATACCGCGGTCGAGGGCAGTGAGCGAACAGGAACCGAGGTAGTCACAGAGAGCAGCCGAGTCACCAGCGTCGGCTTGACGCAGCGCGGCAAGGTAGCGGTCCTTTTCTTCCGTTGGAACGATGATCGGCGGGTAGCCGCGTTTCATGAGAATGTAGTTCACCAACAGGCGCGCCGTGCGGCCGTTCCCGTCTCCGAAAGGATGAATGAGAACAAATTCGTGGTGGATTCCGCTGGCAAATTCGACGGCCTGACGCGTTTCATCGTTCAAGCCCGCGCGGAGGTCTTCAAGGAGGGCGTTCATTCGAATGGGAACATCGCCCGGCGCGGCGAATTCGAAGACACCTCCATCGGCGGTGCGAACATTGTTGGGTTGTTCCTTATATTGGCCGGGAACGATCTCGATGGTGGCGGCCTGCCCATCTGGAGTGATCCCTTGCTTTCGGAACGGCTCCTTGAGCAGGATTTGATTGAGATCGCGGACGTCGGATTCTGAAAGTGGACGGTCTTCGGCAACGAGCTGGCGGAGATGTTCAATGGCCAGATCGTGCGCCTTCATTTCGAGGTAATTGCGATAACCGTGGTCACCGGAAACCTGATCGTGAATGAGTAGCAACTCCGTTTCGCCGTAGGTCAGGGTGTTGCCTTCGATGTGATTGGAATGGTAGTTCCAATCCAGCCGTAGTTTCCCCCAGAGCCGGTTTTCATCACTGGGCTTCAACGGTTGCATCCCCTTCCATTGGGCATGTTTGGCGTCGATCTCTTCAAAAATACTCATGATTCAAGCTGGCTGTGATTTCAGGTTGGTGACAGAATATCTACGTTAGGTCGCCCCAATTGACGACACTATTTACGAGCGTAATGCCACCGGAGGCGCAATTAAATCATTGAACGTCGCTCGGCTTGAGTTCTTCGGCCATCTCTAAAAGATGGTCGACGATCTTTTCCGATGCCTGCGGCTCCAGATAATTCGTGCCCGGCCAAGTAGAATAGCCGCCGAGCGCAAAGTGCCGCGGGGTGGGCAGGTAGCCGATATAACCATGATTCAGCTGCACCATAAAAGTGTTGGAAAAGGGACTGCGCTGCCGGAATGACTGGCCGATTTCGGTATACGTCTCGCAAGGCGTTGTACCAATACAGACATCACCGATCCGGACCACCTGCAACGGAACCTTGGCGGGCTTGGTCACTTTGGCGAGTAGCTGAACGCGGCCCGCGTAGCTGAGCGGGGCGATAAATTCTTTCTTGGTCGCAAAAGCCGCCGCGATCGGGCGATCGCCTTCTGGTAGACGCGGCGCCCGGGCTTCGACGTCTTTGGCCCACTCGATCAGCTCTGGTTCAATCGTGCGCCAGGCGAAGCCCGGCTCGCGAAAGCGAACATCGAGCGCGGCGTGATCCGTCCACGTTAACCCGTCCAGCGCGCCCTCGACTCGCGCGGCGAGGTCGTTAGCCAGAAAGCGACACCGCTCGTAGTTTCCTTTGGGCCCTTTCAGGTGACGAAACCTTTCGTAATTCAAGCCGATGTCGCCGCTGGTGGCGTTGGCCATCATGCCGACGAAGGGCGGATCCTGCTCCGGCGAACTCAGCAGCTGCTGGAGCTTTTTGCAGTAGAATCCGAAGTAATCAGCGGAGATGTGCCCCACGCCGGTGTCGCCCGCATAGTGAGCGGAGTAAGCCGAATACATCGCGATTGGCGCGCCGTTGGGTTCGCGAAATGCGAGGACGTAGACGTTAGGATCGACCGGTCCGGCGGGTTTGGTGAAGTCGTCGTTCGGCGCGGAGGTTTTCCACACCCGATTGACCCGACCGAAGTAATCGGTTCGCTCTTTGCCTTCCCGCAAATGCCAACGTCGGCTCAGGAGATTTTCGCCAGCATCGACCTTGGCGAATGCGAATTCGGCAGGCCGCAAGAGGTTCATCGCGCGCCTCACGCCATCGGCGATCCGCTGCGCGACGAACCGCTGATAGTCGTCGAGTTCCTGCTCGTTGGTGTAGCGCGAGGTCCCCATGGCTGTGCCCGCGGAATGCGTGTGGGTGGCGGAAATCATGACGTTTTCCGGTGGAATCCCGGTCGCCTCCTCGATCAGCCGACGCGCCTCGATGCTGACGCTGCGATGGAACCCGAGCAGATCGCAAACCACGAGAGCGAGCGTTGTCTGGCCGTCGTTGAGCACGAGACAGCGCGCGCGCAGCTCATCATGTACGTGGACGGTTGGAGCGGGCGCGAAGCTGCCGACTCGCAGTGTGCCGAGAGGCGGAGTGATGTTGCTCGTCGCGGCGCCTGCTTTGAGCTTGGCCTCTTCTGTTTCGACTGCTGATGCCTGAAAAATGCAGCCAACTAAGAATAGAATCGCAAGCGTTCTAACTTGCCGAGGAGCGGGGCTTCGTAAAGACATGCCCCGAACACGGCGGCCCGACGAATTTCCATTCATCCGAGGCAACACCGGATGTTTTCTTCGCCGCCATCTCAGAGCTCCGCCTGTCCTTCAGCCGAATAGCTCAGTGATCGGCCCGCCCTTTGTCAGCGGAACGGGGCGGTCGGCCTGATCCGGAATCGTCGTGCTCGGCGGGATGCCGAAGGCGTGGAACATCGTCGCGCCGAGATCGTCAGGCGTGACCGGTTTTTCATCGACGTAAGCCGCATGAGCGTCGCTCTTCCCGTAAACCTGTCCGCCGCGGACGCCGCCGCCAGCGAGGACGACCGAATAGCAGTTCGGCCAGTGATCGCGACCGGCGGTTTTATTGATCTTGGGCGTGCGGCCGAATTCGCCTAACACAACCACCATCGTGTCGTCGAGCAGGCCGCGTTGATGCAGATCCTCAAGCAGCGCCGAGTAGGCCAGATCGAAGGCTGGAGCGCAGTACGGCGCGGTGATCATGTCGATGCCTTTGCTGTAGCCGCCGCAGACTAGGCCGTCGATTCCGTGATTATCCCAGAGGTTAAACTGGCAGCCGTCTTCGCCGTAAAATGTCCAGAACACGTTCACCATCCGCACGCCGGATTCGACGAGCCGACGAGCCATCAAAAAGCTCTGGCCGTATTCGTTTCGGCCGTAGGCGTCGCGGAGTTTGGGCGATTCGGCGGTGAGATCGAAGGCGCGCTTAGCCTGATCGGAAGTCAGCATCTCGAAGGCTTTTTCGTGGTGCTCCCTGGCCGGCAGGATCGCTGGCGACTCAAGCCAATCGCCCGCGAGACCGTCCATCCGGTCCAGCAGCTGCTGACGTGAGCGCAGCCGTTCGAGCGTAAGCCCGTCGGCGGGTTGGAGCGAATTTACGGCGAATTCCTTAGCGGCGAGCGAGTCGATTTTGGCCTCGTCCGGAGTGAAGGAATCGAACTCCGGGCCGAGAAACCCGGCGGTCTGACCTTTAAAGAATCGCGGCCCAGTAGTGAAGTGCCGAGGCAGCGTGACCCAAGCCGGCAACTCACCCGGCGAGCCTAACAAGTAGCTCAACGCCCCGCCAACCGCAGGCGGATCCTGACGCTCGGGCGGCGAGGTCTTTTTGGTAGGCGGATTCGCCATCGAAAGCAGCGTCCGCGCGATCCCGACATCGTGACTGGCGTTGTCGTGATGCATCGACCGGATGATCGCCATCTTATCGGCGTGCTTCGCAGTTTTGGGAAGCAGATCCGTCAGCTGGATGCCGGGAACGTTTGTCGAAATCGGCTGAAAAGCGCTTCGAATGCCGCTCGGTGCCTCCGGTTTCGGATCCCACATGTCGAGCTGCGACGGACCGCCGCACAAGAAGATGTAGATGCAGTTTTTGGCCGAGCCATCGAAAGCCTGACCGGTTTGCGAAGCCGTGTTTGCCTGCAAAATTTGAGGAAGGCTCAGCCCCGCGGCACCCGCGCTCGCAGCCGCCAGAAAATTTCGTCGTTGCATCGCCAGGCCGCGCCCCGGGCGAGATGGAAGCAAATTCAGCATGATTCTTTGTTGAACACGGCCGGATTAGGCAGCATCATTCAGCAGTTGCTGGCTTGGCAGGTTTTAGCGGAGGCGTCACCTGAGCGACGATCTGCATAATTCGTCCTTCGATCAGAGACCGAGGATGAGGAACTTTCCTTTCTTGGGAAAACTGCGGCAGCTGGCTGAAAACGCCGATGTTCTCATCGCCAACCGCACGCATCATTTCCCCGCGACCTTTATCGTTGTGCCAGGATGCGAAGCGCACATCGAAAGCCGCTCGCATGCCTTCGGCTTGGATCTCACCAAATTTCACAGACACAAAAAACCTCACTACAAAGACAAATGGAAGATAAAATCCTAAAACTACTCGGCAAACGAGATTACTTGCCCGCAAACGTTCCCGAAATGCTTCGGGGGCTCAAGTTAGCTCCTAACCAACAACAAACCCTCCAGAATGCGCTCCGCGAACTCGAGCGCAGCGGCCAGATCGCCCGAATCAAAGGGAATCGCTACATCCTGCCAAAGGAAGCCGACTTGATTCCCGGGCGAATCCAGATCACCCGGCACGGTCGCGGGTTCCTGACCCCTGACGAACCGGGGCTCGGCGAAATCTCGATTTCAGCTAACGAAACGGGCACAGCGCTACACGACGATCGCGTTCTCGTTCGACGCGATATTCGTCCACAAGGCAAGCGAACCAAGGACACCAAAACCGAGACCGGAACCGTCGTCCGCGTTCTCGAGCGCCGCCGAAACCAGATCGTGGGCACGCTGAAAATCGGCCGGCAATTTCAATACGTCATTCCCGACGATCCGCGTTTGCAGCACGACATCACGGTTCCCCCAGCCAAAGACGTCGGCCGCGAGGCTCGTGCCGGAGACAAAGTCGTCGTCGAAATTCGAGAATGGGAATCGCGGAACAGCAATCCGGAAGGCGTGATTACCGAGGTCCTTGGGCCACCGACCGAAGAGGGCGTCGACATGCTGGGCGTGATCCGACAATACGAGCTGCCGCTCAAATTCCCGCCCAAGGTGCTCAAGGAGGTCAAGAATCACGGCAAAGAGGTAGGGAAAAAGGACCTCACCGACCGCACGGATTGCCGAGGTCATTCGGTCATCACGATCGATCCGGCGGACGCGAAGGACTTCGACGACGCGTTCTATCTTAAGCGCAAAGATTCAAATCAGTGGAAGCTCTGGGTTCACATCGCGGACGTCTCACATTATGTTAAGCCGGGATCCGCGCTCGATATTGAGGCGCGTAGCCGCGGAAACTCCACCTATCTGGTGGACCGCGTGATTCCGATGCTACCGGAGGTGCTCAGCAACGAATTGTGCTCGCTCAAACCGAATGTCGATCGGCTCACGAAGTGTGTCGAATTTCTGATCGACGACGACGGCAAGGTCCAGCGCACCCGGTTTTATCCGGCCGTGATTCACTCGCAAAGACGCTACAGCTACGAAGAGGCGTTAGCCGTTTTGAACAGCAAGCCGAATGATGCCATCGAGGAAATGCTGCGCTCTGCGGGGAATCTGGCGCAGAAAATCCGGCGCTTGCGATTCAAGTCAGGCTCGCTCGATCTCGATTTTCCAGAAACTAAGATTCGGCTCGATGAGCACGGCCGGGTTGAAAAGATTGAGAAGGTCGAGACCGATCCATCACACCAATTGATCGAGGAATTTATGCTTCTCGCGAACGAAGCCGTGGCCGGTCGTTTGATGAAGCAGAAGCGTCCCGCGATTCATCGAGTCCATGAAAAACCGGATCCGGCGCGGCTTCGCGAATACCGGGAAGAAGTGCTGAGCCACAACATCCAATGTGGTAATCTGGAAAAGGCGGCCGAGGTCCAGAAACTGCTCAAACGATTGGGCGGTCTCACGATCGGTCCGGCGCTGAAGATCGGGTTTCTGAAATCGCTGATGAGAGCTCGCTATGCCGTCGAGGCTTTGGGCCACTACGGATTAGCCAAGGATAAGTATGCGCATTTCACCTCGCCAATCCGTCGATACGCCGATCTGATCGTGCATAGAAGCCTGTTCGAAAAGAAGAGCGCCGCTCCAGCGGAGTTGTCGAAAATCGCCAGCCATATTTCAGGCACAGAACGCAACTCAGCCGATGCAGAACGAGATAGCAAAGACGTTAAACTCTACGCTTTTCTCAAAACTCAACTGAAAGCCGGAAAGCCGCAAAAGTACGAGGCGCTCGTCACGGACGTTCGGAATTTCGGCCTCTTCATCGACGTTCCCGATCTTGGAATGCGAGGCATCGTGCCTCTCTCTATCATTGAAGACGATTTCTACGAATTCAATGCCGCGCGCGGCGAAGTCCAAGGCCGCCGCACCCGCCGTGTTATACAGTTAGGCGATCGTCTTGACGTTGAAGTCGCTAAAGTGGATTCCTTCAAAAAACAGGTCGATTTCCGGCTCGCATCGACCGGGAAACGCCCGCAACACTCGAAAAAGAGATCATCTCGGAAGCGATCCAGCAGAAAACGGGGAGGTTGAGCAGCTGCTGATTTTTAAGCGGCGGCGAAATCGTGCTTGAAGGGATTCAGCGAGTTACCTGGATCGAGTCAATCTCGATGAAATCCCCTTCCCTACCGTGGAAATCGAGTTGCAGGGATTCGATGGTCCCATTCCAGGCGGGGGCGTTTCCAAGGGTGATCCGAAGGTCATAATAGTCCTTGCTGGTGGCGAGATCAACCGCCTGACCGAGTGCTTTTCCGTTAGCCTTGGGCTGGATCTTGAGATCACCAGAGGAGCGGAGGCGGATGACGAGGGCATCATCATCGTCAGTCACGGCGACGTTCAAATCTGAGCGTTTCAGGCTGGCTTCTTCCTTCCCAAGCGCGAAGTCGAGGTAGCCCAGGAAGCCAGCGATGTTGTCCTGCAAGCCGATGGCTTCCCAGCCTTCGGTTTGCCAACCACCGCAGTCGAATTCGTAGCGGAGGCGGCCATCGGAGGGATCGCGGCCGTTGATCTTTTCCCATTTGTCAGAGAGTCCATCTCCGTCGTTGTCGGGCCGGTTGATTTCGTATTCCGGGTTCACGCCGCGGCCGCCTTGCCAGTCGTCGCCGTTGTGCCGGAGGGCCGCGGCGGATTCTTCGCCTGTGCCTTTGTCGCCCTTGGCGAGCCAGTGATCGAGCAGTTCACGATGGCGCTGGAGTTCATCTTTGTAGGCAAGATCCTCGGCAAGATTGACGAGTTGATGGGGATCTTTGGAAATATCGAAGAGTTCTTCGCGTTCGCGTTCTCCAAAGAATATCTTCGTGTGAACTTCAGAAAGTTCGCCAGCGGCGTAGAGCTCTTTGAGGTTCTCAAGGTACGGCTTGCCATCTCGATATTGAGGTTGAAGAAGGATACGGTCGAGTTTGTAGTTACGCGTATAACGAAAGGAGTCTGTGCGAATCGTTCGGACCTGATCGATTGTGTGATCGAGCCGGTCTTTGGCGGAAGCGACGAATTCGCGAGGTTGAAAATTTTCTGCAAAGAGGTCGCGGCCTTCGAACCAGGAGGGTTGCTCAAGGCGGGCCCATGCGAGGGTGGTGGCGGAGAGATCGAGCATGTTAACGAGGTCGTTACGCACCCCATTCTCGGGGATGAAAGCATCCGGGCCCATGACGACGAAAGGGACGTGGAGGCCACCTTCGGTGGGCATCTGCTTGTAGCGAACGAGATGGTTGGCACCGTGATCGGAGAAGTAAACGACGATGGTGTTTTCCTCGAGACCGGCGGCCTTGAGGCCTTCGAGAATCTTGCCGATGTGGTCATCGTCGGTGCGAATGGCGTCGTGGTGTTGCGCGACAGTTTCCCGGTATATTTCGTTATCAGGATAGTCGGCGGGGACGATTACCGAAGCGGGGTCCGTCTTACGTTTCGCCGGAAATTTCGTGGTGCTATTCTTTCCGCCGCGCGTTTGCATTTGAACGAAGAAGGGCTGGTTTTCTTTGAGGATGTCCCAGGAATCGGTTTGGCTCTTGAGCTTTGGCTTTGGGGTGTAGGTGGCGTCCTGATTCCAGAAAAAATCTAGTCGGTCTTGCCGAGGTTGGCGGTGAAGTAGCCGCCTTCCCGCATGATTTGGGGGAGGAGCTTCATACCTTTGGGAAGGGAAAGTTGGGCATCGGGCGCTCGCGATGAGCGGTGTTCGTGCGCCCCGAAGCGGATTTGATTCTGGCCACCCATCATGGCTGAACGGCAAGCCGAGCAAACTGGCGCGGGAACGTAGGCTCGGGCGAAACGCACGCCGCGGGCGGCGATAGAGTCGATGTTCGGGGTCTGCCCGGCGTTGACTTCGTTGCCGTAGCACCCCATCCAGGGCGAGGTGTCCTCGGCGAAAATCCAGAGGATGTTGGGCTTATCGGCGGCGTGAGCCGATCCGAAGGCGAGGAGGACGGTGGCGAGGAAGAAGAATTTCATAGGATGAACGGCTGAGCGTGAGTGACCTATCGAATGCGGGTAACTATTGGGGATTGGTAGCGATGATCACCGCATTTATTTCCGTTTTTTTACCGGTCTAAAGTGGGGTCGATCGGGTAGGTCATCTCCCAGTGTCCGCTCGCCAGAGTCCGTGCAATGTTTTCCATGCCACACTGTCTCGCTTCTGTGCAGACGTCGCCTTGCTGATCTCTGCAGGACTTCCTTCCTCAATATGCAGGCTAGCTTTTCTATTAAAAGAAAAGCCTGTCGTCAGGACCGCATGAGCACTTTTCGCGGGCGCCCCGGCATGGCAAGCCATGCAGAGATTGAGGCGTGTTGTAGCCGGCATTCGTCCTTCAAACGGATCGTGGGGGCCACCACTCAATTGACAATCTTCGTCACCGGCTTCAAAGCGGCGGTCATCTGGTTTCATTGCCTTCATGACCGCATTTCCCTGCATGAGTTGGCGCGGCTGCATGACGAATTCAGCCAAACATTGCGTCGCATCGGGACGTGCGGCATTCGCGCTCCGTTCCAAATCCAAGTAGGCGCGTAACTGGATGCTGACGATCAACGGACTGAGAATCAGTTCGCCTTCATCGCTGATCAAGAACGCTTGCTCGATGAGTGCGAACTGCGTCCCGACGGGAAATACTTCCGCAACTTTCTTCAAATTCTCCACATACTTGCGAGTCTCGATGCGACCTCCAGGAAGACGCATGAAGGAAAGGAACATCGACCGCGATTGACGCTCGCCCGTGTGGACACTCGCCGGGATGGCATCGCCAGCCTCGCTCATGCAAAACCACGGGCTTTCTTTTGAATAGGGGTCGCCCGGGAGGAAGCGCTTGAACCGGTCCGCGGGATCGTGACTCTCCTCAAAATCACCTGACTCTACCGTCGCCGCCATTGTGTTGGGAAGCGCTTGGATTTGTTCCTTTGTTAGAGCAAGTCTTTGAATAAGCGTTGCAATCCGAGGCTGGACTGCTTCGCGGCGATCCATATGAGTTTTAGGGAACCGTGTACGACCACTCCAGTAGTAGCCTTCTTTCCAATTGATAAATGGAAAGGTCGCATCAAATACTTTCCAGAGATGGCGTTGCAGCAAAGCACGCTTAACATCACTGTACTCCTCGATCTTTTCCTGTGGAAGAGCCCCAAACGCATCCAAGGCCTCGTCGAACTTCTTGAATGTCTTGTCATCAAATGGGAACTCTGACCATGCAAAAATTGCTGGGGTGCTTTCATTCTCTGCATACGATTTTCCGTCCGGCCCGAACCGCGTCATGATCACATCGTAAAGTGCGTCGTATGGATCAGCCTGGTCCTCTGCCCCGTGGATGCGACTAGTCAGCAGGTGCCCGAGAAAGAGGACGAGCAGTGAAGTGCTTACGAGACGCTGAAGCTGAAGACTTCGAGCCCCGCGCGTTGTTGATTCTTTTGAAGTAATCATGGATTCTCTCCTTTTAATCAACGGTGTGGAAAACTTTCTGGATTTTTTGATGCCGAGTGGGGTCTAGGAGGTCGGCAGCCCAACGCTGAGAAGACGGAATCTACAGGCTTCGAATCAGTCTCGAAAA